>CAZCFZ010000012.1:24618-80597 GCA_964498065.1 uncultured Ignavibacteriaceae bacterium
CAAACGATAGAAAATTTGAAATAGAAAATATTTTATCAAATAACTTAGCTCCGGTAAATACCGATTCAAGGCCAATCTGCTATCAATACTCTATTGCGATATGGCTGTCTAAATTTTTCCCCGACATCAACTCTCTCAAGTTTTCTTTTTTCAGTCCAAACTCAAAAACCAATCTTTTAACATATTTTTTACTTGTAATTCCGATATTAATTATTTTCCTGATCGGAAAGTTCTCGCCTAAAATTAGAAGATTTATTATAGTGTTTATTGCAGGCTTTTTAGGAATGGTGTTTGAGACAATCTTAATATTACATTACCAGGTAACAAGCGGAATATTATTCCAGGACATTGGTATTTTATTAATGGCTTTTATGTTCGGACTTGTTTTGGGTTCATTTTCAATAAATAATTTTGCCCATAAAAAAAATAAGGAATTATTTATTTCCCGATGGGCCGGTACGGCACTATTCGCAGGCTTCGGACTTTTTAACTTGGTTTTCATATTAACGTTAGGAAAAATTGAGTTTGGTTTATTAGGAATTTCAATTTTATTAATAATTTCAGGTTTTTTTGTAGCGGGAGTATTCGCTTACGCGGGTTTCTGTACAGTAAAAGATCAAAAATTAGTTGTTTCACCTCTTTATTCTGCCGATTTAATCGGCGGCTGTTTGGGTTCACTGGCGGCAAGTTTATTTCTCATTCCTTTGGCCGGCTTACAAACAACATGTGTTTTTTTAGCAGTCTTTTCCTTTATTTCATTAGTTTTAGTTTAATTGATAATATAAATTATTAAAATTTTTCTATTTTTAATCCCGGCTTTCATCATTTTATAAGGAACCTTAATGTCAGGTAAGTTATTAACAGCATTAATTATTTCGATAATGCTTACTTCAATTACATCCGGCATTAATAAGAACCAATTAAAAATTAAATTAAAAAAGAACTGGCAAATACAATCTTCCGAAAAGGTTAAAGCAGATGGGAATGAGATTTCCGAAATCGGATTTTCTACAAAAGGGTGGTTCCCCGCAGAAGTTCCCACAACTGTTTTAGCAGCATTGGTAAGGGATTCGGTTTATAAAAATATTTTCTTTTCGAAAAACCTGGATAAAATACCGCATGAACAATTTACAAAACCCTGGTGGTATAGAACTGAATTTTCAATTCCCAAAATAAAAAACATAACAACCGCGAAACTGGAATTCAACGGAATTAATTATTATGCAAATATATGGCTCAATGGTAAACAGATTGCCGGTTCGGATACTACAAAAGGATCATTTAGGAGATTCGAAATAAATATTACAAATGATGCAAAATTCGGAAGTAAAAATGTGCTTGCAGTAGAGATTATCCCTGCTAAAAAAGGCGACCCGACTATAGGTTTTGTTGATTGGAATCCCGAACCACCGGACAGCAATATGGGTTTGTGGCGCGGAGTTAACTTAAAATTAAGCGGCGATGTTTCTATTAACTATCCTTTTATTCAAACACAAGTTGATACTGTTACTCTAAAAAAAGCCCGGCTTACAATATCTGCCGAAGTTCAAAACAATTCGAATAAAAATATTGATGGAATATTAAATGGTAAAATCGGTTCCATTAAATTTCATAAAAATATTTCGTTGTTGCCGAATGAAATAAAAACAATAACTTTTAAACCGGATGAATATTCTCAATTGATTATAAAAAATCCGAGATTATGGTGGACGCATGATTTCGGTAAGCCTGAATTATATAATTTGAATTTGATATTTAAAATCAAAAATCAAATATCGGATGAAAAAGATACCAAATTCGGCATCCGTGAAGTAACGGATTATTTTACCAAACAAGGATTTCGCGGTTTTAAACTAAACGGTAAGAAAATTTTAATTCGCGGCGGGGGCTGGACCGATAATATGCTGCTGAATAATACTTATTCAAATCTTGCAGCAAAAATTGATTATGCCAAACAGATGAATTTAAATGCAATAAGAATGGAAGGATTCTGGGGCGAAAATCAGGATATTTATAATTTATGTGATGAAAAAGGTATATTGATAATGGTCGGGTGGAGCTGCCAATGGGAATGGGAAGAATATCTGGGTAAACCGGTGGATAAATACGGCGGAATAAAAACTCCCGAAGATATGCAAATTGCCTCCCGTTCATGGAAAGACCAAATTCTTTGGCTGAGAAATCATCCAAGTATCTTTTTATGGTTGTATGGAAGTGATAAAATTCCGAGACCAAATCTAGAAAAAAAATATCTTGCAATTTTCTCTAAGTACGATACTACCCGTCCTTATATAGCATCGGCGGCAGAATACACTAGCACACTTTCAGGAAGAACTGCCGTTAAAATGAGAGGACCTTATGATTATGTGCCGCCTGATTATTGGTACATCGACAAAAAATACGGCGGTGCTTTCGGATTTAATACTGAAACCGGACCCGGTCCTCAAGTACCGCCGGTTGAAAGTTTAAGAAAAATGATTCCAAAGGATTCCCTCTGGCCAATTAATGGTGAATGGTATTACCACTGCAGCAGAGGCAATTTTGAAAAACTTACAAGATATAACGAAGCAATTGATAAACGGCTTGGCATCCCAACAAGTCTTAATGATTATGAAAGGAAGGCTCAGTATTCCAACTATGAGGCAATGCGGGCAATGTATGAGGCTTTCGATGCAAATAAATTCAAATCCACCGGCGTAATTCAGTGGATGTATAATTCCGCATGGCCGAAATTATGGTGGCAGTTGTATGATTATTTTTTAATGCCGAACGGAGCATTTTACGGAGCTAGAAAAGCTGGCGAACCTGTTCATATTCAATATAATTATGGAAAAAATTCAATCGATCTTATTAATAATACACTTAATGAATATAAAAACTTAACGGCAAAAGTTACTGTTTTAAATTTTGATCTGACCAAGAAATTTGAAAAGGAACTGAAGAGCAATTTAAATTCGAATGAATCGAAACAAGTACTTGAACTTCCTGAAATTAAAGGATTAAGCAAAACTTATTTTGTTGATCTGAAATTATTTAAAAATAACAAGGAAGTAAGTTCTAATTTTTACTGTTTGTCGACAACGCCGGATCTTTTAGACACAGCTAAATCTACCTGGTTTGTTACACCGGAAAAACAATTTGCCGATCTTACTGAATTAAACGATCTGCCTGAAGTAAATTTAAAAGTTAAACATCAATTTAAAGTAGAAGGTTCTCAAGAATATGTTGCAGTGGAAATTAAAAATCACACAAGCAAGTTAGCATTTTCAATTGAGTTAACTGTAACCTCAGGTAATAACGATAACCCTATATTGCCGATTTTTCTCAGCGACAATTATTTCTCATTATTACCCGGTGAATCAAAAATTATAAAAGGTCATTTTTATATAAAAGATCTTAAAAACAAAAAGCCCGGGATAAGAATTACAGGCTGGAACGTCAAGGTTGTTCAAAATTAAAACGGATTTTGATTGGTTAATATTAAAATCTTAATTTATAATAATTTAGGTTAACTAATTATAAATTTGATATATAAAGAGAAAACATTTTTTAACAAAGTATAAAAGAGGTTCCTTTGCAATTTGCCGACTATCTTATCATTCTTCTATATTTTGTATTTTCAATCGGTATAGCATTATACTATTCGAAACGGGCAGGTAAAAATACCGATGAGTTTTTTCTATCGGGAAGAAATTTACCCTGGTATCTTGCAGGATTATCGATGGTTGCAACAACCTTTGCTGCGGATACACCGCTTGCAGTTACAGAACTTGTTACAAAAAACGGAATTGCAGGTAACTGGATATGGTGGAATTTTGCTTTCGGCGGTTTGTTAACCGTTTTTTTCTTTGCAAAACTTTGGCGCCGTGCAGGTATCATGACTGAAGTTGAATTTGCGGAGATTCGCTATTCAGGTAAGCCGGCAAGATTCCTTAGAGGCTTTCGAGCTTTATACCTCGGCTTGTTCATGAATATTATAATAATGGGCTGGGTTAACAAAGCAATGGAATCTATTCTTATCGGCATGTTTGGAATTCCTGCTTCACAAGTTATGCTTTATGTATTCGGCTGCATGATTTTAGTAGCATTCTATTCGGCATTATCCGGATTATGGGGCGTTGTAGTTACAGATGCTTTTCAATTTTTTCTGGCTATGGGCGGAACAATTATACTTGCCATACTTGTAATTAACTCGCCCCAGATAGGCGGAATAGCTGGGCTGCAGCATAAACTGCCGCCGTTTGTATTTGATTTTTTCCCCACAATTTCAAACGCAACTTCAATAGGAGGCGCTTTTGCATTAACAGCAGCAGCATTTCTTGCATACATTGGTTTACAATGGTGGGCATCCTGGTATCCTGGTGCGGAACCTGGCGGGGGAGGATACATTGCTCAAAGAATGATGTCGGCTAAAGATGAAAAGCATTCATTATTTGCCACATTGTTTTTTCAGATAGCTCAATACGGAATTAGGCCCTGGCCCTGGATACTTGTCGGTCTTGCAACTCTAATTCTTTATCCTCATCTGGCTGTGGATGCAAAAAGAATGGGGTACATATATGCAATGAGAGACTTTTTGCCAATTGGATTAAAAGGCTTACTAGTTGCTGCATTTTTCGCCGCTTATATGAGTACAATCGCAACGCAGTTGAATTGGGGAAGCTCTTATATATTAAACGATTTCTATCGCCGCTTTGTTAAAAAAGATAAGGACGAAAAACATTATGTAAAAATCTCAAGAGTTGTTACAATTTTATTAATGATTGTTTCAATCATTGTTACCTTGTTTATAAATCGAATTTCAGGTGCATGGGAATTTATTTTGGAATGCGGTGCCGGTGTGGGTTCTGTTTTAATTTTAAGATGGTTCTGGTGGCGTATAAATGCCTGGTCGGAAATATCTGCAATGATAACACCATTCATTGTTTTTCCTATTATTTCAAGTATGGGAGTTGTATTTCCTTATACTCTATATTATCTCGTTGTTTCTACAACTATTGTTTGGGTTACGGTTACCTTGCTGACAAAGCCTGTTGATGAAGAAATACTGTTTTCATTCTATAGAAAGATTCATCCCGGCGGTGTTTTTTGGAAAAAGATATCGGATAAGCTGCCGGATGTTAAAAGCGATTCCGGTTTCTTCGGAATGTTTGTTAATTGGTTTTTTGGTGTGGTTCTGGTATATTCTTTCTTATTCGGTACGGGTAAACTGATTTTCGGAGATTATATGGCGTTTTTAATGTATTTGATAGCGGCAATAATTTCTGCTATAGTTATTTATAAAAACCTTTCCGCAGTCGGATGGGAAGAAGTAATCAAATGATTAATTTTACTTATAAATAATTCTTTTGGATTTTTATTTGAAAATTCATGTATCATTAAATAACCGGAACAAATAAGCTTTTAGCCGTATTTTAACAATCAGTTTATAATGTTTGCTATTATAAATTTCTTAAACAATCTTTTTAAATTATATTTAAAATAATATTTTGAATAAATTTGAATTTACTGAGTACGTTTTGCATAATTATTAGTATTGATATTAACAAATAAATTTTAACTGATGGCTGAAAAAAAGCAATCGAGATTTAGAAATAGTTTAAGAATAAAATTATTAATCGGACTCGTTTCAATTATTCTTATTACAATGATGTTTCCCAAAGGAGAATCGATTGAATCCGATGTTTCCGTAGGGTCAATTTGGATTCATAATGATTTAATTGCTCCTTTCAGTTTTCCAATTTTAAAAGATCCCGGTGTTTATAAAACAGAATTGAAAGCTGCAGCAGATAATGTTTTCCCCGTTTTTATAAAGAAAGATAATGAAATCCAAAAATCGCTTGATTCACTCAAATACTATGATACATACCTTTTAAAAATAATTGACAGCTCTTTAACCAGTGAAAAATTAAAGGAGTTTAATCCTACTTTTTTAACCTCAACATCATTTAATATTTTTAAAAAATTAAGAAGAGAAGAAAGAAACATGCTTTCGAATCGTACTCTTAATTTTAAACAGTTATTTATGATTGTAAGGAACGCTTTGGTTAGTGTATATCGCAACGGGATTGTTAATGAAGACTCGGCTCGCATTAAAAGAGACAGTATTGCCATAAGGACAGGAAATATAGACAAAATAACACGAGTGAGCACACTTTTAACTTTAAATGATGCTGACGGCGAGGTAGAAGATATAATTAATCGGACTAATTATTCAAATGAAATAAAACAAGCGGTAATTGAATATGCCTCCCATTTCGTTTTCCCGAATATTATTTATAGTGCACGATTTACCAATGAAGAAATCGATCAAGCAAAAAGCAATGTATCCCGTTACAGCGGAATTGTGAATGAAAATGAAAGAATTATAGGAAAACATGATAGAATAACGAAAGAAGATAAATTAAAAATAGAATCTTTTAAACAGGCAAAAGGTGAAGAGGTCGGGGGCGAAGGGAATCTGCTTCAATTTTTAGGTAAGTTTCTTCACATAGCATTCTTAATAACCCTTCTGACAATTTATTTATTTTTATTCCGCAAAAAATTATTTAACGATAATCAGAAGATTTTATTAATAGCAATAACAATTGTATTTATAGCATTCATTACATTTTTAATAAATCATATAACGGTAGAAGCCCCTCTGCAATTCATGATTTTTATACCCGTCGTATCGATGTTAATCACAATAATTTTTGATTCGAGGGTTGGTTTTTACTGTACTGTAATTATTGTTTTAATTACCGGCGCATTAAGAGGGAATGATTATACCTTTGCAGCAATGAATTTATTTGCCGGCGCCCTTTCTGTTTATACCGTAAGAGATATTAAAAACCGATCTCAAATTTTTAGGTCATTTCTCTTCATATTAATCGGTTATCTTGTCGGAATACTTGCATTCGGATTTGAAAGATTCGCATCATTGGAAAATATACTTATAGAATCGGCATTTGCAGGTTCTAATGCATTAATAAGTCCTGTGCTTACTTACGGCCTTTTGATATTCTTTGAAAGATTCTTTAAGATAACTACAGATCTTACATTGCTGGAACTTTCCAATTTTGACAGGCCATTATTAAAAGAATTAGCCAGAAGAGCCCCCGGCACATTTAATCATTCGATGACAATGGGAACATTAGCGGAAGCAGCTGCAGAAAATATTAATGCAAATCCTCTTTTAGCTAGGGTTGGAGCCTACTATCACGATATCGGCAAAACAATTACACCCCAAAACTTTGTGGAGAACCAGCTTAATAACCAAAATGTGCATGAAAATCTTACGCCTGAAGAAAGCGTAAGTCTTATAGTAAAACATGTAAAAGAAGGAATTGCACTTGCCGAAGAAAATAATCTTCCGCAGGAAATAGCTGATTTCATCCCGATGCATCATGGAACAACTACCATGTCTTATTTTTACGACAAGGCTAAAAAGCTTTACGGCGACGAAAAAGTCGATAAAAAGGATTACCAGTACCCCGGTCCCAAACCCAATACAAAAGAAACGACAATTGTTATGCTTGCCGACGGATGTGAATCGGCAGTGAGGTCTATTGAAGACCCTGATCCGGTAAAAGTTGAGAACCTGATTGATAACATAATAGAATCTCGGGTTGCCGACGGACAGCTTGATAATTCGCCCATTACTTTCAATGATCTTAATAAAATTAAGGAAGCGTTCATAAGCATTTTAGTAGGACAACATCATAAGCGGATAAGATACCCGAAACAGGATGAAATAGAAAAAGGAACAGACGAAAATCAAGATTGACAATGAACATCTTCCTAAAGGAATATTTAACAGTTTTAAAGCTTGAAAAAAATCTTTCTGATAATACAATAGAATCTTACAAAAACGATATTTCAGCACTTTTCCGGTTTTTAGAAGATTTTAAAATTGAAGATCCTTCGGATATTCGTTCCGTTCACTTAATTTCGTTTTTTAAGGAGTTATTTAATATAGGCTTAAACAGCAGTTCGGCAGCGCGATATTACTCGTCGATAAAAGGATTTTTTAATTACTTGCTCGGCTGTAAATACATAAAAGAAAATCCGATTGAAAAAGTACCAACACCTAAACTTGCAAAACATCTACCCCCTGTTTTATCGGTTAATGAGATAGATTCTATTTTGTCCAAACCGGATATCAATGATAAATTAGGCTTACGGGATAAAGCAATTCTCGAAACTTTTTATGCATGCGGGCTAAGAGTTTCCGAGTTGATAAATTTAAAATTATCTGATCTTTTCTTTAAAGAGGAGATAATTCGTGCATTTGGCAAAGGATCTAAGGAAAGAGTAATACCTATCGGAAGCAGCGCAAGAGAATGGGTCACTAATTATTTGAAACACAGCAGACCGCTTCTTCAGAAAAAAATGAAAAGCGAGAACTACCTTTTCTTAAATAGCAGAGGGACTAAACTTTCAAGAATGGGAATCTGGAAAATTGTTGAACGATATGTAAAAGAAGCAGGAATCGAAAAAGAAGTTCATCCGCATACTTTCAGACATTCCTTTGCTACCCATCTGCTTGAAGGCGGTGCGGATTTAAGAGCTGTTCAGGAAATGCTGGGCCATGCCGACATTTCAACAACGCAAATCTATACACATATAGATAGAGAATATATAAAACAGGTACATAAAGAATTTCACCCGAGAGGATAAAATATTGTCAGGAATACATGTAAGCGAAAAACTTATTTCTTTTTTAACTTTTTTACCGATTTTCTTTATTTCAATCGGTGTTCATGAATTTGCCCATGCGCTTTATGCATTTAGATTGGGAGATACCACGGCTAAAGATCAGGGAAGACTCACGCTTAATCCTTTCAAACATGCGGATCTTATAGGAACCTATCTAATGCCTCTCGCTTCATTTGCATCCGGCTTTGCCTTAATCGGCTGGGCAAAACCGGTACCGGTTAACAGGGCAAAATTTAAAAACAGTCTTAGAGATGATGCAGTTGTTTCTTTCGCAGGACCATTTTCAAATTTTATTCTGGCCGTACTGTTTTTTATTTGTTTTTTAATTACGGCGAAACTTGGAATACAGTACCGGCATTATTTATTAAATATTTTTTGGTACGGTGTCTTCTTCAATATTTTTTTATTTGCATTCAATCTTCTGCCGATTCCTCCTCTTGACGGTTCCCACATTCTTTTTGATTTTTTCCCGAACAAATTTACCGCTAAAATTTTAAGCCTGGGCTTTTACGGTTCGATAGCCTTATTAATCTTTATTTACAGCCCGTTATGGTCATATTTTATGAATTTCATCAACTTAATATTAAGTTTGTTTATAAAAGCAGCGGAAATTTTTTCATGATAAAAAATAAAATCATTGCTCTTGCATTGGCACTTTTATTATTATCGAGCTGTGCTGAACAAAAAGAAAACAAACAAAAAGAAATAAATACATCCGCAGACTCTGCAAGTAACAGCCAAATTTTAAAAGTTGGAAATTTTTATTTTGTAGGCAATATAAATGACAGACCCGGTATTTATAAGTATAATATCAAACAAAAAAGTTATGCCAAATTTTGGTTCAAAGACAACGAAAGTGTTGTAGAACTTTCTCATTCGCCTAAAGGTAACAGAATATTCTTTTTGACGGCGAAAGATTTAGGCAAAAAAGGTGTTTTCCCGTTTATCCATAAAGTAAAATTATATTTATTAAGCCGGGATTCATCTGAAGTAAAATTTATAAAATCAATAGGCAGCGGAATACAGGTCTTTACGGCATGGGAAACCGATAATACTTATAAAATTATACTTAATTCGTTTGATAAGACAGTTGCAAATTTTGTAAATCAGCACACTTTAATTTACAGTGAATTCGGCAGGAATCTTGTAGATGAAACAAAAACATTTGATCTTACAAAAGAAGGGTATCCGAAGCCGCCTATGGTTAAAAGGAAAAATAAGTCTCCCAACGGTGAATTTTTAATTACGTCCATTGATTCATCAAAGACTTCTATTTATCTAAAGAATATTATAAAAAGTAAAACAACTCTTATTGCGTCGGATTCTCAAAAATTAAATCAAATCGATTGGGGATCCAATAATGAATACGTAATTGTCTCTACACTTGATATTTCGCGCAGGAACAATACTCTATATGACAAACTGCCGGAGACTTCGAAAATTTTTATTTATTCAATTATCGATAAAAAAATAATTAAAGAATGGAATGGCGGAGGATTAAAAAATTTTATTCTTCTGAAAAATTTACTAATATTTGATGATGGTTTCGGTAAAAAATCTTCAATTAACATATTTAACTTAATTACATTAAAGATGACTGACAGCATCCATATTCAAGGCGGATGCGGAATTAGAAACATTCCAACAATACCGGATTACGGCGGCTAGTGAAAACATACTTAAGAATATTAAAATACGTAAAGCCTTATTGGAAGCATTTGATTGTCTCTGTAGTATGCACAATGTTATATGCGTTGCTAAACGGTATGTCGGTTTATCTTACAATACCTTTACTCGATACGTTATTTCAGGAAAGTTCAAAACCGCAGACCGCTCAGCCGTCTGCAGTTGAAAAGGCTTCTCATCTTTTACCTGATTGGATAATTAATATTCAACATGATGTTGTTAATGCTTTTAATAATTTTGTGTTCAGCGGCAACAAGTTGGATGCTTTATTTAAAATTTGCCTTCTTGTTGTATTTGCATTTGTATTGAAAAATATATTCGGATATCTTCAAGCATATTATCTTTCGTATGTTGAACAGGGCTCGATGAAGGACCTTCGCGACCATGCATATAAACACCTTCATGAACTTCCAATGAGCTATTTTAAGCAGGAACGGGTTGGAAATTTAATTTCCAGGTTGACTAATGATGTTAACGTGGTTCAAAATAGTATTTCTGCAGCATTTCTGAATTTAATTAGAGAACCTTTAACCATTATTGTTTTTGTTGGAATAGCCTTAAGCATTAGCTGGCAGCTTACTCTTTTAGCTTTTGTAATTTTACCTTTCTCAATGTTTATTATCACCTGGATCGGAATAAAATTAAGAAAACACAGTACAAGAATTCAGGCTAAAATGGCTGACATAACCAGTATTCTTCAAGAGACAATTTCAGGGGTGAAGATCGTTAAAGCTTTCAGTATGGAGAATTATGAAAATAAAAAATTTACTGAAGAGACAAATAACTTTTTTAAAATGATGCTTCGCATTGTAAGAATTCGAAATGCGTCTTCCCCTATAACAGAAACATTAAGCGTGATTGTCGGTGCGGTGATTATTTATTACGGCGGCGTATTAGTTCTTCAATATAATGCATTAAAAGCAAGTGAGTTTTTAGGTTTTCTATTTGCAATTTTCCAGTTGATGCCTCCCATAAAAGAATTGAGTACGGTTAATAATCGTATTCAAGAATCCAGTGCCGCAGGGGATAGAATTTTTGAAATAATTGATACTCATCCCAACATACAGGATAAATCAGATGCTGCCCAGGTTAATAAGTTTGATTATAATATTGAATTCAGCCACATAGATTTTCGTTATGAAGACTCTGATGAATTAGTTCTCAATGATATTGATTTTAGTGTTAACAAGGGTGAAATTATTGCTTTGGTTGGGCCGAGCGGCGGCGGAAAATCAACCTTGGTTGATCTTATCCCCAGATTTTACGACCCGGCCGGCGGACGAATTTTAATTGATAATAAAGATATTAAAGATATTAAAATTCAAGATCTTCGCTCTTTAATGGGAATAGTAACGCAGGAAACATTTTTATTTAATGAGTCAATAAAGAATAATATCGCCTATGGATTAGGCGATTATCCCATGGAAAAAATTATTGAGGCGGCAAAAACAGCAAACGCTCATAATTTCATTATCGACCTGCCTGATGGTTATGAAACAATTATCGGAGAAAGAGGATTAAAAATTTCCGGCGGGCAAAGGCAAAGAATTTCTATTGCCAGAGCTATTGTTAAAAATCCCGAAATAATGATTTTTGACGAAGCAACCTCAGCTTTAGATAATGAATCCGAGCTGCTCGTACAGGAAGCAATAGAAAGAATGATGAAAAACCGCACGACATTTGTAATCGCACATCGATTAAGTACAATTAGAAATGCAACAAAGATTATCGTTATTGATAGGGGTAAAATCGTTCAAATAGGAACGCACGATGAGTTGATCCGGGATGTAAACGGGTTATACCGTAAATTTTACGAAATGCAGTTTAGGGATTGAAAAATGAAAGCTTCGGATAATCAAATTAAAATAATTGACAGAACGATCTTTTTCTTTTTTATGTTATTTGTACTCAGCCTTACGAATTCCATATTTGTAAATCAAATTGGTTATTTCGGAGCTCTGTTTTTCATTCTTGTAAGGTTTGCCTTAACAAAGGAAAACCAATTTAAACATACAGGCATGGAATTAGCATTTATATGGTTTCTTAGCGCTGAATTATTGTCCGCTGTTTTTTCAGGAAATAATCCCCAGGCATATTTGTACTTTTCAAAACGTGCGCTGTTAATTCCGCTGGTTTATACTTCTATAATTGCCGCAACCGATTTTAAGAGAATAAAAACATATTTTTATTTTTATATCGGCGCTTCTTTAATTTCTATATTAATATATCTGTTTTTTGCATATAGATATTATATATATAGCCTTTATAATTTACGGCAATCCGGTCCCTCGATATTTGAATATCCTATTACCGCCGGAGAAATAACCAGCTTTACGGTATTGTTTTTATTTGCGTTTGCAATAAATGAGAGGGTAAAACTAAAAAATAGAATATTATTAATATTAGGTTTTTTAGTCTCTCTTCTTGCTTTAATTTCCACATATAAACGAACCACCTGGATTGGTGTTGGAGCCGGAATACTAGTTATTTTACTTATGAAAAAGCAATGGAAAAGCGTTGCTGTTATTTGCTTGATAGTTGCAGCTATGTTCATTATTTCTAAAAACGAAAGCAAATATGAAGTTTACAGTTTAAATAATTCAGGTCTTAAAAAAGAATATTCGGTTAATACTGCAGGCAGAGCCAAGAATGTTTTTACAGAAGGCAACAAAGAATATGTATCCGATTTTAACGATGGCATTTTGGTATACAAAGGAGAAAAGTTGTTAAGAAAAATAAAAACTCCTGCACCGATTACCGGCTTAAAAAAATGGATGGAAAATTATTATATCGCTTCATCTATTGAAACAAGATTTTTCCTTTTACAAAAAGTTAAGAATAACTTCGATTTTAAAAAAGAATTTATTACTGCAGGTTTTACGTATTCGTATACGATTGCGAATAAATATTTATATGTAGATGATATAGACAGCGGCATTACCATATTTAAAAATCCGTCGAACTTAAACGACACCGTTAGATATAAATGGCTTAAAGGATATTCGAATATTTACGTCGACTCGAGTAAAATGGTTTTATTTAAACTGCCGAATATCGTATCTGTTGTTGCTTTAAAAAACGGGCTGCCGGAACAAAAGGTAATTAACTATACCGATAAGGTTCGTATTGATCATATCTTTTATATTAACAATAAAATCTTTGTTTCCGATCAAAAAGGTTTAAAGCTTTTTGCAGTGGATACTTCAAAATTAATTTTACTGGACAGCCTTCGTTCCCCCAAGAGACTTTTTACATGGAAATTTACAAACAACCGTTTGTTCGCGGTAAATTCAGACGGTTATTTTTATGAGTTTAAATATCCTGTTGAAGATAAAATTAAAATTATACTAAGGGCAAAATTAAGCTCGGAACCAACGGCTATCGATAATAATGACGACAGCATGTTTTTTACATTCGTTAAAAGAAGCAGACTTTTAAGTATATTCGATTTTTACAACCATTCTAATATTATCAGAATTGAACTATGGGAAGCAGGCTTTAAGATGTTTCGTGCTCATCCGGTATTCGGTGTCGGCGATATCGATCTAAGTAATTTATTTAGAAAATATAAGCATAATTATGAAAAAGAAATTCAAGGACACATGCATAATAATTTCGTCCACGAATTAGTTATACTGGGATTATTCGGATTCTTCGCTTTTTGCTATATGATCTTTAAAATGATAAAAATTGATTTAAAAATCTTTAAAGAAGCTGCAGGCAAGCCGTTCTTTTCTTCTTATGCGCTGGGTGTATTGGGCTGTGTGGGAGCTTTCCTTGTTTCAGGATTAACCGAATATAATTTCGGCGATCAGGAGATAATTACCTTAGTGTGGTTCACATTCGGATTTAATTTGGCATTGTATTATTTGTTTACAAACAAGTCGGATGTAAAATGAAAAAATTTTTTATTTTTGTACCGAATACATTTTCGAAAGGTGCTTTTTAATACACTAATGATTTTATATAACTTTATTGTATCGATATTTACATGGAGACTTTAGATGAAATCAGAAGAAAACCAATTAATAAATAAAAAAATCGATGAACTTTCCTCGTCTATGAATTATGAGATATCAGAAGCTGCGATAATTCTTGCGGCCGGACACGGAAAAAGAATTAAATCTCAAAAATCGAAAATGCTCCATAAAATTTGGGGCGTAACCACCGTTGAACGGGTTTATAACGCCTGCAGGAGTGGAATTAAAGATATAAATATAATTCTGGTTATCGGAATTAAAGCTGAGGATGTTATAGACGTAGTAGGAAAAAGAAAATCCACATTATATGCATACCAGGCAGATCAAAACGGTACCGGTCATGCCGTTCAAGTAGCACTTACAAAAATTGACAATAAACTGTTTGACGGGATAGTATACGTTCTTCCCGGTGATATGGGATTAATTGATTCTGCGACAATGTTGCGTTTTAGGGAAGAATTCATGAAAACAAACAGCGATATGATGGTACTTACAGGAATTTTTGAGGGGAATGCTGAGGAAAATTCTTACGGCAGAATTATAAGAGTTAAACCAAATGATATAGACGGAAATTCTTCGGGTAACGATAAAGGTAAAGTAATTGAAATTATGGAATACAAGGACATACTTTCCTTGCTCGACGATAAACCTTACAAAGTTATTTACAATAACAGAACATATGCATACACAAAAAAAGAATTAATAGAAAACACCGAGTTTAATTCGGGTGTTTATGCGTTCAAGTATAAAAAACTCATCGAGCTGATTAACTTAATTTCTTCGGATAATGCACAGAATGAAATTTATATAACCGATTTAATCTCATTATTTAACAAAAAAGGATATTCGGTTACGGCAATCAGTCCGCTTGCGCAGTATGTAGTAATGGGCTTCAACAATAAGTCCGTATTAAAAGAAATGGAGGCTGTTGCAAGAAAGCAAGTTTATGAAAAATTAAAAGATATAATTGTAATTGATGACCCGGATGATTTTTTTATAGAAGATGGAGTGGTTGAAAATATTATTGAAATGGATAAAAAAAATATTCCTCTCGATATAAGGATTGGAAAAGGTGTACATATCGGTAAAGGTGTTAAGTTAAATTATAATTTAGAACTCGAGAGAAATGTCTATATAAAAGGCAATATTCAATTTGGCAAGAGTGTAATGGTTCGTCAAAATGTACACCTTTCTTGTTTTGACCAACAAATTTTTAAGATTGGCAATGATGTAGAAATTCTTTCCGGAGACATTATCAAAGGCAATATTGTTATCGGCGACTATTCAAGAATTGAATCCAGCGTTAATATGACCGGGAGCGATGAGTATCCTTTAAGGATTGGCAAGAATGTATTAATAAAAGGTACAAGCTATATTTTCGGATCCGTTATTGAAGATGATGTACATATTGAACATAGTGTTATTATCAAAAAGAGAGTAGATAAATTAATTAAAAGAGACGGTTCGGTTCAGCCGATTAGATTTTACCTTCCCATGCCCGAAGGAATTGATGCGGTTGAGGAATTATAATTACTGAGGGACATAAACTAAAAAGGCTCTTTAAATGATAAAGAGCCTTATATGACACAAGGGTAAGTTAGCGTTTTAAAAACTATTTGGCAGCTTGTAAACTATTTAAATGCTTTGTTAATGAAGCTTTTTTTCTTGAAGCAGTATTCGAATGAATTTTACCTTTTGCAGCACTTCTATCTAGTAAAGCTACGGCTTCCTTATATAATTTTTCGGCTTGTTCCTTTTCATTTGCAGCAATTGCCTTTTTCACTGTGGTCTTAATTCTCGATTCAACAATCTTATTTATTTCTCTTTTACGTGCATTCGTTCTAATTCTTTTCTTAGCCGATTTGTGACTTGCCATATTTAGAAAACCTTTAAATAGATATTAAAAAATTGACCCTAAATATAGATATTCGGCAGTTTGATGTCAAATCTAAGTTTATTAATTTTACTTTCTGTTATTATTTTGAAGTTCAAAATATTCTTAGAATCTATGCTAAAAATCAACGAAATATACTATTCAATTCAGGGTGAAAGCTCTAAAGCAGGTTTACCCTGTGTTTTTGTGAGACTTACTTATTGCAATTTGCGCTGTACTTATTGCGATACCGAATATGCATTTTATGATGGAAAAGACTTAAGTATTGATGAAATTATTGAGAAGATCAACAAATTTGATTGTAGATTAGTTGAGATAACCGGCGGTGAACCGCTGGTTCAAAAAGAAAGCTTAGAATTAATGAAAGTTTTTTGTGATAAAGGTTTTACGGTAATGCTGGAAACCGGAGGAAGTCTTTCGATAAAAGAAGTTGACCCGCGGGTCAAAATTATTATGGACTTAAAATGTCCCTCAAGCGGAATGTTAAAAAAGAATCTTTATAGCAACTTAGATTACTTGAAATCTGATGATGAAGTTAAGTTCGTTATTGGAAGTAGAGAAGATTATGTCTGGACAAAAGATATTTTAGAAAAGTATGATATTGCTTCCAAGTGTGAAGTTCTTTTCTCCGTAGTATTCGGAAAACTTGAGCCGGTTAAGTTAGTTGAATGGATTTTGGAAGATAAACTTAATGTAAGATTTCAATTACAAATGCATAAATTTATTTGGGAACCAACTGCTAAAGGAGTGTAATGAAAATAGCAAAAGAATTTAATTGGGAAATGGGTCACCGGCTGCCGGAACATTTCGGCAAATGTAAAAATATTCACGGTCATTCTTACAAAATGCTAGTGGAGATTGAAGGTGATGTAATGGAAAACGGAATGGTAATGGATTACTATCATCTTAAAGATGTAATTGAGCCCTTAATTGAAAAAATGGATCATGCCTTTCTGGTATACAAAGAAGATAAAAAAGTAATCAAATTTTTAGAAGATATGAATTCAAAAAGAGTAGTGGTTGATTTCCAATCTACTGTAGAAAATATTACAAGATATTTCTTAACTGAAATAAAGAAAGCAAAATTTCCTTCCAACGTACATAAAGTAAAAATACGTGTATGTGAGACACCGGATGATTACGCCGAAGAAGAAATTTCATTATAGTAATTAAAAAATAAAGGGGGTTATTAATGATAAAAGATTCTATAATTCCTGTCGAAGTAATTTCGAAGAAAATTTACTTGATCAGGGGCAATAAAGTTATGCTTGATTCCGACCTTGCAGAATTATATGGAGTTGAAACACGAGTATTAAAACAAGCAGTTAGAAGAAATATTGAGCGTTTTCCATCTGATTTTATGTTCCAGTTAGCTAAGGACGAATGGAATAAGCTTATCACAATTTGTGATAACCTGGGTAATTTAAAATATAGTCCGTCAACCCCTTTTGTTTTTACTGAGCAGGGAGTGGCAATGTTGTCGGGGATTCTAAATAGTAAGCGGGCAATACAAGTAAATATTGCAATAATGAGAGCTTTTGTACAGTTAAGAAAATTCTTGCAAAGTAATGAAGAACTTAGCCGCAAACTTAAAAAACTTGAACATGAAACTAAGAAACGGTTTAGTGAACATGAAGAAAAAATTCAACTTATTTTTGAAGCGATAAAAGAATTAATTACTGAAAAGGAAAAACCAAAGAATCCAATTGGTTTTAAAGTATAAAGGGATTATTAATATTGGCAAGATTTAAACTTTACATAGAATACGACGGCACACGCTACAGCGGCTGGCAAAAGCAGCAAAATGCTAAATCAATCCAAGGAATATTACTTAGAACTGCCGGTGAAATATTTAAAGATTCAAAGTATGATATTCAAGGTTCCGGAAGAACAGACAGCGGTGTGCATGCGTTATGCCAGACTGCTCATCTGGAAATAAAAACAATGCTTGCCCCTGAAATCATCAAATTGAAGTTTAATGATAATCTTCCTTATGACATAAACATCCTGGAAGTTGAAAAAGCCAGTCCAAAGTTTCATGCCCGCCATGATGCAATTTCAAGAAGCTATATTTACCAAATATCAAAAAGAAGGACAGCCTTCGGGAAAAACTACGTCTGGTGGATTAAGGATAACTTGAACTTTGACAACATGAAATCTGCATCTGAACTTTTTATCGGCATGCATGATTTTTCTTCATTTTCCGATGAAGACAAAGAGGAGAAATCGACTAAAGTTTTGATTAATAATTTCCAAATGAAAGAAGATGAAGATTTAATTCTCATCAGGATATCAGGTTCTCACTTCCTTTGGAAGATGGTTAGAAGAATAGTCGGAGTTTTAGTTGAAGTTGGAAGAGGAAGAAAAAATCAATCGGATATTAACTTTTACTTAAATAATAAGACTAATGAACCTGCCAAATATACTGCCCCGCCCTCAGGGTTATTTTTAGAACAGGTAATTTATCCCGGCGATAAAATGAACTACGAATTAAAACCTGTTTTCCCTGTGCATCAAAGACTCTTTAGAAAAAGATAAAGCGTACTTTATTTACCCGTTGTTCGAAAGTGATATCAAACAAACAATTCAAATTTCTTATAACTTAAGTTTATTCAAATTTTTAAATAAATAGTCCATACAAAAACAAAATAATTTTGGAGTACAAAAATGCTAAGAAATATTGGAATGCTTATTTCTGCTTTTTTACTTTTTATCGCAACAGCTAACTGTCAACCTCAGACAAATCAGCCGCTTCCTCCCATAAGACATGCGCCTAATAGAGAATTTCACATGGTTAATCTTGCGTTAAATCTTCATTTCAACATAAAGAAAAAAGAAGTTATAGGCGAAGCAACCGAAAAAATTGTTCCCCTAAGAGTAAATTACAATACTGTTCATCTCAATGCAGTAGATATGAAAATTGGGAAAGTAACTTTAGGCAATAAAACCCTAAAGTATGATTATGACGGTAAAATTCTTACCATAAAACTAGATAAAGATTACGGATTGAACGATACACTGACCTATTCAATTAGTTATACAACTGTTCCGATCAAAGGAATATTTTTCATTTTGCCTGATAAAGGATATCCCGATCGAACTCCTGAAATTTGGAGCCAGAGCGAATCCGAAGACGCACGATACTGGTATCCATGCCATGATTATCCGGATGATTTTTCAACAAGTTCTTTAACAGCCACTGTCCCGAAAGATTGGACTGTTGTTTCAAACGGATTACTAAAAAAAGTGGATACCAATAAATCCGATCATACTAAAACATTTTACTGGGTGGAAAACAAACCTCATGTAGTTTATTTGAATTCAATAGTGGCCGGTAAATATAAAATCTTAAAAGCAAAGTGGGATGATGTGCCGATTTATTATTACGTAGAACCCAAATATGTAAAAGATGCTAAAGAAAATTTCTCACATACTCCGGATATCCTTAAATATTTCTCTGAAGTAACCGGACATCATTATGAATGGGGGAAGCTTTCTCTTGCTTCGGTAACAGACTTCACTGCCGGCGGTATGGAAAACGTTTCGGCTATTACTTTAACCGATAATACTTTCCATGATAAAAATGCAGATCCGGAAGTATCAACAACGGATCTTGTTTCCCACGAAACTGCACATCAGTGGTTCGGAGATTTACTTACATGCAGATCATGGTCCCAGGCCTGGTTAAACGAGGGATTTGCTACTTATTTTGAAGCACTTTACGGAAGACACGCTTTCGGAAATGATCATTTTATTTACGAAATGTTAAAAGATCAAAAACAAGTAATTGCTGCCGATAACCGGGATCGTCAATCGACAATTTATAGAAGATACAATTCCCCGGAAGATGTTTTCAGCACTTACATTTATCCGAGAGGAGCGGATATCTTAAATATGCTTAGAGGAGTGCTAGGCGAACAGCTGTTTTTCAAAACTATAAGACATTACGTACATGAATTTCAATTTCAATGTGTAACTACACACGATTTAGATGATGCCGTAAGACAGGCAACTGGAGAGAATTTAAAATGGTTTTTTAAAGAATGGCTGCACAAGGCGGGTCATCCCAAATTTGATGTAAAGTATACTTATGATAATTCTAATCATGAATTAATGATGACAGTAAATCAAACGCAAAAAGTTGACAGCTTGACTCCAGTATTTAAAATGCCGGTTGAAATTTATATAGTTACCCCCACGGAAAAAATAACAAAAACAATCTGGGTAGATTCGCTTCAAAATTCTTATACATTTAATGTCCCGGATAAACCTCTAATGGTCAATTTTGACAAGGATGATTTTATTTTGAAGGAATTGAATTTTCCAAAAACCGTTAATGAACTAACTTACCAGCTACAGAATGATCCGAATGTAGCCGGTAAAATTTGGGCTGTTGATCAATTAGAAAAAGACAAAGGAGATGATGTTGTTAATGCTTTAGTGAAAGCATTAAAAAATGATCCTTTCTGGGGAGTCAGAGCTGAATGTGCCACTGCACTTGCAAAATTCAAAAACGATAATTCTGAATCAGCTTTAATTGCTGCTTTGAATGACAAGGATCCGAGAGTTCAGGTTAATGCAATTAATTCATTAGCAAAATATAAGAACAACAAAGTAGCCAATTTTATTAAAGAAAAATTTGATCATGCAAAAAATTATTTTGTTAGAGCTGCCGCTGTTACGACTTATTCATCAGTGGATTCAGCTAAGGCCTTACCACTTGTAGAAAAGGCTCTTAAACTAGATTCATATAGACAAGTAATTAGAAATGCAGCACTTAACGCATTAGCTGATCTTGATTCAGTTAAAGGATATGATGACGCTGTTACTTTTTCGGCGTACGGACAACCTCAATCGCTAAGAATAAGTTCAATTGTATTTTTAATTAGGCATGATGTTAAAAAAGAAGAAACCATAAAACTTTTAAGCAAATACACTAAAGATCCTTATTGGATTGCTAAAGTTATTGCGGTTGAAGGTCTCGGCAGAGTCGGTGATAAAAGCGTAATTCCGTTACTTAAACAAGTTGAAAAAGAAGATACTAATTTTAGAATAGTAGAAAGCGCACGCAGATCTATAAAAATGATTGAAAAACGGGAATCAAAGGAAAGTAAAACATAAATAAAAATTATTTGTAGCAGGTGACCAAAAAGTAATTTACAATTTAAAATCCGTGAAAATCTGATTAAATCTGTGTTATCAGTGTTCCAATTTTAAAATAAACTTTTACTTTTTGGTCAGTCTCTACAAATAGATAACTACTTAACCATTTTTTTTAATCTATTTATTTCATCCCTTAATGATGCGGCTTTTTCAAATTCCAGGTCTTTAGCCGCATCATGCATTTGTTCTGTTAATTGTTCAATTAAATCTTTTTTCTGGTCCGAACTCATATATTTAAGAACAGGTTCAGCTACTTTTGAAAATGAATAATCCTCTTTCTCTTCTTTTTTCCTGACATCTGCAATTGAAGTTGAAGAGAGAATTTCTTCCATACTTTTATAAATAGTTTTCGGCTCTATATTGTGTTCTCTATTGTATTCCATTTGCAAAGCTCTTCGCCGATTGGTTTCATCTATAGTTTTTCTCATTGAATCCGTCATTTGATCAGCATACATAATTACTTTTCCATTTACATTTCTGGCGGTCCTGCCTGCAGTCTGCATTAACGATCTTGCACTTCTTAAAAATCCTTCTTTATCCGCATCAATTATGGCAACTAGAGAAACTTCGGGTAAATCCAATCCTTCCCTTAAAAGATTTACTCCTACCAAAACATCAAAATCACCGATACGGAGATCTCTTAGAATTTCAACTCTTTCCAATGCATCAATATCACTGTGAATATAACGAACTTTTATTCCAATCTTATCAAGATAATCTGACAGATCTTCAGCCATTTTTTTAGTTAAAGTGGTTACAAGAATCCTTTCTTCTTTAGCTGCTCTCAGCCTAATTTCACCAATTAAATCGTCAATTTGTCCTTTGATCGGGCGAACTTCAATTTCGGGATCAAGCAAACCTGTTGGGCGAATTATTTGTTCAACAATAACACCGCCGCTTTTTGACTCATAATCTGCAGGTGTAGCGCTTACGAAGATGACCTGGTTTAGCAATCCTTCGAATTCCTGGAATTTCATAGGACGATTATCTAACGCAGAAGGCAGGCGGAAACCATGCTCAACAAGAGTTTCCTTTCGGGCTCTGTCGCCGTTATACATTGCTCTTAGTTGCGGCATAGTTACATGGGATTCATCAATTACAAGCAAAAAGTCTTTTGGAAAATAATCGAAAAGGTTATAAGGACGGGATCCGGGTTTTCTGCCATCCATATGTCGAGAATAATTTTCTATTCCCGCACAATAACCTATTTCCTTCATCATCTCGATATCAAACCTGGTTCGCTGTTCAAGCCTTTGAGCTTCCAGGTATTTTTCTTCAGATCTAAAATATTTTAATCGTTCCTCAAGTTCCTGTTCAATTCCATAAATTGCTTTTTGAATTTGTTCTCGGTTTGAAACAAAATATTTCGCCGGATAAATTGCAGCTGATTCTACTTCTTTTATAACATCCCCTGTTACAGAATCAATAATGGAAATTTTTTCAATATCATCATCCCAAAATTCTACTCTGATTGCTTCTTCATATTGATATGCCGGAATTATTTCTACAACATCACCCCGGGCTCTAAAAACGCCTCGCGTAAATTCTACATCGTTCCTAATATAGTGAATATCAATCAGCTGCCGGAGAAGTTTTTTCCTCGGTATCCTTTCCCCTT
Source organism: uncultured Ignavibacteriaceae bacterium (assembly GCA_964498065.1). Taxonomy (GTDB): domain Bacteria; phylum Bacteroidota; class Ignavibacteria; order Ignavibacteriales; family Ignavibacteriaceae; genus FEN-1297. Next base: position 47,660 of record CAZCFZ010000012.1, read on the forward strand.
TCTTTAATATTACGATTTGGTTTGCATATTCCTGCGGCGCTCCGATACCGTATATACAGCTTACACTTGCAACTACAATTACATCTTTCCGTCCTTCAATAAGCGCTGTAGTAGTTTTTAAACGCAGACGGTCAATTTCTTCATTAACCGAAAAATCTTTTTCTATATACAAATCACTTGAAACAACATATGCTTCCGGCTGATAATAATCGTAATAGCTGATAAAAAATTCTACCGCATTGTTTGGAAAAAATCCTTTAAATTCAGAATATAATTGAGCCGCTAAAGTTTTATTATGAGATATTATTAACGTCGGTTTATTAATTTGCTGGATTACATTTGAGATAGTAAAAGTTTTACCGCTGCCGGTAACTCCAAGCAGAGTTTGAAATTCGTCTCCTCTATTCAATCCTTCAACCAGCTGTTTAATAGCCTGCGGCTGATCACCGGAAGGCTTATAATTTGAATTCAATTCGAATTTATTCATATATAATTTTCTTAATTATTTTCATATAAAATTTACTAATTTCAAAATGTCAATAAATGAACTTATTTGAAAGAATATTTTTTCGGGTGAAAACATGAAAGATACAAAACTTTGGATTATAATTGCAGGTATTTCCGGCTTTACTGCGGTAGCATTCGGTGCTTTTAGTGCACATGAATTAAGTAATATTCTTCCTCCCAATATGATGGAAATTTATAAAACAGGAGTTTTATATCAACTTGTACATTCGGCAGTTCTACTCGCTCTGGCCTTATTAGGAAATAAAAGATTCAATTTAAGTAAAATATTTTTTTTAGCAGGGATCATTCTCTTTTCGTTTTCACTTTATCTGTATTCTGTAACCGGTTCAAATATATATGCTTACATAACTCCTTTAGGCGGTATTAGCTTTTTAGTCGGCTGGTTATTTGTGATTATTGGTGCTTTTAAACTTGAAAAGAACTGAGATATTATAGAAGAAAGGAATTTATCGTTTTTTTATTTTAACCGCTTAAATCAGCTATAAAATAAATTCTATCGGCATTAAACAATTTATAAGTTACGTAAGTTATTACATAATCTTACTTCACAGCTCTTAATTTGAAAAACACCTCTTCGGGTGAAAATATTCCAGCAAAAAACCGCTCATAAATTACAGGTTCAATATTGAGTATTAAATCCATCCATTTTAAGGGAACGAAGTGTGATGTTATAAACTTTTTTTGTAACACCTCAAACTGTGCCTTTCCTTCATAGTTTGTTCTATGATTTAACTTCCATTTTTCATAAAATTTGAGTTTTCTATTTCCAATAAATTCATAGTTGTCAAATGATCTAATAGAGAAAGGTATTTTATGATCCGGTTCACCAAAATACTTAGTATTAAGAAAGAAAGGGACGTAAACTATTAAAAGTCCGTTTGGTTTCAGAATCCGGTATAATTCTGTGATTGTATTATGGAAACTATTTAAATGTTCCAGGACGTGTGATGCAAAAATTTCATCGAATGTGTTATCTTCAAACGGGTAAGGGAATGTATTTATATCATGAATCATATTGCCGCCATATTCGACAATATCCAAATTAACATACCCTTCTTTAATGTCTTTACCGCATCCTAAATTCAGCTTCATAATAATATTGTTTTATTAAAAAATATAATATTCAAATAATCGTTCAAATTTAATTAATTAAATGGAAATATAACTACAATTTCGGCTTTAAAAATAAAAAAGCCCGGCAAATAACCGGGCTTGACCATATTATTTAAGTACTTAATACATTTATTAATTTAGAGTAATTACCGGGAAGTTCACACCTTTTAAGCTAAGCTGTTCAACTTTAACCTTAATTACTCCTCTTTTTACCATACCTAAAGCAAGTGCTGCGCCTTTGGACAAATCCAATTGTCTTCCTTTAATATAAGGACCTCTATCATTTATCCTAACTACGACAGATTTGTCATTCCTTGGATTTGTAATCTTTAAAAGAGTTCCAAATCGAAGGCTTTTACTTGCAGCAGTAAAGGCATATTGGTTGTAAATTTCGCCGTTTGCCGTTAATTTACCATGAAAACGGGGTCCGTACCAAGAAGCAACCATATCACCTTTATTTATATAATTTACTAAAGATTTACTTGCGATATTTTCGTCATTATTAACAGAAGTAATATCTGCATTATTCGCCGGCTCAATTGAATCATTTGCTTCACTCTTAACCAATGTAAACCCGACCAGCAAAATCATGACCAAAATTATTAAGACTTTTGTTAATGACTTCAATTATACCTCTTAATTTGTTATTAAATATATTTACAATTTAAAATTAGGTTTCAGTCTATGGAATATCAACCAAGGAATAGTATCGGCAATGTTAGTCTGAATAATATTGAATTGTCGACTATTTTAGTTCTTTGGTCGATTTTCTTCATTATTTAAGTCAAACGAGTGTCAACAAAAGTAAATAATGTCAATTTGAGCCCCAATTTTGGCGGTTCAAATGACTATAGTTTCATTATATACTTTTAAATCAAGATAAACAGACTAATAAATAATTATTGATATCTCATTGCATTCTTTATGATTTATTTAAAATACAATTCATCTGGTAAAAAGTTTGTTTGATCTTAGTTTAAACAGATGAAGCAGGATTGGTACAATTACCTGTTAGTAACGGCGAAAGTAGTTACTTCATCTTTACCTAAACAAAGTTTTACCGGCATATTAATTCAAAGAGATCTATTGACATAAGTATTATGAGGAGAAATCTATGCAATAAATATGAAGGTGTGAGTTTCAGGTAATTTATTGTTTGATGTAAGAAATATATTCTGTTAATATTAGCTAATTGTTTAAATTATAAACAGATACAGTCATTTTATAGTAACTTAACGGTTTTCATCAACTTCTCGGAATTAAGAAGAAAAACTTCCGACCTCTTCTTAATAATGATAAGCAAACTTGCTTTATATCTGATAAAGTAAGTTTTTAGCTTTTGGCATATATATTGTCCATTTTAAATCAAATGTATAAATAAATTAATAATCAGAATAAAATTATGATTAAAGGAACGGTTATTATCGAGCAAAATATATGCAAGGGATGTGAACTTTGCATTGTCGCCTGTCCGCAGGAAAGTCTCGGTCTATCAAGCAAAATTAACATTAACGGCTATCGGTATGTTGAATTAGTGAAAGATAACTGCACCGGTTGTGTTAATTGCGCACTTGTTTGCCCGGATGTGGCTATAACTGTATACCGGGAACCAAAGTCATCGTTAAAAAAAGCAGTATAATTAACATTTTCCTTTAAATATGATCTTCTAGATTATATTAAACAAATGGGTTTTTAATATGGAACAAAAAAACAATGGTAAGACAGAACCCCGCCTTATGAAGGGCAACGAAGCCTTGGCCGAAGCGGCAATAAGAGCAAATATTGATGCTTACTTCGGTTACCCTATTACACCCCAGTCGGAAGTATTAGAATATTTCACCAGGGAGATGCCAAACCGACATGGTATTTTTTTACAGGCAGAAAGCGAGTTAGCAGCCATTAACATGATATATGGAGGTGCCGGTGCCGGAGGAAGAGTAATGACATCTTCTTCAAGCCCGGGTATAAGTTTAATGCAGGAGGGAATTTCATATATCGCTTCCGCCCAGTTACCCTGTTTGATTGTTAATGTAAATAGAGGCGGCCCGGGACTTGGAACTATTCAGCCTTCTCAAGGAGATTATTTCCAGGCAACAAAAGGAGGCGGTCATGGGGATTATCACCTTATCGTTCTTGCACCGGCTTCAGTACAGGAAATGGCTGATTTTGTCTTCGATGCCATCCGTTTAGCCGAAAAATACAGGAATCCCGCTATGATTCTTGCGGACGGTGCTTTGGGACAAATGATGGAAAAAGTGATTCTGCCTGAAGAAGGCAGTTTACCTAAACCAGAACATTCTTGGGCTACAGTAGGTAAACCTTCATCTAGAGAAAGAAATATAATCACTTCCCTTTATATTCAGCCTGAAAAGATGGAAGGAATAAATTTAGAACTTCAAGAAAAATACAAAAAAATTCAGGATGAAGTCAGATACGAAGAAATTTCTATGGAAGATGCTGAAATAGCATTGGTAGCGTTCGGACTTTCTGCAAGAGTTTGTCAGAAAGCTGTTGATCTTGCCAGAGAAAAAGGTATCCGTGCGGGTCTTATAAGGCCGATTACACTGTATCCATTCCCTCAAAAAGCGATTTCTGCTTTAGCGGAAAAAGTAAATTTCTTCCTTGTAGTTGAAATGAACGCCGGGCAGATGGTTGAAGACGTTGCATTAGCTGTTAACGGGAAACGTCCGGTTCATTTTAAAGGAAGAATGGGAGGAATGATTCCTTCGCCTGAAGATGTGGTTGAAGAAATCGAAGCTATAATTGAAAAAATAAGTATTAGCCAAGATTAAGAGGTTTTTAAATGCAAGATGCAATAACTACAAACGGCTTTGAAGTTGTCTATAAAAAACCGGCAACTTTAACCGATACACCATTTCATTATTGCCCCGGATGCGGTCATAGTGTAGTGCACCGTGTGATTATGGAAGTGGTTGAAGAACTTGGTATCCAGGAACAAACAATTGGTGTTGCACCCGTCGGATGTTCGGTATTTGCTTATCATTATATGGATGTTGACATGCAGGAGGCTGCTCACGGCAGAGCAAGCGCGGTTGCTACAGGCATTAAAAGAATTTTGCCCGAAAAATATGTTTTCTCATATCAAGGCGACGGTGATTTAGCGGCTATCGGAACCGCAGAGACAATCCATACTGTTAATAGAGGGGAAAATATTTTAATGATATTCATTAACAATGCTATTTACGGAATGACAGGCGGGCAGATGGCTCCTACGACCTTATTGAAACAGGTTACTTCTACATCTCCTTTCGGAAGAGAGCATGAGGTAATGGGTTATCCGTTAAAAATAACGGACTTGCTTGCTCAGCTTCCCGGAGCTTACTATGTTACCAGACAGTCTGTTCACTCTGCGATTGCAGTTAGGAGATTAAAAAAGGCAGTCATCAAATCTTTTGAATATCAGAAATTAAATCACGGTACTTCATTTATTGAAGTTGTTTCCAACTGTCCATCAGGATGGAAAATGACCCCTGTAGAAAGCAATAAATGGCTTGAGGAAAATATGTTTCCTCTTTATCCGCTGGGTGATTTAAAAGTACCAAAAGACAAATAAGATTGATCCGGAAATATTTTTGTTCCGGGGAGATGTGAAATATTAATAGTATTTTTTAGAGGAATTAAAAATGCAAAAACCACATGAAATAATTTTTGCAGGTTTCGGCGGGCAGGGTATTTTATCTATGGGACAGATAATTGCGTATGCTGCAATGATTGAAAATAAAGAGATAAGCTGGATGCCTTCTTACGGACCCGAAATGAGAGGCGGTACCGCTAACTGTATTGTTATTGTTTCACCGACAAGAATTAGTTCTCCGATAATTTCAAGATTTGATTCTGCAATTGTGCTGAACCAGCCGTCTTTAGATAAATTTGAGAATAGTATAAAACCGGGCGGATTATTAATGTATGAAAGATCGACAATATTGAATCCGCCGACAAGAACCGATATTGAAGTAATTGGTTTGGCTGCAAACGAAGAAGCTCAAAAGTTAAATAAAAAACAAGTTGCAAATATGATATTTGTCGGAGCTTTTTTGGAAAGAAGGCCAGTAGTAAAAATTGAAAACATTGTAAAAGCTTTAAAGAAAGTACTGCCGGAGCGGCATCATCATTTGATACCTGTTAACGAGCAGGCGCTTGAAATAGGCAGTCGATTATCAAAAGAAATTGAACAAACAATTATTCAACAATAACATCACTCATTAAGAAGTGAGGTGAAACGTGAAGGAAAATGAAGTAAAGTGTATGCACGCATGTAAAAACACATGTGCAATGTTGAACGAGGCGTTACGCAAAGAAGCTGCTATTGTAAGATTTTATGAAGGCATGCAGGATGAATGCAACTTACCGGAGGTAAGCAGTTTTATAGCCGATATCATTGAAGATAAAAGGAAGGGGATCCTTCGTATAATTCAAAAGCTGAATGAAATTCACGCTCGATCTCAAGTTATTGACGGTGTTATATCAAGCTTTAATAATATCGACGGCTAGTAATTTCTAAAATTGAAGTTTTGCTTTTCAAAGATTAAAATCAGTAGATTTGACACGGCAAAGATTGTTAAGTATATTTGTAGTCCGAATTTTAATTACGGTTAAGAAAAACAGATAATAAAGTTATTAAAAAATTTTACATCGCGGGGTGGAGCAATTGGTAGCTCGTCGGGCTCATAACCCGAAGGTTGTAGGTTCAAGTCCTGCCCCCGCTACAAGAATAAAAAACCTGAACATTAGTTCGGGTTTTTTATTTTAAAAATTAAACGGGGAGTTACTTTTTTATAAGTCTAGTTAATTTAAACTCAGATTAAAAATAAAAAAATCCGGTCATCGCCGGATTTTTCGGGGAGACAAGACACACTAACTTAAAGGAGTTCTTTTATATTTTAATTTCTGGTTTTAATTATATATTTGAAAAATATTCTCCCCTGCCGAATTCAGATGAAAAACATTTTTTAATCTTATCATTTATAATTTATCTATGTATTATTGTTTCATGAAAATTGAAACTCTCTACAGCCTCCTCAAGTGTATCATATGTATTAAAGATAGTTAAAGTACCTACTTTTTCCATTAAAGTTTGAACAACAGAAGCAGGCTTAACAAGACGAATCTCGCCGCCTATCTTAGCCATGTTTTTTAAAGCCACGACTAGTACACCCAAAAAGGTTGAATCAATGAATTCACACTGTCTTATATCGACGATTAATTTCTTGAAGCGCATTTCATAGTCGTCGTTCAATATTCTTTTGAATTCTCCCGCTTCCTTGTATGTTGCTCTGCTCAGGTTTACAATTTCAACCACTATATCTTTTATAACTATTTTGCCGAAGTCTTCCAATTTAGCCCTCGAATATTTGTTTAATATTTAATCGTCTATATCTCTTGTGACCAATTATCATACCAAATAAATCATTTTTAATTTTGATTGGATTACAAATTTTTATCAAGGATCTGTTGTCTCAAAATGATGAGCCCTTTCAGCTCAGCACAAATTAATACATAAATTCCCTTTCCAAAAGAAAAATGTCAATATCTGTTGTTATATTTTACTAAAATTCTATTTTTGTCTTTTATTTTATAATAAAATCCGTTTTTACCTAAATAGCTTAAGAATATAAAATTTTAGCAGTTTAATGAGGTCAGTCGAATTCTATATAATCAATTTATATAAATTTAGCAATAAACTTATATCCACAATTATATATATAACATTTGGTTCTATGATCTATATAATACTTTACTGCAAATAAACGGTCTATTTGCTTTTAATTTATGAAATAATTATTTTCACCTTCGACATTCTATCAAATCCAATAAATAACGGCACTATTTCTGAATAATTAAGTGCATCCGGAAATAAATGTATATGTCATTATTTTATATGCATAATCATCATTTGTTATAATATATGAGGCAATAGTAATCAATATGGGAAAAACACTACCCTTTCGTTCTCTTTATTTTCCGAGTCTACATATAGTAAGACCCAGCTTCAAATTTTTTCTTAATGTAGTCATTAAGAGTGTGTTAATATTATTATTGTTTGGTTTTTCTGAAATATATTCTCAAACAACTGTTTTTTCAGATAACTTTGAACTCGGCAGCACTAAATGGACTTTTCAGGGGACGTGGGGATTGGTAACTAGTTTATCATATTCGACATCACATTCGCTTTCTACTGCTACATCCGGTGATTATCAAAGCGATCAAAATATCTCGGCAACATTAAAAAATGGAGTTAATTTATCTTCTTATAAAGATGCTGAGATTGAATTTTACGGTCGGTATCAATTGGAACAGGGATTTGATTACGGCTATTTGGAACTTTCAATTGACGGCGGAACAACTTGGTATAAGATTGATTCTTATAACGGCTATCTTAATTCATGGACTTTATTTAAATACGATATTGGCAGTTTTGCCGGAAGCTCCAATGTACTTATCAGGTTCCGTTTAAAAAGCGACCAATATATAAATTACCCGGGTATGTATATAGATAATTTTCAAATATTGGGATCAAATACCGACACAACAGGACCTTTTATTGTTACACAAAGTCCTTCGTTTTATCAAGGCACACAAACAAACGATACGGTTAGTGCGCAAATTTACGATGCTACGGGAATTCAATCGGCAACGCTTTATTATAAAGTGGATGGTGCCGGCCCTTATAGTATTGGCCCAACCTCAAATAATGGAAATAATTATACCTTTATTATTCCTTTCCAAACATCGGGTGCAATGGTATATTATAAAATCGGAGCAATAGATAGTTCACCGAATCATAATGCTAGTGATACTTCAAAAGCTGATGCCAATTATTTTATTTCAGGCACGTATCTAAGTTATGATAACGGTTCTGCGGACGGAGTAGACTTTTTTAATTCCGGCAGCGGAGCTGCAGTTAAAATTTCTATGCCTTCAGGAGGAAAGGGTACTTTGGTTGCTGCCTTAATAAGAAACTATGTTGATAATAATAATCCGGGAAGTAATATGCTTTTCCATGTTTGGGCTGATAGCGGCGGTATGCCCGGAACCGATTTAATTACGCCCTTTATTGTTTCGCCGTCTGCAACACTTACAAATACAAGTCCTATGACGGTTATTGATCTAAGACCTTACAGCCTTAAATTAAGTAATCTTACAGGAGATGTTTATATCGGATTCACTGTACCATCGGGAACCGTAAATATTATGAGACCAAATTCGGCCAGCAGCTTAAGGTCGTTTAATTATAACGGCAGTACATGGAGTTCGGTCACCAGCACGGATTATGAAATGAGAGCAGTGATTAATGATGAAAATGCACTTCCGGTAGAATTAACAACTTTTACAGCTTCTTCAATTAATTCAGGTATTGAATTAAAATGGTCAACTGCAACGGAAATTAACAATTATGGATTTGATATTGAAAGAAGACAGGTGAACGGAGACGGGAATACGGAGTCCGGAGAATGGGTAAAAATAGGTTTTGTTCAGGGAAATGGAAATAGTAATTCGCCGAAGGAATATACTTTTTTCGATAATAACTTAACGAGCGGAAATAAATTTCAATACAGATTAAAGCAGATTGATGACAATGGAAATTTTAAGTACTCCAATACAATTGAAATAAAAGCAGTACCTGCCGATTTTGGATTAGCACAAAATTTTCCGAATCCCTTTAATCCGTCAACTACTATAAAATATTACACACCAAAAAACTCTTTTGTAACTTTGAAAATTTATGATATGCTGGGTAGAGAGATTGCCACATTGGTAAACGAACAAATTCCCCCTGGTTACCATGAAGCAATATGGAATGGATTGGACGGAAAAGGAGAGTCGGTTTCAAGCGGTGTTTATATTTATAGATTAACTGCCGGAAGTTTTTCTCAAACAAAAAAGATGAATTTGCTTAAATAAACCAAATCTTTCTTTTAGGTTAAAATTAAGGCTGCTTTTTGTTTATATTAAAACAGAAAGCAGCCGGAAGTTAAAATACTAAAATACTAACTTTGCGGTACAAAATAATTTTCGAATCAGTCCTCAAAAAACTCTGTTCCCTTTCTATCGATATAGCCCCAATTTTTTTGAATTCTAACTACGGCCAGAGGCCCTCCATCGTCTATAATTTCATCATATTTGTTCGGGGTAATTCCTTTCCCTTCTTTGTCAATTAATCCCCACCACCCGTTCGATTCAACTTTAACAATGCCGTCATGAAACTCACCAACGGCAGAATAAGTATTCTGTATAACCTGCTTCCCGCGATTATTTATAAAACCCCAAAGTCCTCCTTGTTTAACTGCCGCCAAGCCCTCGCTGAAATTTCCGATGCTTTCATATTTTACAGATGTAATTTGCTTGCCGTTTGTATCAATAAATCCCCACATATTATTAAGTTTAACAGGAAAGATACCTTCAAAATAGTCACCGATACCTTGGTATTGAAGCGGAATAACCTCTTTGCCTTTTGAATTTATCACTCCCCATTTCCCGCCAAAGACTTCTTCTTTTTCATTTTTCTTAATACCAAAATTTACTTTAGCAAAGCCGTTTTCGAAATCCTCAACCATATCGTATATCAAATCGGTAATTTCTCTACCCTCTTCATTAATGAATCCCCATTTGTTGTTTAATTTTACTTTTACAATACCCTCTTTAAAATCACCAACAAATTCATACTTAATTTGAATTACAACCTTTTTATATTTATCGCAGAAACCCCATTTATCTTTTTTCCTATATCTGATTAATTTGGGCAACTGCACAATTATTTTCCCTTTCTGTCCTTGCAGACTTTTTGTAATTGAAACAAATTATTATTAAAACATTCACCTAAAAATTAAATAACATTATTATGTATGAATAAATTATACATAAGAGAAGAAATTTAATATAAAATAATAATTTTAGGGCTCTTTTAAAGGACAAAAATTTAAGCTGTTATAATACTATTTCGAAAGAAATTTCGCATGTAATGATTTTTTATGAGCTCTAAATTTTCATCTTTTTCCGCAATCACTAGTTATGATATCTAAGATGCTCTTTCTTTTTGTTATGGTTTGCATTTTTATCCTCTTCGGTTTTGAATGCATTAAACTGTTCAGGAGTCATAGTAGTCATTTTTTTTACGAATGCAACTATTGCCCAAATCTGTCTGTCGGATTTTGCGGAATTAAACTCAGGCATCCCGGTCATCTTAATACCGTTTTTAATAATCCAATATAATTCAGAGGGTTTCCAGTCCGTCGCTGCTTGAACTAAAGGAGGGGGAGGCGGATACATTTGAGGGGCTTTTTCCGGCCTTTTTGTTCCCGGTGCACCATGGCATCCTATACATGAATGAGTGTACTCTGTGAATCCGATACTAACAAGCGAAGAGTCGCTAATATCCAATGCATTGATAAATTGAGCATGATATTTTACTGAATTATCAACTGTTTTGCTTATTATCCAGCGTGTAATTGAATTATGGGGAACTGTAGCACCTATATTATAAATTCCGGAATATATATAAATAAGAAAAGCAGCTATTATTGCAATTAAAGTACCTACAACCGTAAGGAAGGTTCTCATAATTTCTCCTTGTTATTTAATTTCAATTCAATATTCAAAAAAATATAAATACAGCATTATTAACTACAGCATATCCTTAAAAATTCTTATTCTTAGTTTCATTTGCCGGTTTATTAATTACATAAATTAACCTAATACTCAGCAAAATATAAAAAAAAATATTTGTATATTCTTTATATAAGGCACATTTAATTCTTTAAGAAAGGTCGTATTAAAACAATTAAAATGATAAAAAAAGCCGGGATAATCCGGCTTTTTAAATTAAATAATTTAATTGCGTAAAATTAGAGAGTTTTTTCCTTTTCATTTTCCGCATAAGTAAAACTAGAGTAAAATTTTGCACATAAGTTCCTCACTCTTTCACTTTTGTCAAAATCCGAGGCTTGTTTCACTGCATAAACTGCTTTACCTGTCCCGATTTTTACTAGTGACAAAGCAGCTATAATACGTGCCTCTTCGGATTTTTCATTATTTAACATCTTCATTAAAGGAATAATGGCTTCCGATATTTTATATTCGCCTAAAAAATAAGCGCTGCTGATACGAAGCCCTAAGTTATTGGAATTTAAACCTACCAAGTAATTATCAATTGAATTTTCCGTTAATTGTATATTTCCGTTTGATTTTACTTCTTGCGCAAAAATTGAAACCGAGCCTAACAACAATAGGGAAACGGCTAAAATTACTATTTGCTTTTTCATCTTAGTACCCTCTTGTTTTTTAAATATTAATTCAAATCTCACCTAATAATATAACCTAAAGAAGCTTTTACGATAACAATTTAATGATGGAAGGCTTTTCGAAATGATTAATACTAATAGTATGCAGATAGCAGGAGGCTGTACAATAATCGCAAATAATATAAATTTATTAAATGAGGCTGTCTCAAAAGTAATATTTTTTAGAAAATTGAACACGGATAACGCTGATTTTTACTGATTTACACAGATTTTAATATTGAATATTACTTTTGAGACGGCCTCGTAAATTTTTAATTACCCTGATACAGGCCTATTACGTTTCCATCCGGATCTTTTATAAGAGCATAGGCACCCATTGCCGGTATAATAGTTTTACCGCGGAAGACATCGCCGCCTAATTCTTTTGCTTTTTTTAAATAATCTTCAACAGCATTTACTCTAACATGAAATATGGTTGTTTCACCTTGTGAAACTTTTTCAACTTTCTTCAATCCCAGAGTAAATCCTTTGTGTGTATTAAATAAAAGATATCCGTTTCCAAACGGTTTAAATTCCCAGCCAAACAATTTGGCAAAGAAATCTTTACTTTTATCTAGGTCTGTTGTTGGAATTTCTGCATGTGCTAATAAATCTGATGCCATTTTAAGATCCCTGATTAATGGTTAGAATCAAAAATTAAATATTTAAATGAGCGAATTAATAATTCTTATTTCCGGTTTCTAAAATAAAAATATCTTTTGTAAGATAAAACCGATATATAATTAAACGCCTTTCGTATCACCTTTAATCATTTGCCAAACTGTTGTTAATATTATTTGAATATCCAGCCAGATAGACCAGTTTTCAATATACCATAAGTCATACTCGATTCTTTTAATTGTACGTTTTTTATTCTCTTCATATTCCGGGACATCCCCTCTGTATCCGTGAATCTGTGCCCAACCGGTAATACCGGGCTTAACCCAGCTTCTTAATTTTATTTCTTCAACCATTTCTTTGTAAATTTCATTGAATGCTATCGGATGAGGCCGCGGCCCGACAATCGACATCTCACCTTTAAATACATTTATAAATTGAGGTAATTCGTCAATATTAGATTTTCTCAGGAACTTTCCGATCTTTGTAATTCGCGGATCGCCTTCAACTGTGGGTTTATATTTATTTGAGCTTTCATTTCCTGCATACATCGTGCGGAATTTAAAGCATTTAAATATTTCATCCTTAGCTCCAACTCTATCCTGCCGGAAGGAAACCGGTCCTGGTGAAAATAACCTATTAAGTAAAAATAATAACGGATAAAGCCAGGAAAGTATTAATATTATGGCAAAAAATGAAAATACTATATCGAACGTTCGCTTCACAAAACGCCAGTGTGCTTCAGCAAGAGGCTCACTTCTAACCGTGATAATAGGAAAATTTGCTATCATACTTATTTGAAATTTCTTCGAAACAAATCTCAAATAATCCGGGATTATATGAACCCTTACGGCATGTTTATTACAAATTTTTATGATATCGTCTAATTGATGCGCTGCATAAATTGATAATGCTATTACTACTTCTTCTATATTTCGTTCTTTAATAATGCTGTCAAGTCTATCAATACCGCCTAAAATATTAAGCTCCGAATACGGTTCGAAAGCATCATTTAAGAATCCGATTAAATTAAATCCGAAGTCATAACGGTCTGAAATTAAATTATTAAAATTTTTTGCAAGGTCACCGGCGCCAATTATTAAAAGATTACGTACATTTTTTTTCTTTCCTCTGATTTTGGAAACCGAATATTTTACCGCCTGCGTTCGAATACTTACCAGTAAAGTTAAAAACAAAGCATATAGTATTATAAAATTTCTTGTGAATAAATTTTCCTTTACCAAAAAGAGGAAAAGAATCGCGGTAAGAATTTGTACGATTACATTTCTAACAATTTTTAAAAACTGGTAGGAGAAGTTCCTTGTATTAAAATCATCATAAAATTCAATGACATTTGAAAAGAAATACCACACAAAATTAAGACCCGCCATTAAAGCAAACATATAATTTCGATCGATCAGTATTTGCAGGGATTGAGAAATAATTGCAGAAACAAAAAAGGAAACGTCTATTATGGCAAGATCTAAAAATAGCCTTAAGTAGTATGTTGATTTATTATTTGTAATCATAATGAAAAAACAGGTTTAACTCAGGTGTTTAAAAAACTCATTACATTTTTCATCAACAAAATTTTTCGTTTTTTCTTCAAAATATTTTCTGTCAAACTGTTTTGCATAAGTGCTGAGTGTATTAGAGTTAAATTTATCTTCACTTTTTTCAAATTCTTTTACTGCCTCAATTACATTTTCCGGCCTTTGTTCATTAAAAAGAATCCCGGTTTCATAACTAATAATTGTTTCGGACGCACCTCCTTTATTAAACGCAATAACAGGAGTACCGCAGGATAGGGCTTCAATCATAATTATTCCGAAATCTTCTTCGGCTGCAAAAATAAAAGCTTTTGCCTTTTGCATATAAGCTTTTAACTTGTCCGTCTTTAGATACCCGAGAAATTCTATATTGCTTGTCGACTTTGATTTTATTTTCCTTTCTTCCGGGCCGTCGCCGATAATGATTAATTTCTTATCCGGCATTCTTGAAAAAGCCTCGGCAATTATATCTATCCTTTTATAAGGAACTAATCTAGAAGCAGTTAAATAATAATCTTCTTTATTTGTAACTAAAGGAAATTTATCGGTATCAACCGGCGGATAAATAACGGCGGCATCTCTCTTATAGATTTTGTTTATTCTTTTAGCGATATATTTTGAATTGGCTATAAAATAGTCAACTCTGTTTGAAGCAGCAACGTCCCACATCCTGATATAATGAAGAATTGCTTTTGCAAATATCCCTTTCAAGCCGGTTGATAAATTAGACTCCCTTAAATACTGATGAGTTAAATCCCAGGCGTATCTAATGGGTGTGTGACAATAGTTTATATGAAGCTGGTTCGAATTGGTCAGTACTCCTTTGGCAACAGCGTGAGAACTGGAAATAATTAAATCATAACCGGAAAGGTCGAACTGTTCGATTGCATAAGGAAAAAGAGGTAAAAATTTTCTATGATTATTTTTTACTGATTTCCATTTTTGAAGAAAAGAAGTATTCGGTATTTTATTTTTAACAACAATTTTTTGTTCTTCATCATTTAAAAAATTAAAGAGAACAAATATATCGGCATCCTTCCAAATATTTGTTAAAGATTCAACTACTCTTTCGGACCCGGCATAGCCGGCAAACCAATCGTGGATAATTGCTGTTTTCAAATACTTCTTATTAATATTGTTGATTAAATACCCTAAAATAAACTTCTTTTGTCTCTTCAGCCATTTTTTCTATACTAAATTCCTTTTCAACAATTTTTCTGGATGCCTTGGAAAAACTTTCCCACAATTCTTTATCGGCGGATAGTTTCAATAAGTAATCTGCAGCTCTTTCCGGCATATCTAAATTATACAAAAAACCATTAACATTTTGCCGAACGACATCTGCATTTCCTGTTACATCACTAGCAACAGCAGGAATTCCATGCGCCATTGCTTCCAAAATACCTAAAGGTAAACCTTCCCAGCGCGAAGTTGAAATATAACAAAATGCATCCTTTAAATAATCAGCAGGATTATCAACCGATCCTAATAGTTTTACGAATGATGATAAGCCGTTTTGTTCCAGCTTTAGTTTAAAAACCTTTTCGTTCTGCCCGCTGCCTAAAATAATTGTTTCAAACCGCTCAATTTGATTTTGTCTTTTTAATTCCTTTAAAATTTCAATCATCAATATAGTATTCTTTTGATAATTAAAACGACTGAAGGTTATTAACCTTAATTTTTCACCATCAAAAATTTTTTCTTTCACCACTTCGGCAGGAATAATAACCCCGTTATTTATAATATTTAATTTCTTATTCTGTGCAATCTTTAACTTTTTTACTAATTCATACTCGCTTCTGGAAACCGTAATAAAAGATTTTGTAAATATAGACATGATTCTTTCAAGCAAAATATATACATGTTTTTGTAAGCCATTGTATTCGCCGATATGAATTCCATGAAAAGTATGAATGCAGGGTACAGAAGTAAGCAGTCTTAAGGTCCTCCCATAAATTCCTGCTCCTTTACCGTGTGAATGAATAAGGTTAATCTTATTTTTGTGAAGAAATAGTATTAAACTTGAAACAGCACTAGTTTTAAATTTTCTGTGCGGAATTAATATCATCCGTTTGTTTCCCAAAAGATGTTCATACCTTTTCCAATAAGGATAATCATCCGGACAGGCGATATAAAAATCTATTTCAACATTAAGCATTTGTATTAAGCGGTATATATGTTCCGGTCCTCCGCCGAAATCAGCTCTAACTGAAATCAAAAGAACTTTAATTTTATTATTGCTAGACATTAATAATTAAAAAATATTTCTTCTAATAAACGTATAGAAAGTTATGCCCAAATAAGTGGAAAAATGAACAATATTTCTTGCTAGTAAAATTACAAATCCCTTATTTCTGTAAAAATTGTACTCCGGAAGTTTTATATTTCTCTTTTCTTGAAGATACATGAGTCGTTCTTTTTTCTTTTCCCATCCGCGGGAAAGCTGATTTTTATGAACTCTGTATTTACAATGAAATCTTGGTATGAATCCGAAATTACCGAGTTCACTTAATCTCAGCCACATATCATAATCATGTGTAATAAGGTTTGGATCTTCATCGAACTTTCCTGCTTCAATAAACTTTGCACTTTTAACTAATACTGTTGAAGGTAAAATGGAATTTCCTTTTTTTAACAAGTCATCTCGAGATTTTGCAGCTCTAAAGGTCAGAGGCAGTACTTCATAATATGGAGAGAATAAAGAAGCATCGCCGAAAGTTACACTCATTGAATAAACAAATACAAAATCCGGGTTTTTATTAAAGTACGCAATCTGTTCACTTAATTTTTCCTTATACCATAAATCGTCGTTATCCAAAAAAGCAATAAACTGCCCCCGTGCAAAATCAATTCCATTGTTTAATGGAACAGAAGGTCTGCCGGAATGCGTGATTTTAAAATATTTTATTCGCGGGTCTTTTTTCTCATATTGTTTTACAATATCTAATGTATTATCCGTTGAACCATCATCGACGACAATTAATTCAAAATTCTTATAAGTTTGATTCAGCACCGAAACAATCGTCTCACCAATATATTTTTCAGAATTATAGGCTGGAATTATAACGGAGACCAAGGGGTTTGTATCTTCTTTCACTTTGATACCGCAGATAAAATTATCCGATTAATATTCATTATATAAATTAAGTATAGAAAACCTATGATTAAAATAGTATATGCAATACCATCAAGGCCGAATATTTTTATCATTAAAATATTGAGACCGACGGAAACAACACCAACAGCAACTTTGGGAGGTAAGTACTTGTTTGGAACATTGAGAGCCATTCCGTGAATTGTTAATGATTGCCCTGTATAATACAAACCGGTTCCCAAACAAATTATAGGAAGCAGGTACCAATAAGCAGCATAATCCGAATTACTGATTAGAATGATCAAATCTTTTCCCCAAAGATAGGTGAATAATGTGGAGAAAAGAGCTATAATAAAAATTACTGTTGAATTTATTCTAATATACTGTATTCCCTTCTTTATTCTATTCGTGTCTTCCATATCCGCATATTGTTTATAAATTATTGGCGACCAGAAGTCGTTCATAACGGTAAACGGAGTTATAATAAGCCCTGTTATAAGTCCTAGCATAACAGAGTAAATTCCCACATCAGACGTAGACAGAAATCCGTTGATAATCCACTTATCTCCATTAAATTGTAGCCATCCTATGAAACCCCAGATAAAAAACGGAATCATGTACTTCATTAATTTACCGGTTATTTCTTGCTTCATTTCCATTGTTGCTTTGAAACTTTTTTCGTCTTCATCCGGTAAAGATTTTATAAAAATAAAAAGTTTGACGGTGGATGAAAACATTGCAACAACAACCAGTGTTAGTAGCACATAAACTAAGTTAAGACTATTAGATAAAATCAAATAATAAAATAGAATTATCGTAATTGCTTTTTCGCTTCCTAGCAGTATAGAATTTTGCTTTCGCTTTCTGATGAGATTCAAAACGGAGTTTAAAAATTCATTGAGTTTGGATGCAAGAATGTATAAGCAGGCAGCCATGAAAAACATACCCGGTTGTTTTGTTTCAATAAACCGGGGAATTAATAAAGATACAGCGGAGATTATCAATAAAACTATTGTAAAAACAAGGAGAATTCTGTAGACTATACCGACAAATTTCCATACAAGCTTTTTTTCCATATAATGATAATAAAACCTAATAAGGCCTTGTGATAAAGGAGTATGGAATACCATGCCTACTAATATTGCGATTGATACAACAAGAGCATAAATTCCATAATGTGCAGTCCCAAGCTTTGATAATAACTTAAGAATTATAAAACTGAAAATTATGTTCATGATCTGTCCCAGAATAACCCACCCCATTTCCTGCATCGAGCTCAAGCTGATATTAGAAGTAATGAAAGCAAAAGGCTTGTTTAATTTCAGCATTCTTAGTTATCCCTGCTTTTATGGGCAACAATATTATGTGAGATTAAAATATTAAAAAAAAAGATAAATCTTTTTGAGATACAGTGTCTTTTTAATTTAAATTTGCTAAAAATTAATTTCAATTGGGGAATGTCCACTAATACTTTATAAAATTAATCCAAATATAGAAAAATTAATTTTGAATTTTAACTTTTAGTAAGATGCGTAATATTAAATTAAAAATTACTATTTTTTGAAGTAACTTTTAATAAGAAACTTGATAAATAAATTTTTAAGATATTTTTTAATTCGGATCTTTATATAAATTGGATTAGAAAAAGAAAAAGTAAATTTTGAAAGATTATTTTTATTAAGTGCAGCAGAAAATAAAAATATCGTCAATTATCATAGCAAAAAATGAAGAGCTGAATATTCGCCGGTGTATTGAAAGTCAGCTTGAATGTATTGATGAAATTATCATTATTGTTGATGAAGATTCAAGTGATAAAACATTGGAAATGGTCAAATCCTTCCCTCAAATTAAGTATGAGATAACAAAATGGAGGGGATATGCAAAAACAAAGCAGTATGCCGTCTCACTTGCGTCAAATGACTGGATCTTGTGGATTGATGCCGATGAGGTAATTACTCCGGAACTTTGTAATGAACTGAATAAATTTAAAGATTCTTCTTCGGCGCTTTCAGCGTATTCAATACCAAGATTAGCAAATTTTTTAGGAAGATGGATTAAACACAGCGGCTGGTATCCGGGCAGAGTTGTTCGGCTGTTCAATAAAAACAAAGCATCTTTCAGCGAAAAAAATGTGCATGAAGATTTAATTGTCAACGGAGAAATTGGTGAACTGCAAAGTAATCTTGAACATTATACCGATCCCTCCATTAAACATTACTTTGAAAAATTTAATAATTATACATCATTAGCTGCCGAAGAGCTTAAAAGGAACAATAAAAAATTTTATTTAAGCGACATTATTCTTAGGCCTGTTTTTATTTTTATAAAAATGTACGTCATTAAACTCGGATTTTTAGACGGTGTACAGGGATTTATTCTGGCAATATTTTCTTCGGCATATGTTTTTACCAAGTACAGCAAGTTCTGGGAAATAAAAAGAAAAAAGGAAAGCAAATAATGGAACAAACAAACGATCAAGTTTTATTTATGCAGTTAGTAATTCAAAATCAGCAGATAGCTTTAATGTCTTTGGGAAAGATGAAAAATCCTCTAACCGATAAATCCGAAATCAATTTGGATTATGCAAAAGTTTCAATCGATACACTCGATATGCTTTTAGACAAAACTAAAGGTAATTTATCCGAGTACGAGGAGAAATTTTTAACCGAGGTAATCAAAGAGTTAAAATTAACCTACGTAGAAGAGTTAGGTAAAGAACAAAATACGAAGGAAGAAAAAAAGCCGTAAATTTAATGCTGATTGTGTTTTTTAATATATACTTTTATAATGGATTGAAATAACTTTTCTATAGATTTATTAATCTATATTGATATTTTATATACGGGGAAAGAAAAAGTAATGATAATAGGAATTATAGCCAATATTACAAAGGATAACGTTTTTGATGTAGTATCTGCACTTGTTAGGAAATTAAAATCGAGGGAGTTGGATTTTTTACTCGGAGATAGTTTATATGAAAAAAGAGTGCTGCTTTCGGAAAAAATTACAAAAGCAAACTTTGCCGAAATTGATAAATTATGTAAGAAATCGGACATTATTCTTTCGATAGGCGGTGACGGTACAATGCTTGCCTCTGCATTTAAAGCACACAAATACGATAAACCTGTAATGGGAATAAACCTCGGCAAACTGGGATTTCTTGCCGAAGCCAATATAAACAAGATGGATGTTTTTATCGACGATATTAAAAAAGGCCGTTATAAAATAGATAAAAGAATTGTTATAGAAAGCAACTGCTGCGGACATAAAGTTGAAAAGCTTTTTGCAATAAACGATATAGTTATTGATAAAGGCGGATGGCCGAAAATGATCGACTTAACAATTTATGTGGATGATGAATATGTAACCACCTTTGCAGCGGACGGTTTAATTGTTGCGACTCCTACCGGTTCAACCGGATATTCAATATCAACCGGAGGACCTATTGTAAGTCCTAGAGCAAATGTAATCACTTTATCGCCTATTTCTCCTCACAGCCTAACAGTAAGGCCCCTGGTACTTTCGGCCAATCAGGTAATTACAATTCAAGCAAATTCTCTTCACAAAGAGCTTCATGTTAACTGCGACGGGCAGCGGGTATTTGCATTTCCTCCTCCGCTGGAATTAAAAATAAAAAAATGTGAAAGGCCGTTAAAGCTTGTTCATACCTCTTTATCAAATTATTACGAGACTTTAAGAAACAAACTTTTATGGGGAATCGATCTAAGGAAAAATTCTCTTAACAATCAGGACTAAAAATGAAAGCGATAATATTATTTTCTCTTATTATTTTAACAGGGATTCCGTTAATGGCGCAGGACAGCACAAAAACTATGAAGGATACAATAGTTACGGATGTTTTATCACAGGAGCCGATGCTGCTGGGCTATACCAATAGAAAGGCGTTTCAAGATACGAGCTTCTCATGGTGGTTTAATTCTGTTTACGATACTTATAATGTTGATACGGCAACAGCACAAAATCTTGCTGATAAACTGAAAGATGTTAGAATAACTATTGTAATGGGAACCTGGTGCAGCGACAGCAGAAGAGAAGTACCAAGGTTCTTTAAGATTCTTGATAAAATTAAATATCCGTCAAGCGATGTAACTATTATAACCGTCGGAAGAGACAAAGAAGGCCGGGGAGAAGAAACAAAAGGCCTGGACATAGAATCGGTTCCTACATTTATTTTTTATAAAGACGGTAAAGAATTAGGCCGAATTATTGAATCGCCCAAAGTAAGTCTTGAAAAAGACATGGAGAAAATCCTGTCTAATTAAAATTTCCAAGTAGGGATTTGATTTATCAAATCCCTTTCTAGTTCATTTAATAAAGTAGGAATTATTTCTCTATTTTATCAGCTGCTCGCTTTCCACTTCTTTATATAATTTTGTAATAAAATAGTTGTAGTTTAAAAGTAAAATCTTTTATCTTACAATAAAAAATTACTTACTTATGGCAAAGCATTTACTCAGCAAGTCTTCATTTATCAAGGGAATACAATGCGATAAACAATTGTTTCTCTATAAGTATCACTACGACTTGATGGACAAAGTAACTGAAAGCCAGCAGGCCGTATTCGACCGGGGGACAAATGTAGGAATTCTTGCACAAAAACTATTCCCCGGGGGATCTATTGCAACAGAAGATCCTAGAAAATCAGATAAAGCAATTAATAAAACAATTGAATTATTAGAGCAAGGAGCAAATGTTGTTTATGAAGCTGCTTTTCTGTTTAACGACATCCTTGTTATAAACGATATAATTGTTAAAGAGGGGAATCAATGGTCTGTATATGAAGTTAAAAGCTCCACTTCAATTTCGGAAACTTATCTGCTTGACGCTTCAATTCAATATTATGTTTTAAAAAACTGCGGGTTAAATATTAAAGACATTTCTATCATTTATATTAATAATCAATATGTAAGAAACGGTGAACTGGATATACAGTCCTTATTCAATATTGAAAGCGTTAAAGAGCTCGTTCTTACCGAGCTGGATTTTGTAGAAAAGGAAACCGAAAGACTGAAATTAGTACTTAAAAAGAAACAAATACCGGATATACCTATCGGCCTTCAGTGCAGCAATCCTTACAAATGCAGCTTCTGGGGCTATTGCTGGAAAGATATTCCGGAATATTCGGTATTTGATATTGCAAACTTAAAAACCGAAAAGAAGTTTGAGCTTTATAATAACGGCCATGTAAATCTTGAAGATGTTCCGACAGACTTTAAGCTTAATGATAACCAAAGAATGCAGGTTGAATCTCACATTAACAATAAAATTTTTTTAGATGAAGAAGCGATAAAAGATTTTGTATCAGGTATTAAATATCCTATATATTTTATGGACTTTGAGACCTTTATGCCTGCAGTGCCTTTGTTCGACAACTCAAGGCCTTATCAGCAGATACCTTTTCAATATTCACTTCATTATAAAAAAGATAAAAATGCCGAACTTGAGCATTTTGAGTTTTTAGCCGATGCAAACGGAGATCCGCGTTTACCTTTTATTAAAAAACTTCTTGATGACACAAAAGCGGAAGGAACAATTTTAGTCTATAACAGGGCGTTTGAAATTACCCGCTTAAATGAAATTGCAAGGGATTTCCCTGAATTTAATAAGGAGATTGACAAAAGAATAAATCGAATTGTCGATCTGATGATTCCTTTTCAAAAGAAATATTATTACACTCCCGAAATGAAAGGTTCATACTCGATTAAATATGTTCTCCCCGCGCTTGTTCCCGAAATGAATTATAATGAACTGGAGATAAGGGAAGGCGGAACAGCATCAATTGCATTTGAGAGTTTGTATTATGAAACTGATTTATTTAAAACGGCAGAAATAAGAAAAAATCTGCTTGAGTACTGCAAGATGGATACGTTGGCTATGGTAGAGATTTTAAATAAATTACAAATGCTGTAGGGAGACCTGGAACGGGAAACTGGGGGTCGGAAAAAGATATAGAAAACCACGAACGAGATTCTACAGGTTGCTCTTTATATACAAAATTATATATTTGTATACAAAAGTATAAGTCTATAAATTAATATTACTATTATAATGAGATAATTTTGGAATTAGTTTTTGAATGGAATAAAAAGAAAGCGGTAGCAAACTTTAATAAGCACAAAGTAGAATTTAATGAAGCCAAGACTGTTTTCTTCAATCCTCTTTCTAGAATATTTGACGATGAGATTCATTCGATAAACGAAAAGAGAGAATTAATTATAGGTCATTCAGATAGAGGCAGGTTATTAATTGTAATTTTTACTGAAAAGAAGCAAAATTTGATAAGGTTAATTAGTGCAAGAATTGCAACGAATAAGGAAAGGAAAGAATTTGAAGAAAATATTAAATAACAATATGAAGAGAGAATACGATCTTGATTATTCAAAAGCAAAGCCAAATCGTTTTGCTAACATAGTTAAAGAAAAGGTAATTCTTTATCCTATAGACAAGGATGTAGCAAAAGTTTTTAAAAATCCAACAGAAGCAAATAATGCACTACGAGCAATCATCAAGGCGATTCCTAAAAAGTCTATAAAAAAACAACTTTCGCAAAATCCATGAAAAGTTCTTTTTAGAACAAGCATATTTAGGAAAATATTACAGGATCTTTGGTTTATCGTTTTAACAAAAATGTAACTTTTTTAAGCTTTAATAATTCTTAAATTTTATTAACATAAAAAAGTTTTAAATGGAAAAGATAAAGAAAAAATATATTGTTGATGAAGACAATAATAAAATTGCCGTTCAGATTGATATAACTACTTATGAAAAGATTGAAGAAGTACTTGAAAATTATGCTCTGGTGCAGTTAATTAAAGAAGATAACAGCGAAACCCTTGAGATAAAAGAAGCAAAAGAGTATTATAAAAAACTGCCCAAAGAAAAATGAAGGTTGAATACAGTAAACAATCTTTAAAAGACTTAGCTGTCATCCCCTCCAAATTAAGAACTTCAATAGAAATATTTATCTTTAATGAGCTTCCTAAAAAAATTGGTATTAGTGAAAGTAAAAAAATTATTTAGTGCAATTGTTATTCTTTTTATAATGCTTTCAGGCTGTTCTCAAAAGCCAAAGCGTAAGGTTGAACATGCTTTTTACTTTTGGCAAAGTAGCTTTTCTCTAACAAAAGAAGAATTAAAATATTTAAAAACCCTGGATGTTAAAAAACTCTATGTAAGATTTTTTGATGTCGATTGGAATCCGATTAAAAAGACTGCAGTACCTGTCGGTGATGTTCAAATTGAAACAGACAGCTTAAATAATATTGAAATTGTTCCCGCAGTATTCATAACAAACCGGACTCTCGAAAATATAAACGACACCCTAATTCAGGATCTAGCCGGAAAAATATTTAAAAAGATAACAGATAAATTAACTTTGTTTAAAGATCCGGTAGTTAAGGAGTTGCAATTAGACTGCGATTGGACAGATAAAACAAGAGAGAAATATTTTCAACTAATAAGAGATGTTGAAAAAAAATCATTGCAGAAAAATATTGAAGTAACTGCAACAATAAGACTTCACCAAGTAAAATATTTCAACTTAACCGGGGTTCCTCCAGTTAAGCGGGGTATGCTTATGTTTTATAATATGTCGCCGGTTTCAAACTTTCATACTAAAAACTCTATATATGATCAAAGAGTAGCTGAAAATTACCTGGTAAACTTTAATAAATATCCTTTACCTCTTGATGTTGCACTCCCGGCCTTTTCATGGGGAGTGTTGTTTCGGGGAAATAAAATAATTGCGCTTATAAACGACTTAAATGCTGATGAGCTTTTAAAACATAAAGAATTTAAACGATTGGACAATACACATTTTAGGGTGGTAAAAGATATAATTTTCGAAGGCAGATATTTAAAAAAATTGGATACGGTCAGACTTGAAGAAATTACTCCGGAAATTACAAAATCTGCTGCCGAATTAATTGCACCGAAAATAAGAAATGACAGCCTGGCTGTGGCAATTTATCATTTAAATAATGAACTGATAAAAAATTATGAACCGCAAGATATACAAGATTGTTATTCTGCTTTCCGTTAGTGTTTTAATATTTTTTTTAAAAACTGATAACTCGAAAGGATGCGGATGGTTTCCCGAACCGGATTCTTATTATTCTATCTTCGTTCCAAAACTTTTTAAACTTCCTTTGCTTAAACCTTTTTTTCTAACAGATTATAAATTCTTTCCTTATGATACATCAAGTTCATTAGGTGAAAGAACCGATAACTTGAAAGCTTGGAAGAAACATTTTCAAAATATTCCTTCAATTGCCGATATCAATAAAATATTATACACTGCCTCGAAAGAAGATCTTGAAAAAATAAAAGATTTCATAAGCACCGGTCATGATACTTTTCTTGATAATAAATATTATAACAATTCGTTAATTTCTTTTTGGAAAAAGCACAACTATTCAAATGATATTGATTACTTGTTTTTTATAAAAAAATGCGAGCCGTACGTAAAAGTAACTTATGACACCTGGGGCGGGATAAGCGCCAAAAGAGATACGGCAGGAATGGCTGATTTAATAAAAGTTGGAGAAAAAAGACACAATGAATGTAAAAATAATTTTTTAAGAGACCGTTATGCTTTTCAAGTTATCAGGCTGCTTCATTATTCGTATCATTACAAAGAAGCTATAAATTATTATGAAAAATATTTCGGCGGCAGTAAAAATAGTTTAATAAAATACTGGGCATTGGAGCATAAAGCCGGATGTCTGGATCATCTCGGACAAAATGCCAAGGCTAATTATATTTTTGCCGAGATATTCCAAAATTGTTTAAGCAGAAGAATTGCCTGCAGTCAAAGCTTCGGATGCAGAAATGATTCGGTTTTTAATGCTACACTTGCTCTTTGTAAAAATGCCGATGAAAAGGCAACTGTAATTTTATTGTACGGATATGACGGTGATAATGTTAATGTTCCTTCTATGAAAAAAATATACTCACTTAATCCAAAATCAGATTACCTGGAACTGCTTCTTGAAAGAGGAATTTCCCAAATGGAAAGAGAAATACTTCCAACTTATTATGAAAACGCTTATTATGAAAGCCTATGGTATAATGGTGATAATTTCGGGAGATCTATCATCAAATCTTACGATGCATTCGACAGCCTGGTAATTAAAATAGCGGCGGAAAATAAAACCTCAAATCCGTTTATCTGGGATTTTGCAGCGGGCTACATTTCAACTTTAATTCATAAAAATAAGGAAGCGGAAGAATTTCTCGCGGAAGCAAAAAAACTCTCGGCAGAAAAACAGCATGATTATACTGATAGAGTTAGAATTGTAGAAGTAATAAATAAAGTTGACGGCTTAAAAAAAATGGATTCAAGTTCCGAAAGCGGAATTATAAAAGATTTAAAGTGGCTTAGAGATACAAAATCTCTTGATACATTAAAATCGCAGGCAGCTTTTTATTACATAATGTCTTTGCTGAGAGCGAAATACCTGGCGCAGCACGATACAATTAAAGCTGAACTTTGCATGGGAACAAAAGTAAAGTCTAACGATCAATTTAATAACGAATCGGCATTCGGATATGATATAAGAAGAGATTTTTATCGAGAGCCGCTGCAAAAGATTTATAATTTTTTAACTGCTAAGAATCTAACACTATTCGATAGGTTTCTTGTGGCTAACTACGTTTTTACATCAGGTCAAATTAGAGAGATGATTGCCACAAAATATTTAATGCATTATAATTTTAAGACGGCAATTAAAATTCTTTCAAACAATTCGAAACTTCAAGCTGCAGAGCAATCCTATACTCTTAAAAATCTTCCTGCCGATCCGTTTGTAATCCATATTAACGATTGTCACGACTGCGATTACAAGGCACCTAAAGAAAAGACTTACAACAAGAAAACATTTGCCGAAAGAATGATAGAGCTTAAAAAGCTTGCAGAAACCGATACTGCAAACAGAGCAAAATATTATTTTCTTTTAGCAAACGGATATTACAACATTACCTTTTTCGGAAATTCATGGCAGGCTGTGGCTTATGATAGAACTTTTCCCGGATGGGTTTTTAAAACGGATACAACAGAACCTAAGCAATATTACAACTGCTCGACTGCACAGGAATATTATGTAAAAGCAATGAATACGGCGAAGGATAAAGAGTTTGCCGCCAAGTGCTGTTTTATGGCAAGCAAGTGCGAACAAAATGAATTTTATGTGAAAGCGTATAACTATCAAGTGCTAAGGCATAATCCCCAGAAATATTTTGAAATAAAAAATAGATACCGGAACTTTTTTAGAACTCTTCAAAATAAATATTCTGATACGAAATATTATCAGCAGGTGATAGATGAGTGTAAATACTTTGATGAGTTTGTAAAGAATAATTAAAGGTAATTCTTATTAGAAGTTGATTGGAAATTTCAATTTAATTAATTTCATAAATTATTGCTGAAGAATCTATTATTTTTAGACGATATATTCATTATACAGTGTACTTTTTAAAAATAAATTTTATTAGTAATTACATAATAATTATGAAATAATTAAATTTGTTTAAGCAATTAGAAAAGAAATGAAAGAAAAACTCCCCATAAATAGAGATGTACTCGTTTGGGCAAGAACTTCTATTGGTTTATCGGTTGAAGAAGTTTCAAGCAAATTAGGCAAACCTAAAAGTTTTGTTGAAAATTGGGAGAACGGAATAGATTCACCTACTTTTTCACAATTAGAAAGGCTTGCATTTGAAATTTATAAAAGACCCTTAGCCGTGTTCTTTTTTCCTGAAAGGCCAAAAGAAGAAACCCCCAAAACTGAGTTTAGAACACTACCAGATACTATCATTAATGAATTGCCACCAGAAATTATTAAAATTTATAGAAAAGCTAAGCTTTATCAAATTTACCTTGATGAATTATTTGAAGGCAGAAAGCCAACAGAAGAATTATTTTTGGAAAAATTTTCCATTACAAACATGACAAGTATAATTTCCATTTCTCAGGAAATAAGGAGAGAATTAAAAATATCAATTGACGAACAATCAAAATGGAATTCGACTGAAAAAGCTTTTAAGAGATGGCGAAGCGCATTTGAAGAGAAAGGAGTATTTATTTTTAAGGATGCTTTTAAAAACGATGATTATTCAGGTTTCTGTTTATATGATGAAAATTTCCCTGTTATAATTGTGAATAACAGTATGCCAGATTCTAGGCAAATATTTACTCTGTTTCATGAACTTGCTCATTTATTATTCAAATCTGGAGGTGTTGATTTCAGAAGTAGTTCATATATTAAATCTTTTAGAGATAACTTTCACAACATTGAAGTTACTTGTAATAGATTTGCTAATGAATTTCTTGTACCACGAAGTATATTTGATACTTTTGATCTGATTATTTCTGAGGCTCAATTTCAAAAACTTGCAAATTATTTCTCTGTAAGCCGTGAAGTAATTCTACGTAACTATCTCGAACTTGGCTTAATTACACAAAGTTATTACGAGGAATTTGCTAACAGATGGATTAAACAAGCACAAGAAAAAAAAGCGGGTGGTGGCAGTTATTATTATAATCAAAAAGCATACCTTGGTGACAGATATATTAGCATCGTATACGGAAAGTATTATCAAAATAAAATCTCCCTGGATAACGTTGCGGAATACTTAAATGTAAAAGCTAAGAACCTTCCCGTCTTTGAACACATTGCAATGGAAAGCGGGAGGAATAAATGATTTATGTTTTTGACAGTAATTCACTATCAAACATTTTAAATCATTATTATATAGATCGATTTCCTTCGTTTTGGGAAAAATTTGATGAAATAGTTAAAAAAGGAAATGTAATTTCAGTTCGTGAAGTTAGAAATGAACTAGCAGGCAAATTTGTTGATGAAAAAATTAATAGATTAATTCAACAAAACATTAATTTTTTTTCAAATCCACTTGCCGAAGAATTAAGATTTATAACTCAGATTTATTCAATTGAGCACTTTCAGCAAAATATTGAAAAGAAAAAAATTCTATCTGGTGGATATTTTGCCGATCCGTTTGTAATAGCCAAAGCTCGTATTGAAAATGGTTCAGTTGTAACTGAAGAAGAGTATAAGGAAAATGGTGCCAAAATTCCTAATATTTGTAAATATTTTAATATTCAATGTCGGAATCTTGAAATTTTTTTGATTGAAGAAAATTGGAAGTTTTAAAATAATAATTATCATAAATTAATTAATTTAACTGAATCAATTTAAATTTAGTAAATCGTAAAAGGGTTATTACTTGCCAGTTTATCTTTCTATTTAATAACTGTAACACTTTTAATTTTAAATTTTAAAATTAATTATTTTCCTTATCGAGATCAGCTTCATATTGTTTTTCGGCTTTTTTATTTCCTGTTGCTTTATAAACCTTTACAAGATTCTGTAATGTTAAAATTCTTATATACTTTTTACCTTCATCTTTTTTATCAATCTTTGAATAGCAATTTTTAAGAATCTGCTCTGCCCTGGTGTATTGTTTTAATCCTGCCAGGCAGGTTCCAAGCAAAACCTTAGTTGCTGTTATCAAATAGTGGTTAGGTGAATAAAGCTTCTCGCGTATTTTTAAAGCATCATCAATAAATGGTAAAGCTTTTTTGAAGTCTTTCAGCTTAATAAGAGCATTAGCATAAACAACCCTGGAATATGCAGTGAGGGCGTTAATATGAGGTAACGATTTATCCAGTGATTCCATAGCTTCCTTTGAAAGTTTGGCTGCCTCAGCATTATCGCCTCTTTTCATCAATTCATCGGCAAGAGTTATTTGTGCAAACATTGCATCAGGATGATTTTCTCCCTGTATTCTTTTTTTAATTTCAACAGCTTCTCTTTGATATTTTATGGCTTCATCAAGTTTACCTTCTACTTCCAGTGTTGATGCATAATTGCTTAGTGCGAGTGAATAATCTACACTCTCTTTACCGTCGGTTTTTAAAGAGAGGTCTAGAACTTCTTTCGCATATTTAGCCGCTGAATTCCAGTCTCCAACATCCCCTGCAATCGTTCCAAGATCGTTTAATGAATTAATCACATTTGGGTTATTATTACCATAAATTTTTCTGTATTCATTTAATGCTTCGGTCTGATATTTTTTCGCTTCATCATATTTCCCCTGGTAATGCAAAGAGCTTCCATAATCACTTAATGCAGTTGCCTCACCAGAAGAAAATTTCCCCCCTTTCAGCCTGAATATTTTTAAAGCTGTCTTATATAATGAATCAGCTTTTTTGTAATTACCTTTATCTTGGTAATTAGCGCCTAACTGGACCATTACTTTTGCTATTTGAGGATCATTAGAACTATAAATCCTCTCACTTATATTTAAAGAGTTTTTAAGATATTGTTCTGCTTCATTGTATAATCCCAACCCAATATAAGTTGTTCCAATGGTGTACAACGCGGAAGCTTTTATTTCAGGGTCATCGGAAAGTTCTTTATTAATTTTTTTAGAAGCATTTTTTAAAACATCAACTACCTTTACATCTTTCCCGTCTACTTCGGGATTGGGCGCAGCCAGAATATCCTGCAGAAAAGTATTTATTCTTTCGGCTTTTTTAGCCTCAACTATTGCTTTATCTCTTTCCTTGGCAGCCGAATTTGATTGGATTATTATTTCTGTTATTCCTGCAATAATTATAAGTAAAAATATAAATGCTGTTATAACTCCTGCGCGGTGACGTTCAAAAAACTTTCTGCTTTTATAACCCATAGAATTTTTGCGTGCAATAATCGGCAATCCTTCCAGGTGCCTCCTAATATCTTCGGAAAATTGTTCTACAGAAGAATATCTTCTTTCCGGATCCTTTCTCATCGCCATAAGTATAATGTTGTCTAGATCCCCGGTTAATTTTTTTGATAACTTTTCAACCGATTCTTTCCTTGCTTTGCTAATATCTTCCGGTGATAGATTTGTTATTTCTTTCCCGGAGGACTTCATTTTTTGTGCAGTTCGAACAATAGTACTAGGCTTTTCTGTATTTGTTTCGCATACTATTTTTGTTATTTCGGCTGGTAAATAACTTTTTATATTATAGGGGTGATGTCCTGTAAGAAGTTTATATAAAACAACGCCAAGCGAATAAATATCCGTTGAAGTAGTTATTTTCTCTCCTTTAATTTGTTCGGGACTGGCATAGTCGGGTGTAAAGTTCCAGACTTTGGTTACTGTTTGATCTGAAATATTAGATGTACTATCTTCCTTTAAAATTTTAGCAATGCCGAAGTCTAAAAGCTTAGGATTACCGTCTTTTGTAATTAATATATTGCTTGGCTTTAAGTCTCGATGTACAACCAAGTTTTTATGTGCATAATTAACTGCCGAACAAATTTTTTGAAATAACAAAAGTCTTTCGTCAATCGTTAATCTGTTCTCATCGCAATATTCGATAAGAGGTTTGCCGTCGATATATTCCATAATAAAATAAGGAACACCGTCCTCTGTAGTACCGCCGTCAAGAAGATTGGCTATATAAGGATGATTAAGGTTTGCAAGCGTCTGCCGTTCGTTTTGAAAACGCTGCAGCATGTAAGAAGATTTACTTTCATGTTTAATTAATTTAATTGCGACTTTTTGAGAAAATTCATTATCCGTTCTTACGCCGAGATAAACCCTCCCCATTCCGCCCTCAGCTATTAAGCTGCTGATTTTATAAGCGCCGATGATTTTGTTTATATAAGAATCTTTTTCATGCAGTGTGGAAAACTTTAGTTCTTTTTCGGGTTCGTCCAGAAATTCACCTGAACTTCCGAATGAGGTTATTAGAGATTCAACCTCTTGTCTTAAGTTATCATCTCCGGAGCAGGCTTCATCAAGAAATTTTCCTCTTTTATCTTCATCAATAGAGAGGGCTTCACTAAAAATTCTTTTAACTTTTTCCCAAAAAGCGTAATCCATAATACAGGTCTTTAGATTTTTTAAGATTAAAATATTCTAAGCAAGACTCAATTCTCTATGCAGCCATGCTTTAGCAACATTCCATTCGCGTTTTATTGTTGAATCGGAAATATTCAATACTTCGGCTGTTTCATTTATTGTAAGCCCGGAAAAATATCTAAGCTCAACTATTTTACAGAGTCTTTCATCGAATACTTCTAATTTTTTTAAAGCTTCATCCAGAGCCAATAATTTATCATCGGTATCATCAATTACAACGAGATCATCCACTAAAGAAATTCTTGTATAATTACTGCCTCGCTTTTGAGAGCTTCGCTTTCTTGCTAAATCAACTAAAATCTGTCTCATTGAATTAGCAGCAATCCCGAAGAAGTGTTCCTTATTTTGCCATGAGACGTTTTTACCGCCAATTAATTTTATATATGCTTCGTGAACAAGCTCAGTAGTTTGAATAGTACGATTGTTTAATTCGGCGTGAAGATAACTTGAGGCTAATCTTCTAAGTTCGTTGTAGACTAACGGCAGTAATTGATTAAGAGCTTCTTTATCACCTTTGCTAACACTTGCTAACAAGGCGGCATTATTTTCTTGATTCTGATTTTGCATTAGTACCGAACTATTTTGAGGACTGTTTCAAAATAATAATTTGAGCAATTAAATGAAACTTGTAAATGGTTATTTAATAATAAAATGTTGCATCGTAAAATATACTCAGCCTCTTACGCATACCCGCCGAACTTAAAAAAATTTACATTATCATTATTTAACAGGCGCATCTATTGAACTAATTCTTCTCCGTTTTACGCATTCATTATAAAGCG
>CAZCFZ010000013.1:0-79165 GCA_964498065.1 uncultured Ignavibacteriaceae bacterium
ATGTAATTGATAAAATAGTTTCTCTTGCAAAGAGAAGAGGATTTGTATTTCAATCGAGCGAAATATACGGCGGATTAAACGGATGCTGGGATTACGGCCCGCTCGGAGTTGAACTTCTTAAAAATGTAAAAGAAGAGTGGTGGAAATTTATGACATTTCGAGAGGATGTTGAAGGACTTGATGCCTCTATTTTAATGCATCCGCGTGTTTGGGAAGCTTCCGGTCACGTTGAAAATTTTACAGACCCGATGATTGACTGCAAACAGTGTAAAGCAAGGTACAGAGTGGATGTTTTAGGCGATATGTTGAATGACAAAAAAAAGCAGAAAACTTTGGAAACATTGCAAGAAAAAATAAAGGATGATGCTCAATTAAAGGAGAAATATCAAACTATATCGCAAACATCAGAAGATCTCTTTACATCGCTTTTAGAAAGCCAGGAATTCAGCAAATTATTATTAGATGAAATTAATTGTCCGCAGTGTGGAAATAAAAATACATTTACGCCTGCGCGGCAATTCAATCTTATGTTCAAAACATTTATCGGACCGGTAGAGGATTCTGGTGCCGTAGTTTATTTGCGGCCGGAAACTGCCCAGGGGATTTATGTAAATTTTTTAAATGTACAAAATGCATCACGACAAAAGCTGCCATTCGGTATTGCTCAAATCGGTAAAGCATTTAGAAATGAAATAAACACAAAAAACTTTCTATTTAGGACAAGAGAATTTGAGCAGATGGAAATGCAGTTTTTTATTAAGCCTTCAGACGATAAAAAATGGTATGAGTATTGGAAACAGCAGCGATTAGAATGGTATTATTCCTTGGGAATGACAAAAGAAAAGTTAAGATATCATGATCATCCTAAAAATAAGTTAGCTCATTATGCCAAAGAGGCTACCGACATAGAATATGAATTCCCTTTCGGATGGGGAGAAATTGAAGGGATACATAATAGAACTAATTTCGATTTAAGCCGGCATGAAGAATATTCGGGAAAATCATTAAAGTACTTTGATGAAGAGTCAAAAGAGAAATTTATTCCGTACATTATTGAAACATCAGCAGGTGCCAGCAGGTCGTTTATGGCTTTTTTCGTTGATGCTTATTATGAAGAAGAAGTTAAAGGAGAGATGAGATCGGTTTTAAAATTCAATCCTAAACTGGCTCCTATTAAAGCGGCAATATTCCCTTTGGTTAATAAAGACGGCATGCCGGAAATTGCAAGAAGCATTGAAAAAGATTTAAGAAAAAACCTGCGTGTATTTTATGATGATAAAGGTGCGGTAGGAAGAAGGTACAGGCGTCAGGACGAAGCCGGAACGCCGTTTTGCATAACCATCGATACCCAGACTTTATCAGATCATACCGTTACTATTAGAGAACGGGATTCAATGGAACAGGTTAGAGTTTCTTCCGATAAAATATTAATGTACTTGCTGGAAAAATTAACAGCCGGTTAAGTAAGAGATTTTTTAATTGCCGGTGAATGAAATTGAGAAGATTATTTATTATAGTTTTATTTTCTTTCTTTGCCGTAAAGGCATTCCCGCAAAAAACCGCTTTTGATTCGACTGTTGTTTCCGGTATTAAAGAAATCTATAATCTTCAGTTTACCGGAGCTGATACGATTTTCAACAATATAATTGCTTTATACCCGAACAAACCTCAGGGAAAATTTTTTCTTGCCATGATTGATTGGTGGAAAATTCTAGTTGATGCCGACAACGAATCTTACGATGATATTTTCTACAAAAAAATTGAAGGTGTAATAAACCAATGTGATAATATTCTTGATAAAAATCCTGATAATGAAGATGCACTTTTTTTTAAAGGCGGAGCAATAGGTTTTAGAGGAAGGTTAAGAGCTTTTAGGGACAGCTGGTTTAAAGCCGCAAATGACGGAAGAGAGGCTCTGCCGTTAGTAGAGAAAGCATGGAAATTAGATCCGAAGAATATTGATGTTCAGCTTGGATTCGGAATTTACAATTATTACGCTGCTGTTATACCTGATGATTATCCTTTAATTAAACCGCTGATGATTTTTTTCCCTCCGGGCAATAAAGAAAAAGGAATAGAACAATTAAAAAATGTGGCATGGAACGGATTATATGCTAAATATGAAGCCAGATATTTTTTGATGACTCTGTATTTTAATTATGAGAAGAATCCTTATAAAGCAGAAAAGTGGGCTAAAATGTTAACCGCCGATTTCCCTGATAATCCTGTGTTCGAAAGATGGAGCGGAAGAATAGCTGTTAAAAAGGGAGACTATTTTGCAGCTGATTCAATCTTTAAAGACATAATGAAGAAAGCAGATAAAAATTATTACGGATATAATAACCCGAATGCCAGACGAGAAGCAGCATATTATATTGCCTTTAAAGCTAAAATGATTGGCGATCTTGCAACAGCAAAAAATTATTTTGAACAATGTGTGAAGTATTCACAGATGGTCGATAAAAAGGAAGCTTCAGGATTCATTATTAATTCCTATTTATATTTAGGAATGATAGACGATTCACAGGGAAAGAGAAATGAAGCAATTAGTTACTACAAAAAATTATTGGATTTAAGAGAATTCGGGAATTCACATAAACTCGCAGAAAGATACCTTAAACAACCTTATAAATAATTATTTAAGAATTTCATTTTATTAAAGAGAGGTAGAAACACTAATTCTATGCAGTCCTCCGACTAAACCCATCGAAGAAAATCCGTAATCGAATTCATAATTTGATATAATTGCACCAATACCCACATTAAATCCGGCCAGGCCTGCAAAAGAACCAATAGTTAAATCGTTTCTGACAGAATTATTGTATCCAAATCTTAAACTAAGTACCCGGCTTAAATAAAACTCAGCTCCTATACTAAAAGCATCAAATTTTTTAAAGAAGCTGCCCGTATTGGCATTAAGATTGTGAAAATCGAGTGACAAACGCAAAGGTAAATGTTCCATCTTTTTTGAAACGCCCAGAACAATATCAAACGGAAGATCTTCTTTAGTAGAATAATATTCGGTAATTTGTGTACCGGCATTTAATATTGCAAAACCCACATCCGTCAAAGCCGACGGAATAGCATAATGTAAACCCAAATCAAGCGCAATTGCAGTTGATGATCTATCTGCAATTGAAGAATATATAAACTTTACATTTGCGCCGTAATAATAGTCATCACCCAAAGAATTTGAATAACCGAGAATAAAGGCAGTTTCTCCTGCACCAAATTGACCGGTTTTATTTCCATTTTCATCGGCTTGAGTAAAAGTTCCGTAATTTATATAACTGACTGCAGCGCCTATTCTGCCCACTCCTTTCCATTCTGTGGAATAGGACAGACTTGCTAAATTAATATCTAAAAGATGTTTTACAAAAGAAAAAGAAATCGGATTTTTCTTAAGCAGACTTAAACCGGCAGGATTATAAAAAATAACATTTGGGTCATCGTTATTGGCAACGAAAGTGCCTCCCAAAGCGGCTGCTCTTGCACTTAAATCTAGATTTAAAAATTGGTAGGTTTGGCTGAAAGAATTACTGAATAAAAAGAATATAAAAAATGTTGTAATTAAAATAAGTGATGATATTTTCTTCATAAAAATCCTAAATTTCCCGTTCTTATTTAACTATATTAATAAATAAAGACAAGGCAAATGTTTTAATCAAAAAAAAACAATTAGGACAAAAATAAAAATAATCTATATACAAATCTAAAGTTTTCTAATTTTAATTCCGGCAATTATTTATTCAACATATTCCTTGTTAAACGAAACTTCATTTCTTAATTTTATCTTATAAGATATTTAACTTTGGAAATAATGACTGATTTACTTTTAGCGTTAAAATAGACCATATTAAAATATTATAATAATTTAAATAATCGGGATTTATATTTCGGCAGCGGAAAGGTGCAATAATTATAGAAATATACATGATGTATGAATAATAATTTTCAAATTCCCAAGTTATATAAGAAAAGATTAAATTTTTTTTTCATCTTATTTATATTCTTTTCAACCGGACTTACCCATAGTCAAACAAAAAGCAATTTAGAAGTATTTTATTCACTTATTGATTCGGCGGTAGCTTCAGCTTCTAAACAAATTCCTGCTGATAAAAAAGATATTAAGTTGAATTTAAGTCTCGGAAATTTATATTCTATTTTTGAGAACAGGATAATTTCCGATCTTTCAAAAGAAGGTAAAAAAATTATACCAGCGGATTCATCAAAATCAATTGCTTTAACTTTGAATTTTACTTGTGAAAATGCCGATGTAAATTACGGAAAAATGTACAGAGACGGATTATTCGGTGCCTTTCATGTTAGGAGAACCGTTTCTATTTCCGGTAATTATATTTTCCCGTATTTAAAAGCGAAATTGCAAAATTATGACTTTTCAATTAGCGATACTGTGAAAGTAAGCGAAATAAAAACAATAGAAAATAATTCTTATCCGTTTACAAAAGGGCCAATCCCTTCTCAGCCTTTTTTACCCAGCTTAGTTGAACCTGTAATTGCTATCGGGGCTGCAGCTATAGCGGTAATATTATTCTTTACAGTTCGCAGTAAGTAGCAATATTTACCTTTGATAGGGTATAGAATTTAATTATTATTGTAACTAAAATTTTTGAAAAAACAACACAAATACGGAATGAAATATTTAATTCTAATATCAATAGTCTTATTAGGATTGTGGGGATGTGGAACTACAGTCAATACGGGGCTAATGGGACCCGGTCAACGGCTTGATTATGCAATGAAATTATATAATAATAAAGATTATCAGGAAGCTCTTAAGGAATTTCAGGCAATTGTCTTACAATATCCCGGAAACGTTGTAGTTGACAGCGCACAATATTATATAGGTGAATGTCATTTTCAAAGGGGGGAATATATTCTGGGCGCTTATGAATTCAGCAGGCTTGTTAAAAATATGCCGGCCAGTAAATTCGTACCGGATGCTCAGTACATGCTGGCGGAATGTTATTATAAACTATCTCCTTATTACGAATTAGACCAAACATATACAAAGAAATCAATCAGTGAATTCCAAGCTTTTATAGATTTCTTCCCGACAAATTCTAAAGTACCGGATGCTGAGAAAAAAATTGCGGAATTAAATGAGAAATTAGCTCATAAAGAATATAATACTGCGTATATATATACCAAGCTTGAAGATTATATTGCCGCTAGAATGTATTATGATTTCGTATTAAATACTTATCACGACACAAAATATGCACCTTTAGCCTTATACGGGAAAATCAATGTTCTTGTTATAATGAAAAAGGATAACGAAGCTTTAGAAGCAATAGCGCAATTTATACAAAGATATCCGAACAATTCACGTGTTAAGGAACTGGAAAAACTGAAATCCACTCTTGAAGAAAAAACATCAGCCGATAAAAATGGCTAAAGCAAAAAAAGTAAGTGAATCAGTAATTACAAAAACAGAATTAGTTTTACCAAATAACACTAATCAATTAGGCAAGCTGCTTGGCGGTCAATTAATGCACTGGATTGATATTTGCGCAGCATTATGTGCAGCAAAACATAATAACAGAATATGTGTTACAGCCTCAGTGGATAAAATAAATTTTCATCATTCCATAAATATCGGCGATGCTGTAACTTTAACTGCATCAGTAAACAGGGTATTCAATACTTCAATGGAAATAGGTGTAAAAGTTTACGCCGAATCATTTAGAAAAGGTACAAGAACTCATACTAATTCTGCATATTTGACTTTTGTTAGTCTTGACGAGGAAGGCAGACCGGTTAAGGCTACGGAAGTAATACCTGAAACAGAAGATGAAAAAAGACGTTATGAAGAAGCCCTACAGCGAAGAAAAAATAGGCTTAAGAATAGAGTTTAACACAATTAGAATATTATTGCTTGCTTTTTTCTTATCAAAAGAAATTTTTTCTCAAATTCCGATTAACGGTTTCTGCCGGTACAAAAGCTTTAGCGTTGAACCAGATTTCAATAGTCTTTTGTCTTTAAATTATAACAATGATTCGTATTCGGATCTTATTTTATATAATCCGCAATTGAAAAAGCTGGTTTCTCTTTCAGGCAAACCAAACGGATCATTTGATAATAATTCTTCATCAAAAATACCTTTTGAAATAACTAATGTTCAAAACCTGGTTGAAGAAAATAAAAATATAAAAAGATTTGTTTTCACAAGCAGGCAGAATCACAGAGTGGGTATTTATTCTATCAGAAAAAACGGTAAAGTTTTTTTAACAAATATTGTTAAGTTCAATTCTTATCCTGAAAATCTCAGCACCTCCGATGTCAATCATAATGGAAAAGACGAAATTCTTATAAGCGGTTCGGCCTTTAACGGGTTATCAATAATTTCACAATACGGCAGATCATTAAAAGTAAAAAAGATTGTTGAAAATGTAAGTTTTTCGCAAGCTGTTTTTGCTGACTTAAATAGCGACGGCTTTAGCGACATAGCCGCTTTTAATGTATTAAACAATAACCTCGTCTTCTTTTACAATGACGGTGTCGGAAGGTTTAGTCAAGTGCGAACGATACAGATGGATCAGGCGGTATCGTCGCTTCATGCCGTTGATATGAACCTTGACAGCTACACCGATTTGATTTTTGTAAAAGGTAATTCCATTGTTATAATGTACGGCGACTTTGCTTCGTCTTATGATTCGGTAGTTACAATCCAGACACAATATCATCCCGATCAAATTATTACAGGTGATTTTAATAAAGACGGCAAAATAGACATAGCTTATATTAATAAGGAAGAAGGAATTCTTTCAATAATTTATTCAAAAGGTGATAAAAGCTTTTATCCCGAAATGATATATTTGAAGAAGGATAAAATAAGCAATCTCATTCCGTACTATAGCAAATTTATTAATGGAATTGCTTTAATTAGTTCTGGTGGTAATTTATATACAATAACTAATCTGCAGTCAATTTCAAACAATATAAATATTTCTACCGGTGCAGAACCTTCCGCAATTACATTTTTTGACAATGGTAATAACGGTATCTACGATATTTGTTATATAGATAACTTTACCAGAACACTTAGTTTTATAATCAGAAATACATCAGGCATACCCAGCTTATTTTATTCCTATCCCCTATTTCAAGATCATAAAAAAATCCTTGTCGATGATTCTGATCCGCATACAAAAATATTCTTTTGTTTTTCTCCCGGTAAAAAACTGATCGAGATTTTAAGAGTTAACTTCAAACAAAATAAATTTGACAGACAAACAGTTTATTCTCCCGGCCAAATAGAAGATTTAAAAATAAAGCGAACCCAAAATATTTTTGATAATATTTATATTTCTTACATAAAGAACGGTTTATTAGGTTTAAGTATAATGGAATACAGGGATTACCGGTATTTATTTACAAATTATTCAAATTTAGCCTCAAATGTTTATTGTTCTAATGTAACTTTGCAAAACGGACCAGGCGTTGTTTACTGGAGAAATGACGGTAAATTTATTTTAATGCAGCAAATAATAATAGGAGACCAGGTTAGCGGTAATAAAACTATATACTTAATGAAAGCAACGGATAGTCTTTCAATCTTTTCCTATACTTCACACCTTTATAATAATGCTCAGGAATCTACAATTAGCTTTTTTAACAAGGTGAGCAGGAATTTCGCATTAATTTCAAATTATAAAAATCCGATTAAAATAAATAAAAGTGAGTTTTCGGATAACTTTAAAGTCGACAGCTTGGCTCAACTCTTTTTCGGTGCAGCACAGATAAATGGTATGAATAAATTATTTATATATCTTCCCGGTAAAAACGCAATTTTAAGATTAGATTTCTTGAACAAAGGCAGGAATTTAACTGCAACGAAAATTGTTTCAGCTGATAACGTTTGCAACTACTTTATTAAAAATATGAGCTTTAATCGTTTCTTTTTAGTTTATACAGACCAAATTGATAACTGCATAAAAATAAAACAATTATAAATATGAAATCGATTCTTACTCTACTTCTAATACTAATTCTTTTTCCATTTACCAAAGCTCAGGATTTGAGCCGGAATCAATTAGATTCTCTGTATAATAAATTTTTGCAAATTCGAGGCATTAAAATTTATAATAACAATTTAATGCATGTTTTAAATAACAACAATGTTCATATAAAGTGCGGTTTCGGTATTGCTAACGAAGTTAGGATGAACTATAACAAATTTACTACGGAACAAAAATCAATTTTAAAAACTCTGCTTAACCGCCCCACTTCCGATACAAGTTTTGTGACACCTAACGGATTCTTTAGAGTTCATTTTACTAAATCCGACTTTCCCAATTATATTCCGCCCAATGTATTAAATACTATTACGCCCGGTCAGTTGCAAGCTTATAAAGAAATATACCTTGATTCATTAGCAATAGCTTTGGATTCAGCTTATAATTTTGAAGTTAATTTTCTTGGCTATCCTCCCCCTCCTTCCGACAACGGAGACGGAGGAGATAATAAATATGATATATACATTTCCAACTCCATACCGGGTGAATACGGTGAAACCGACTTGGATACTCAAATTCCCGGTACAAATAGATATTCAAGTTATATGATTATTAATAGTAACTTTACAGGATTTTATACACAGGGTATTTACGCTGCACGTGTTACCGTAGCTCATGAATTTCACCACAGTATACAGATTGGCGATTATATTTACCGATATGATTCGGATGAATTTTTCTACGAACTTACTTCTACTTCGATGGAACATTTTGTTTATCCCTCTATACACGACTATTACCAGTATTTACCTGCTTATTTTAACGACACACAATTTTCACTCGGCAGAAATTTCGGATATAATAATCAAGAATACGCTTTGGCAATATGGAATATTTTCCTTCAAGAGAATTTCGGATACGGCATTATAAAAAAACAATGGCAATTAATGCCGCAAATGCGGGCTCTTCAAGCAATATCAAACAGCCTTATTGATTATAATACAAGTTTTGGAACACAATTTAATAAATTCGGGACGTGGATTTATTTTACAAATTATCGCGCAACAAACGGATATTTCGCTTCTGCAAAAGATTATCCCATTGTAAAGCCGGTATCTACATTACAAATTATACCGCCGTCTAAAACCGTACAAATGTCTACGTATCCTGTTACAAATACCTACATAAGATTTGTGAACCCGGCAAACAACGATACGCTGGTTAGCCTTATTACAAATGCGGATATTGCTCAAGGTATTGACAGTGTTAATAATATTCTCCCTTTTCAGTATACACTTTATGCGCAGGGCAGTGAAAATTTTTCTTACAGCGACAAATTCAGTGCGGCAAAACCTGCCTTTTGGCTGGTATCCGGTTTTTTGAATAATAAGCCTTTCGAATCTGGAAAATATTTTGTTGAAAATAATGATTTTGCATTCCCTGCTCCCTTTTATTACAGCAAGAATTCATATATTTACATTCCCGTTAAGCCGGATGCATCCGACAATGTTAATTTAAATATATATTCTATAAGTATGAATTTGGTATATTCAAAGCTGCAAACTGTAGGTACTCCTGTCAACGGCAAATATGTAATAGTTTGGAATGCATTAGATAACCAAGGTAAAAAGCTTCCTACAGGCGTTTATATATACGTAACAAAATCGGGCGGAAATACAACTAAAGGTAAATTGGTAATATTTGATGAATAATTATTCTTTAGAGGCAATTGAATTAAATAAAACTTTTGGAAGAAGGTTAATTTTTAAAAATCTTAATTTCAAAATACAAAATGAAGGAATACTTGGTATTTCGGGTGCAAACGGCTCCGGTAAATCCACGTTAGTGAAAATAATTGCGGGAATTAATTCGCCTACAGAAGGGAAAATCATTCACCAGGAAAACGGGAAAGAAATAATAGCCGAAAAGCTTCATAATTATATCGGTTTTGTTTCACCTTATCTGGTTTTGTACGAAGAATTTACAGCATGGGAAAATTTAAACTATTTTGCTCAAATTAGAAGAGTTAAGTTTAATAAAGAAAAAATAGAAAATTTACTCAGTGAATTTCTAATATATAACAGAAAAGACGACCTGGTAAAAACATATTCATCAGGTATGAAACAGCGTTTAAAATTTATTTTTGCATTAATGCATTCCCCAAAATTACTTATATTGGATGAACCAACTTCCAATTTAGATGAGGAAGGAAAACAATCCGTTTATAATATTATCGAAAATGAGGGAAAAACTAACATAGTTATAATAGCCTCAAACGAAAAATCCGATCTGCAGTTTTGCAGCCAAATTTTAAAATTAGAGGATTTTAAGAACAGTCTTAAATGAATTTGGGCGGCATAGTTATTGCTTCGTTACAACTGTAATTATTATATCATTTAATAATTGACTCAAAAGTCAATTACTAAATTCTTGATTTTTCATTAAAAAGACTATTTTCATATATTAAGAAATCTTAATTATTTTTAAGTGTAAATAATAAAAAACAATCATTCCCAAAGCCGAGAATTATGTAATGAACTTTAGTGCATATGCATTATATAAGAAAGATTTTCATTCTGAGCTAAGAACCAGATACGCAATAAATTCGCTGGTTATGTTTATTATAGTGGCGATAAGCGTAATTCTCTTTTCTATCGGTAATGAAAAAATTACACAAAGTTTAACCGACGGATTATTTTGGGTAGTAATATTTTTCTCAGCAATGTCCGGATTAGCCAGAGCCTTTGTTTCGGAAGAAGAAAGAGGTACAAGTTTAACGCTTCATTTAATAGCCTCTCCTTCAACGGTATTTTCCGGAAAATTATTATTTAACTTGATTCTCGTTTTTTGCATGAATATTATTATTGCTTTACTTTATGCAGCGCTTTTTGATTCTTTTATAATTAGAAATTTTGCATTATTTACGGTTGCTTTTATACTTGGAAATATCGGTTTGGCTGTCGCTTCAACTATAATTGCGGCTATAATATCCAAGGCTGGCGCAAAAGGAACTTTGTATCCGGTACTTTCTTTTCCAATTTTACTGCCTTTAATTTTAACTTCTGTTCAGTTAACTTTGCTGTCCAATCAAGGAGCCAGTTTTGCGGATGCAAAGGTAGAGTTGGCAATTGTGTTTTGTTACGATGTCATAATGCTCACAGCATCATATATGTTGTTCGATTTTGTGTGGAAAGATTAGTAAGTTTAATAATTATCAGGTAAATGAATATGGTTTGGAAAATCTTTTTATTTTTACTGTTGGCATTCGTCTGTGTTGCAGGAA
This sequence comes from uncultured Ignavibacteriaceae bacterium, assembly GCA_964498065.1. Taxonomy (GTDB): domain Bacteria; phylum Bacteroidota; class Ignavibacteria; order Ignavibacteriales; family Ignavibacteriaceae; genus FEN-1297. The sequence continues at coordinate 11,264 of CAZCFZ010000013.1, forward strand.
TTGCATTCCCGATTGTGCCGGATCCTCATGCGTGGTATCAATTTCCATTAATTCCCGGATTAAAAGAAAATGCAAAAATAATTTTCTTTCACGTCCCTACGGCATGGCTTTCGGTAATAGCCTTTTTAATGTCGACTATTTATAGTATAAAATACTTACGTAAAAAAAATCTTGATGATGATGCAAAATCTTATGCTGCTGCACAATTAGGAATAATTTTTACTATTTTGGCTACTATCACCGGGGCAGTTTGGGCAAAATTTGCATGGGGTGCATTCTGGAGCTGGGATCCGCGTCAAACTAGTATATTTGCTTTATTATTAATTTACGGTGCATGGTTTGCGCTTAGATCCTCAATTGAATCAGAAGAAAAGAGGGCTACTCTCTCGGCTGTTTACTCTATTATTGCATTTTTAACAGTACCGTTTTTCGTTTTTATTATGCCTCGCATTATGAGAGGTTTGCATCCGGGTTCATTGGGCGATTCAAATTCCGGGCCTGTTATAGATTTTAAGATGAATGCTAATATGGAATTAATATTCTTCTTGTCGTTAATCGGGTTTACAATACTTTATTTTTGGATGTGGAACATTGGTTATAAATCAATAATTTTAAAGGACAGAATTAACAAACATTCTATTAGGGAGTAAATTTGCAAGGATTATATCAGTTCCTAAATAAAAATGCGATTTATATCGTAATGATAATTGTACTTATCGTTTGGGCGGGAATATTCTTATATCTGTATAACCTCGATAAGAGAATTAAGAGCGTTGAAAAAGAAATGAATGGAGATAAAAATGAAAAATAAATATTTATTCGGCGGATTTATAATTGTAGTATTTCTTGGTTTTATGGTTTATCTTTTTACACAAAGCAATATTAAATATGAAAGTAATTTTACAAAGGTAATGTCCCAGGATAAAATAGTTAAAGCCACCGGCAGCTGGGTTAGAGATAAAAATTACTCAATAGATAAAGTTAATAGAACGTTCTCCTTCTATATAGCGGATAATAACGGCAAACAGATGAAAGTTATATACGACGGTATGATGCCTAACAATTTCGAATCGGCACGCAGCGTTGTGGTAACAGGCGAATACAAAGACGGATATTTTCATGCTACCAGTATTTTAACGAAGTGCCCCAGTAAATACGAGGGTCAAAATCCTCAAGGTATGAAAACATCTAAGCTATAATTTTCTCTCATCGTTTAAAATTGCATTCCTTTAACTGATTTAAAAAGTTAAAGTTATTCAACTTATGCAAGCATAGTATATTTTTATATAATTATATGAATCTATAATTAGAAATTTTTACTAGTTATAAAGGTATAATGAGGAACAAATGATTGGAAGTATAATTTTATCAATCGCTCTCGCAAGCAGTCTTATTGCGATGGTCATGTATTTCCTTAGTTACAGAGGTTATGCCAACACGCTTAACTACGGAAGATTAGCCTATCATTTAACTACAATGCTGGTAATCGTTGCAGCAGCATTGCTGGAATTTTTAATGTTGACTCACCAGTACCAGTATAGATATATTTATGAATACAGCAGTAATCATCTTCCTAAAGGATTTTTATTGGCTACATTTTGGGCCGGACAGGAAGGCAGCTTTATGCTGTGGCTGTTATTAACTTCAATTATCGGTTTAATTCTTCAATCATATGCTTCCAAACGCGGCGACCTTGAACCGAGAGTAATGTCGGTTTTCACCCTCGCTACAACGTTTATTCTGGTTATGGTTTCACCTTTGTTTAAGAATCCTTTTGTTTACATTTGGAGTGAGCCTGTTTTTATCAGTATAAAAAATATAAACGCATCGCTGATTCATTTACCTTTTTTACAAAACTTCCTTTTCAGTGACGGTTCTTCCGGACAAGAATTCGTTAAAATGAGTTCAAATCTTTTCGGCGTTCTAACTGCAAATCATATTCCCATTAAGGAATTTATTATTGATGGAAGAGGTCTCAATCCGCAGTTAACAAATTTTTGGATGCAAATTCATCCGCCGATTCTCTTTACCGGCTTTTCAATGGCAACGGTTCCATTCTGCTTTGCTATGGCAGCAATGATGAAAAATGATTACAGAGATTGGGTAAAACAAGCTTTCCCATGGATTTTAGCTGCTGCAGGAATTTTAGGATTAGGTATTATGCTCGGAGGGTACTGGGCATACGAAATGCTGGGATGGGGCGGTTATTGGGCATGGGATCCGGTTGAAAACTCAAGTCTAATACCCTGGCTTGTAGGAGTTGCAAGCATACATACACTTTTAGTCCAAAGGAAAAGTCAAACTAAAGGAGAAACAGTTGGGAGATATGCCAAGACAAATTTAATTCTTGGAATAATGATGTATGTGCTGGTAATCTACAGTACATTTTTAACAAGAAGCGGCGTACTTGGAGATGCTTCGGTGCACTCCTTTGTAAACCCGGGTACAATGGTTTATTTGTTCCTGGTTATTTTTGTAGGAACATTTTTATTCTTAGGACTTGGTACATTAGCCTACCGCTGGAAATATTTAACTCTTCATGAAAAAAATGAAGGCGGAATTTTATCAAGGGAGTTATCTTTATTTACGGCATCTATTGTGTTATGTGCTTCCGCAACTATTGTCCTTTTAGGAACTTCTGCTCCAATCTTCGGGCATTCTGTTGATGCGGCTTTTTACAATCAGATTCATATTCCCATTGCTATTATTATAGGTCTTCTTAACGGAGGCAGCCTTTTATTAAAATGGAAATCCACCAAAGGGCAGGATTTATTAAAAAAATCTTTATTCTCAGTTTCCGCATCGGTAGTTCTATCGATTATTATTATTCTCTTTGGCGGAGTAAGCGATATAATGGTAATGCTGCTGATATTTTCCACTATATTCGCTTTAATAGTTAACCTTGAAATTGCAATTAAAATAATCCGCGGTAATAAAAGTATGCTGGGTGCTTATATTTCTCATATAGGCATTGCATTATTTATTCTTGGAGTTGTCAGCTCATCAATTTACAGCAGAGAAAAAGATATCGACCTAATTAAAAATAAAACCAAAGATGCATTCGGCTATCAGATGACTTTTACCGGCTACAGGTCGATTGACAACAATACAAAATATGCCTTTGATATAAACATGAAAAAAGGCAATACGGATTTTACAATCAGCCCAATAATGTACATAAGCGAATTCAATAACGGTTTGATGAGACAACCTGCCATTTTATCAATGATTACAAAAGACTTTTATGTATCACCGTTAGGTTATGACAACGGAACATCAAATCAATCCACACAGGGGCAAACTTTATCCCTTAATCTTGGAGATCAAACCAACTTCGACGGTGCAAAAATAACTTATACTAAATTTGTTGCTCCGGATATCAGCGTAATGCAAAACGGCGGCGATTTCCAGATGGGTGCAAACCTTACAATAATTAAGGACAATAAAACCTATAAAGTTGAAGCCTTGATGAAGAAAGAAGGCAGAAGCGTTCACTTTGTTCCGGTAGAATTAAAAGGAGCTAATCTTAAAATTCAGCTTGAAAAAGTGGATCCGGCTACAAAAAATGCTAAAATAATTTTCAGCAAGCTTGATGAGAATAATAAAGCTTCAACAAAACCAAAAGAGATTCTTTCAATTTCTGCCAGCACTAAACCTTTTGTGAATCTTGTTTGGACAGGAATATTGATTATGGTTTTCGGATTCTTTATTTCAGTTGCCAGAAGGTTAAAAGAATCATTTGTATAAATATAATGATCAGTGAAATTGAAATTTACTCTATGCTTACTGCCCTACCACACTTATATGTAACATCGGCTTAGGAACAAAAATATTAAGCAACGATAACGGTGAAATAAGATTTTCCGCAAATGATGATTTAGACCAAAATACTAATATTCAGCATAACATTTCCGATTCATATATTCAGGATATAAGAACGAATGTACAGGGAAGATATTTTCTTCTTTCATTTATTTATAATATAAGATCGTATTAATCATAATTTAAAATTTTGAACTTGCCATTAATTTTCCGGACAATAAAATAGTCTCCTAAAATACCAGATGGGAATTTGGTTGTTATTCCTCTACTATCTTTTGCTTTAAAATAAATTTTAATTGTACTTTTTGCATTATGCAGAGTTATTGAACCTGAATAAAAATTATTTTCTATCTCTTTCATTTTATAAGTTATTTCTTCGGCCCCATCATTTTTTAAAACATACATTTTTACACTTGATTTAACCAAACCATAACTGCTGAAAGCATATGTTTTAATTTCAAGTTTATTGTTATGATTAATTAAAGAAGGAATATTTGAAAATGCGGGGCCATAAAATGAAACAGCTTTTTCAGCATCTAGTACACCCCAGCCGTATAAACTATCCGGATTGTTGGATTTAGAGGAAGTACTTTTAATTGAATTTATTACTTGTTCATTGGAAAGTTCCGGATGTGCGGATAAAACAAGTGCTGCAATGCCTGCAGCTATTGGTGCCGATAATGAAGTACCGTGATTCCAGCTAAACACAGGTAATAATTTTGGTAAATAATTTGCAGTCCATACTCCTTCCCCGGGAGTAACAATATCCGGTTTAATTCTACCGTCAACTGTCGGCCCGCAGGAACTGAAAAAAGAATGATTTAGATTTTTATCAATAGAACCTACCGTCAGAACCTTAAATCCGTCTCCGGGAGGTTCAATTATTCTCCACTGCTCTTCATAATTATTTCCGGCTGAACAAACATAAATAACTCCAAGATTGACAAGACTATCCGCTGTTCGTGTTATTCTTGCCGTTTTACCGTTCATTTGATACGGAAAGTAATAATTCGCATTATCGAACTTGTTAAAACTTAGTGAAGTTGTTATAATATTAGCTCCGCTTTGAAACATCCATCGTGAAGCTTTTACCGCGTTATTTTCTTCTTCTTTTAACCGGTCCGTTGAAATATCCGTCTTTGCTAAAATAAAGTTTGCATCATAGGCAATTCCAATTAATTCGTTTACTTTATACCCGCCTACCACTGAAAAAACATTAGTACCATGATCCATTCCTTTTATATGTTCAAAATTTGCTGTAGTCCGCTTCTTAGTGACAAAATCAAATTCTTTAACGATTTTAGCTTTTTTAAAAACAGTATGCTGGGTATAAAACCCGGCATCTATTATACCAATTGTAATTTTTTCCCCTGTAATACCGTACTTATGCAGACGAATTGTGTTTACTAGTTTATTTTGCCTGTATGAGTTTCCATATAAATATTCATCGGAGGATTTATTTAATTCAAACAAAAACCATAATACCACGGATAATAAAAGAACCGATAATATTATGATCCTAATATTTTTCATAAATAAAATTAATTTGAATTCGTATAATTAAAAAGAATTCTTATTTATAAAAATTAGGAATTTTATCAAAAGAGAAATTTAAGCAAGAACTCTTTTCAACTCTCTGGTATTTAATTCGGTTGGAATTCCATCCTTTCTCCAATGTTTTTTACAGCCGCTGTAATCCAGTAAAACACATTGTGCAGGTACGCCGTATCTCTTTAACTCCCAGCCTCCTTCTACAAGAGTTGTTACACAAGCCGATGCAATTATTCCGCATCTCTGTTTCCCTTTTTGCGGAGCCCATAAAGAAAGATCGGAAGCGTGCGGTATTATGTAAACATCAAAATTTTTCTTAAGTCCCATAACTCTTAGCCGGTTCACTCTGCATTTAGGCTCACAGTCTTTACACCTTAATCCTTTTTGTTCTTTTTCAGCTTTACAGTTTTCGTCATTGTGAGTCCTCATGCAGCCGGGTAAGAGTAACGCTTTTGTATCGGTGTCAAAATAATCTTTTCGAAAAGCGCGGTTCATTAATTCAGCCCCGACCATATTAAGGTGATATTCAAGGCGGCTTCGAGTGCAGGAAATTCTATCCTCCCTCCAGCGGTATCTTTTTCTCGTATTAGTAAGAAATCTTTCTACATCCTTTGTATATTGACCAAGCACTTCAATAGAACGTTTTGCAAACCATTCGTTAAATTCTGCAATTGATTTAAAAATGTTTGAAAGTGTTTCAGCATCCAAAGTTCCCCAGTATGCCCGCCATCTTACAAATCTAAGAGCTTGTTCTCTAAATTCTCCGGTAGCTTCAAACCAAAGGCAGACACGGTCAATATCTAATAAACTTGGCGGAGAGGCTAATTCCTTTTTAGGTCTTTTGGGCAAAAGAACTAATGTTATTAGAATCCCTCTAATAAAATCGATTAATGGTTTAAAACGCTGGTGCTTCTTTCTCCATTCACCCATTTGTGAAAGAGTTACAAAAGGAGCAAATTTTACCTTTAATGCAATAGGTCCGTAAGTTTGCCACAAAATAGCAAAGCTTAGCAGTTCGAGGACATATTCTTCCGGTTCTCTTATTTCTTCAAGGTTATAATTGCTTAAGTATTTAATATATGATTTGACAATTGAATTTATAGAATTATCAGCCTGGATAAGAACTTCATCAGTGAATTTTCTGACATCCCGGTAATAATTTTCAGAATTGATGCTGTCTAATTTTAATGAGTAAGTTATTGCTTCCATGATGCACTTATTAAATTATGTGCAATTTTAGGATTCCCTTTTAATTTCAGCTTTAAGAGCTATGACAATCTACAATTTTTTAATAACAATTTCCAAATTAGAATATCATGCAATCAATTTTATTTGAACAAAAGCTGAGCAAATTCATGCAGATAATCACGCCAATTATTCCAGGTATGTGCACCGGCCGATTCTTTAAAACTAACATTAAAATTATATTTTTTTAATAAATCTACTGTAGCTAAAGAAGTTTTCAAAAGAAAATCATCTTTCCCTGTAGCAAACCAAACTTCTTTTAATCCTTTTTTCAGTTCATCATTTTCTAAATATTTTTTATTTTTCTTTTCCCAGGTTGACCTTACATTTTTGCCGAAAGAACTTCCGCTAATAATTCCAAGAACACCGGAGCTGAAAACTCCGATATAAGCAAATTCATTAAGATGAGGAATTGCAATATTTAATGTCTGCGATCCGCCCATGGATAAACCGGCTATCGCGCAGTCTTCCCTTTTATTAATAATTCTGTAATGATCATCTATATAAGGTTTAATATCGTTGTTGAAATCAACTACAAATCCGTCTTGATTATCAACCGTAGCATTGAAAGGCATACCAAAACGGAATGGACCAGTGTGCCCGTCCGGCATAACAACAATCATTGGAACGACTTTTTTCTCTGCGATGAGATTATCAATAATGAAACCCGCACGTCCGACAGTCGGCCAGGAATCATCACAATCAAAAGCCCCATTTAGTAGATAAAGCACAGGGTAACTTTTATTATTTTTATCATATCCGGGCGGAGTGTAAACATGCATTCGTCTAAATTTCTTTAAAGAGTTTGAATAATATGTAACTGAAGAGACTGCACCATGCGGAACATTTTGAGTATCCATATAAGCTTTACCGGGAATATAAACAAGACTCCATGCGTTCATATTGGATTCGCTGACATTTGGATTTCGCGGATCAAGAACCGAAACTCCATCAACATTAAAATTATAACGGTAAGCACCAGGCTCTATAGAATCAATAGTTACTCTCCAAACACCATCGTCTAGTTTTGTCATCTTTCCTTTATGAAACAGATCAGGTATATCGCTTCCGCCCAGCCAGACTTTCTCAGCATTTGGTGCATAAATTTCAAATGTAACACTATGATCCGGATGAATAACAACTGAAGTAAGTGTGTCGTTGGGTGATAATTTAAAATTTTGGGAAAATAAAAAAGATGAAATAAACAAAACTACGGCGACAGTTAATACCAGTCTATTTTTCATAAAACTTACTCCCGAATTAGTTATTAATCTGATTACAAAAAAAATAGCAGAACCAAATTAAATATCTCACTTTTATTATATATGAAAAAACCGTTACCTTTGAAATAAAATATAATTAATTTTTTTTGTAAAAGCTTAACAACCAATTACATTTTTACATAAGTATATGAAATCATTTTTAAAATATTTAAGTATTGCTTCTTTTCTTGTTCTTCTTTCCTTCTTAAACATTAAAACATTACATGCCCAACAAGAAAAAATAAACTCATCAATAAATTCACAGTCAAAATCACCTAAAGATTCAGTTACAATCTGTTTTATTAGCGACACGCAGGAGCCAATGCTGGTAGAGAGGATTGTACATAAATATAACAACAACGACAGCGCTCGAAAAGTTTTATTCAATAAAATTTTAAAAATATCTCCGAAAGCAGTTTTCCATTTAGGCGATATTGTGTCTATGGGTTCAAGTAAAAGTGAATGGGAAAGAATAGATACATTTGTTAATAAATTATCATCAAAAGGTATTTCCTTTTATCCTATTCCCGGAAATCACGAATATCTGCTCTTTTCTAAATCAGGTATTAAAAATTTTTCAAAACGCTATCCTTACGCTAACACCACCGGTTATTCAAAAGTAATTGCAAATACTGCTGTTGTATTATTCAATTCAAACTTTAACAAATTATCAAAAGAACAATTTAATCAGCAGTTGGATTGGTACAAGAATACTTTAAAACGATATCAATCCGATTCTTCAATAAGCTTCATAATTGTCGGATGTCATCATTCTCCCTTTACAAATAGTAAAGTCGTTTCTCCTTCAAAGGAAGTTCAAAAATATTTTCTGCCGGATTTTTTCAGCAAACCAAAATGCAGACTCTTTTTAAGCGGGCATGCACACACTTTTGAGCACTTTAAAATTAAAGGGAAAGATTTCTTAATCATTGGAGGAGGCGGCGGCATACAGCAGGAACTGTATACCGGCTCTAAAGAAAAATACGAAGACCTTTTTGATTCTAAATCAGAAAAAAGGATGTTTCATTTTATAATTATAAACATTAGTGAATACAAACTTATTGTCAGATTAGAAATGTTGAATAAAGATTTTAAATCTTTCAACAATTCATATAAATTTATATTGCGTAGATATTAAGGAAATTAAAAAAACTTATACTTGTTTTTCTCAGCCTCTGAAAACTATTTATTATTAATTTCTGATAAATAAATTTATATTTTGTAAAATTTTAAGATTATTTTAAAAGGATCATTTTATTTGCAGATATAAACTTATTTTTCACTTCCAGCCTGTAAAAATAAACTCCGCTTGCCAAATTACCGGCGTCAAAAATAACTTTGTGATTACCTGCATTAAGGTGTCTGTTAATAAGTTCTTTAACCTTCTGTCCCAGGATATTATAAACGTATAATTTTACATCTCCTTCTTCTTTTAATCCGAATTGTATTTTTGTTAAAGGATTAAAAGGATTTGGATAATTTTGAGCAAGAAAATATTTAAAATTCATTTTAAATGGCGGTAATTCAACAGGCAAAACATAAGGATCTTTTCCGAACATAATTGCAAGCGGAGAACCGAAAAGCGGTCCTCCATCACCATTATTATGATAGCTCAAGCCTTCACTGCCGTCATGGTTTTCAATTCCAACAAGAGCATTACCATCTATAGATTCGGGTGCTGGGACAATACTTTCACTGTCGTTAAACTGAATTTTTATGTTTCCGTTTGAATATAGAATTATTTGAAATGTTATATAATCAGAATCGGAACCTTTATCGTAAACATGCCAATAAGTAACAACAAATTGAGAGCCGGTACCATGGTAATAAACTTTTGAGTCAGATTTACCGCAGTCCAAATCCATAGCACAGCCGGCTATAAAATTATTCGGCTGAATAGAGGAAGGAATAAAAGCATATTCAGCATTATCAGTGGAACCGTTAGCAAAAGTTAAATACCCGTTTGAACCAATAAATACATGACTATAATTTTGCTCGAAGAATGAGAACGTCATTCCAAGATCAGCAACCTGTAGATAACCATCATCGTTATTCCCCGTAGTCCACGAAGTTATTTGGTTATGATTCCCTGCAACCAAATCAATCCATTCATATGTAGGTTGACTCGGCATGCTACCCGCTTCATCATCTGAAGTAACAAAATAGTATCCGCCGGTACCGGTACCTCCGCCTCCGTATTGATAAGAGTGAACACGATTAGTAAGATATTTATTATCATAAACCATATGATAATTACCATCGTTATCCATCTTTATTTGGAATCGATCTGCATTTTCAATATCACAATGTTCGAATACACCGGAAGTGTTTTGTGCATACCTAAAAATACTGCTGCCGTATAACGGTGTGTAAAGAATGTGCGCTTTACCTGAATTATCTAAATCCAATGATGTACATCCGCTGCCCCAGCCGGTATCTATTTCGGATATATTCCATACAGCACCGTTTTTAAAAGCATATTTGTTGTATCCGTACTGGCCGCCGAGGTAACTAATATGGGGATTATTTAAATTGTCTGTTACTATTGATGTCATCATGCCTTCCATTTGTCCGCCGACGCTGTCAACTATTTCCGGAGTACTCCAATTACCAAAATTCCCCGAAAGATATGCCAGGCCCTGCAAGGGCGGATCATTTCCCAAAATATCCCAACTGTAAAAACTAAAATGGACTAGATTATTATTATCAACTGCCATTGATGCATGATCGTATACATTGCTATGTATTATTTCTGATTCCCACGTACCGGAAGTATTCGTAAAATAATATAATGAACCGGACGAAGCTACATTTGCAGTTAAGAATGCTATGTGCGCTTTCTCATTATTATCTATATCTAATGCAACCGGCTGGATATAAGGAAGTTCTATTAATTCTACCGGCGATTGCCATGTCCCTACAACATTATTAGTATAGTATAATTTATAATTCTCATCCAGAGGATCTCCGAATGCACTGGTTCTTGTGAAATGTTTTACATAACATATATGTTCATGATTCGATCCATCGACTGCGATCAAAGAGCTTTCACCATTCCAAAGATCATAAGGAGGATTACCCAAGTCTATATGATTATCGGCAATACCGTTGTAAATTCTATGACTTTCCCAAACACCTGTTTTATTTGTCATATAAATAATATCCGTACCATTATTGGGATAAAACTCTCCTTCGCTGGTACAGCTAATGTGTGCGATTCCGTAAGAATCAACATCAAGAGATAAATCTTCAATATCTCTTGAAAATGGTACTTTATCTACAGTGTAAGAAGTGATATGTGTTTTGGAAGTATAAGAATTATTAAATGTAATTAAATCCGATTGATCGGCTGATACTACAGAAGTATTATGTGCATAACCGGTATCCCGAGGAATAACAACAATGTTAATTGTAACAGAATCTTTAAAATCAATATTGCCAAGGTTACAAGTAACCACTCCGCCGGCATAACTACAAGTGCCCTGGCTGGATGATGCGTAATAAAATTCTGTTTTAGAACTTACAGTATTGGTTAAAACAACATTGGTTGCATCATCAAAACCATAATTGCCAACAGTGATAGTATATGTTAAATATCCATTCAGCATCTCGGGATCCGGATGATCTTTTTGAGTTACATATACATCTGCACCGGGTGGACGAACAAAATCCAAATAATAAATATCCCAGTTGCCGCTTGATGCATCGTCCCAAACAATTCTGTTAGACCAAATGGACGGGTGCTCTTCGGAATAAGCGCTGGTCATTACCGGAACTACGGCTTCCGAAGCAAACTCATAAAAATAAATATCATGGTTTCCATACATATCAACCAAAACATCCCAAACAATTCCTTTATCGGAAATCTTCGGTTTTGAATGTACTGTAATCTGATCAGTAATTAATTTAACATTATGAGTAGTTAAGTCTTCCATATATAATGAACATCTGCCGTTCCTATAGTCGAGCCATACAACTGTATCTCCGTGTATGTCAGGTGCGTATTGGTCGTAAGGATCGGAAGTAAGCTGTTCTCTATTTCCCGAATCAAGATCAAATAAAAATATAGAATTAGATGAGCCGCTGTACTGCGACCAGACAATCTTATGCCCGGATATTCTAGGTCCTTCATCATTCTGTATTGAACTTGTTTCAGTACTAACCCTTGCTTCGGATCCATTGTGAATATCATACATATAAACATCATATTCCCATGATGCTCCGTTTCGCCTATCTTTCCAAACAATTATGCTGTCGGATACGTCAGGATATTCTTGATACTCACTGTTGGTTGTAACCTGAGTTTCAGTACTCGTGTTTATATCATACATATAAATATCTCTGTTTCCGTTGCGAAGATCGCTCCATACTATAATATTTTTCCAAATCTCCGGATGACTTTGATCTTTTGTACTTATATTAATACGTTGTTCAGGTCCTGAAGGTAAAGTATACATATATGTATCATAATTTATTGTAAGACCGGTCTTATTTCTTTCGTCCTGCCAAACAATCCTATTGCCCCAAACTGAAGGGTATAGCTGATATTTAGTATTTGCGGTTATTTGAACCGGAATAAATTGCGCATGAATGATTATCGGGAATAATAGAGAAAGGATTAAAATCATGCGAAGAATAAATAACTTATTTTTGTCTTTCATTTTCTTCTCCCGTTTTTGTAAAAATTTTTAGACAATATTTTATCTTTTAATCAATTCTACTCTTCTATTTAGTGCTTTCCCTTCTTCAGTATCATTAGATGCAATTGGAGATAATGGACCTACTCCTGCCGAGGTAATTCTATTTTTATTCACACCGTATTTTGATGTAAGAGTATTGACAACTGCTTCTGCCCTTGATTGGGATAGCTTCATGTTATAATTAAAATCTCCAGTATTATCTGTATGCCCGACTACGTAAAGATTTAAAGAAGGATTTTCTGAAAGCAGTTTGCTTATTTCTTTTAAAGCAGGTTCTGATTCAGATTTAACATCCGATTTGTCGAAATCGAAATAGATCCCATAAAGCGCAATATGTCCTTGAGAATTTAAATCATTTAACATTGCTTTTGCATCAACAACGATATCTTGTTCCATTTTTGCTTCCTCAACAATCCATACCTGATAACTTCCGGCATCACGATATGATTCAACTCTTACCCATGTGACTTGATTGTTTTTCTTCAATTTTAAGTACACATTACAACAGCCTTCTTCTAAAATAACAGAACCGCCTACTTTCTTAACTGCGTTCATATAATTTCTCAAAACTTGCGGGCCTGAAGCTTTTTTTTCTCCTTTCTTAATACCATATTGGAAATAATAAAAATGTCCCTCAACAGTCATTTTCTTTCCATTTTCATTTCGAAAATTTTTATAAACATCAAAATCCCGGTTCTTGTAATGCATTATACGATACCCAGGCATTCGGTTGAACAACGGATGGTCTTTACTGCCTTTAATATCCTCTTGAGAGAATGTCAAAGAACAGAAAAGTATTGAAACAACAAAAAACAATATTAATTTCATTTTTTAACTCCTATTTTATTTTAGTAACAACATTTTTTTAGTTTGAATATAATATCCTGCTTTAAGCTGATAGAAATATACTCCGCTTGAAAGTTTTGAAGCATTCCAATTTATTTCATAATTACCCGCTTTTTCTTCTTTGTTGATTAATGTTTCTATTTCTCGTCCTAGTATATCATATACTTTTATTGTTACAGAGGATTGTTTTGGAATAGAATATTTTATCTTTGTTGTTGGATTAAAAGGGTTCGGATAATTTTGAAGAAGTAAATAATCATTAGGCAATGGTGAAGAGGATTCCTTTAAATCCACACCAAAAATTCCCCCGCTGTTACTTGTATGCAAAATTGTTCCTCCCTCTCCTACTATCCAGCCTGATGCGGTATCAATAAAAAATACGGATGTTAGAGTATTGGAAGCAACATTACTAAATTGATATTCCCAGGTAAAACCTCCGTCACTGCTGCGTGCAACTGTGCCTTTTTCACCCACTACCCAGCCGTTGTTTTCGTCTACAAAATATATTGACATTAAACTTTCCAAACCTTGGATTTCAATCTGCTGCCAATTAGTTCCTCCATCAGTTGTTTTAAATATTCTGCCTAAAATTGATGAAATCCATCCGTAGTTCTTGTTAATAAAATGAACTGAAGTAAACCTGAAATTTTGAGAAGAATTGGCATTCTGTTCAATCCAGTCTTCGCCACCGTTTGTAGTACTAAGTATAGTTGAAACATCCCCTACTGCCCAGCCTGTATTTTCATCTATAAAACAGACTCCCAAAAAATTACCTATTGCCGGGTTGGATTGAGAAGCCCAGGTTGTGCCTCCATTAGTTGTATGAATAATTTTACCATAGTCTCCGACTGCCCATCCAAAATTTTCATTGACAAAACTTAAAGAGTTTAAATCCGAAGTAGTCTGACTTGTCTGTGAATTCCAGGTCTCTCCGCTATTAATAGTATGAATAATTACTCCGTTTTTACCAACAGCCCACCCTTCATTAGTATTCACAAAGTCAACATCATTTAATAAAGCCGGAGCATCTTGTTTTTCCCAGTGAAGTCCGCCGTCTGTGGTATTTAAAATTAAACCCTCATTGGTTCCCCATAATAAGTCCCCGCCTACTGCCCATCCATGGTATACATCAATGAAATCTGCAGATTGTATCCAATGTTGTGTTGCATTATTTTGTTTTATGAACTCAGATCCAAATCCTGTGTTTCTGAATATTACTCCATAATTAGCAACTGCAAAAATATTGTGGTATAAAGCCTGCCAGGTTACATCAAAAATGGTATAATTAAATTCTGTATTTAAATGATTCCATGTTATGCCATAATCCGAAGTTTCTAAAATTGTTCCTTCGGATCCCACTGCATAAGCATAAGCTTCTATTCCTTTGGTATCAACATTATACAATGTAAAACCGAGTTCTTCATGTTCAACTTCCCAAGAGTTTCCATGATCGGTTGAATGTATAATAATACCCGACTCACCACAGGCACGATAATATCCTGCTTCAACAAGATCAATTGAATATAGGGTCCATGAAGTTTTTGATGGATGAGAATTCCAGGTTGCTCCGCCATCTGTTGTACTGATAATTACGCCCTGCTCACCCGCTATCCATGCTTCATCGCAATCAAAGTGATCTATACAATTAAATCTTATTGTAAAAGGCAAGTCAAATAATTCCCATGTCTCCCCGTCATCAGTAGTTTTCACAACTGTACCATTGCTGCCGCACATCCAGGTACAAGCCCCTTCGACAGAAGAGACAGAATAAAGATTTTCGGCAGTTCCACTGTTTTGTTCAATCCATGTTTCACCCCCATTATCTGTATAAAATATTTTACCTTCATTTCCTGCAATCCATCCCTTATTGGTAATTCCATTCATTACAATGCTATTTAAATTTACTTTGGTGTTTATATTAACTATTGACCAATTATTACCTTCATTTGTTGTATGAATTACTGTACCGAGATCCCCCACAGCCCATCCGACTGTTCCATTCATAATAATCGACTTAAGTGTGTTTCCCTGCGGTGTTGGATGCTGCCATTGCCATCCGTGTTGAGCGAGACCAATATTTATAAATAAAACTATCATTCCTATTAGAATAAATATTTTCTTCATTACGGTAACCTCCGTTGTTGAAGTTATTCTTAAAGAATTGTGCCTATTTATATAAGATCAAATTTTAGGGGAAGAATTTCTCGAATAGAATATGACTAGTTCAATATTTTAAAAAGACCCCTTTATAAAATATCTGCTTAACATTTTAAAATTTTCTGAAACTAAAGTCAATTATTAAGTAAAAATTTAGCGGGAGGAAACAATTTACGGTTATTAATAAAAATTTACATCTCTATGATAATCTTTAACGGATTTCCTTCATCTTCTGGTTTAATAAAATCATTTTGCCAAATATTCTCGGTAATGTTATTAAATTCATTTTCATAATTTAAAAGTTCATTGAAATAAGTTTTATCATTTAAAACTTTTTTTGCAGCTTCATCAACCGGTTCAGGATTTATTTTTTGCAGTAAATTATAGGTGATATCATAATGATCTCTAAATCCGCATGGAGCAATTAAATTATGTACTTCTTTGCCTTTTTTCTCAAAACCATATTCTCTCTGCCACTTGCGAATTTCCACCATAAGATCGGATTTTAAGGTATCATTAATATTCCCGCCTTTAGCGTAAATCTGATTTATATTTAACTTTGAATAAGGATAGAAAACACACGGTGTAACATTGCCGTTCCAATCAATAGATATGTAGCCTCCGGGCCTTCCTCCGGCCAGACAGCCGCTTGAATAAATTCCTCCGTTCCAGAAGTCAGGCAAGAAAATATTTTTATCATGAATGATTTGTTTTTCTCTCTCAAACATCCATTTCCTTTGCTCGGGAGTTACCATTAGACTGAAATTTTTATCGGGACCAATCGGCATATATTGGAAAATCCATCCGTACAGAGCTCCCAATTTTTCAAAAAAGAAATTTAGGAATTCATCCGACAGAATTCTTTCAGCATTAGACCGGGTAGCGGTTAAAGCGATTCCAAACGGTACACCGGCTTTTCTTAAATTATCCATTGCTTCCAGAATTTTTTTAAAGACACCTTTTCCTCTTCTTTCATCCGTATCTTTTTCAAATCCTTCAAGTGAGACTGCCAGAGTAATGTTGCCTGCTTCAGCAATCCGCTCGGCCTTTACCTTATTTATAAGAGTACCATTTGTGTAAATCATAAAATAATTTTCAGGATGAGCACAGCATAGGTCAATAATATCTTTATCATTAGAATGCCACAAAAACGGTTCTCCGCCGGAAATTACGGTAAAGAATGAATCCCATAAATCGGTTTTTTCTTTTATTATTTTATTAATAGTTTCATAATCGAGCTTTTCGGCTGCATTGGAGCTATTCTTAACAAAGCATCCTATACAATTTAAATTGCATTTTTTACAAGGATTGATTGTAATAAATCCAGGAGGTTCGCATTTAAACTCTTCAACGAAGTCATCCCGACTTTTATTTCTGTTTTTAAGCATAATACGGCATATAAAAACATTAATTATTTTCTTTTTTACATTCGGGGAAATATTTTTATCGGTCAGAGCTTTTTGAAGGATAATAAGCAAGTCGGATAATATCTTATACCTTTCGTACCGGATTTCTTTAGTATAGAGGCTGCTTTTTTCTACTATTTTTTTATAAATATATGTATCAAAATTATAGGCAGTAACTTTTCTTAATATGTAATTTCTTAATAAGAAATTAAGACACGAAGGAATTCTCTTCTTAAACTTACTTCTAATATTATTCATAATTAGCCTCCTGTTTTTGCAAAACAACGACGGCTTTTTTTATATTATTTTTCAGTTTAAATTTAGTTATTAACCAATGTTTATGTCACTATCTTCTGCTTAACTGTATTCAAAGTGTTTTTATCATATAGCCAATAAACTATTCAAACAATTAGAAATGATTATTGTCTAAGTATTTCAATTAATCGGAAGATCCTTTTTATTTTATATCTAATTACCTAGATAAATTTTCAAAATTAACATTCTATTTAAACGAAAATTCCTGCCGATTATTTAACTGTAATTTATGGGCAACACTAGGATTACAGAAAATCTTACACCTTTGTTTTTTTTGCCTAATTAATGAATCTTGATGTTGAGGTAGTATAATTTTATGAAAAAAAATGCAAAATCGGGGTTTTTCCCAATTTTTATTAATCTAAATAAATTCCCTTGTTTAATAGTAGGCGGCGGAAAAGTTGCTTACAGGAAAGTACTATCCCTTCAAAATTTTAACGCAGATATTACCGTTATTTCCCCCAAAATTTGTAAGCAATTAAATGAATTGGCAAAAGTTAATAAAATAAGAATTATTAATAAATCATATTCAAAAGAACATATTAAGTATTTCAAAATAGTTATATGTGCTACAAATAATGAAAAAACAAATCAAACTGTATACAACGATTGTGTTAAAGAAGGTATTTTAATAAACGTTGTCGATGCTCCGGCTTTATGTGACTTTATTATGCCTGCTAATGTAAAGCGGGGAGATCTGACAATCGCAATTTCTTCTCAAGGTAAAGCCCCGTTTTATGTTAAAGAGATGAAGAAAAAACTGGAAGCAATTATTTCGCCCAAATATAGTGAAATTATCCAATTGGCAAGTCAATTCAGAAATCATTTACTGTCAATCGGAAACGCAAAATCAGCACAAACTAAGGCAAAAATGTTCAGAAAATTTTCTTCAATTAACTGGGAAAATATTTTAACCGAAAAAGGGAATAAAAATTCATACAAAGAAGTAGAAAAAATCTTAAATGAATTAGATTAATTATCTCTTAGAAAGAAGGGTTATGGAAGACTCTAAAAAAATATTACGGGGGAAAATAATTTTTTCTTTTGTTGTAATATTAACTCTAATCCTTGGCAGCGGCGTTTTAGGCTGGATATTAACGCAACGAATTGAGACAAGTAATAAAATAATAGATACAACCCATTTGTTCAAAGAAGCAGAACTTCAGCTAAGACGAGAAGAAAAAAATCTTTTAATCCGCGGATACTCAAGCGAAAGGTTTTTACAATGGCAAAAAGCAAAAGAAGATTTCCATCAAAGATTCGGTGAGTTAATCGGATTAAGCGCTCTTTCCAAGGATGAAATAAGCAAAATAAAGATGAATAATACGATAATGTCTGAAACATATAATAAATTCTTCGATGAAATTAAAGCTGATAAATTGAATGATAACGGGAAAACTCAATATGATGAACAATTTAAGAAAATCGGCAGAGAAACTCTTAATATTATAAACAACATATTATCAAAGGAGCAGGCTGCTGCTTCTAAAAATGATTCAGGGACTGACATTTTAATTTTGGTCTTTCTTGTAATATTTATTTCTACTGCTACTTTTTTAATAATTAATGTACTTAAGCATTTGTAGATATAATGTAAAATATTTTAAAAAGAGTTATAAAAATGGAATTTGGTAAAGTTTATATAATAGGTGCGGGCCCCGGAGACCCGGGACTTATAACCGTGAAGGCTTTGGATAAATTAAAACAGGCTGATGTTGTCGTGTACGATAGATTAATAAATAATGACCTTTTATCGTATAGCAAAAAAGACTGCGAAAAAATTTTCGTCGGCAAAGAATCAGGTTTTCATTTAATTGAACAGGAAAACATAACTAATATCTTAATTCATAAATCAAAACTTGGTTACACTGTTGTAAGATTAAAAGGCGGAAATCCGTTTGTCTTCGGTAGAGGTTCCGAAGAGGCAAGCGCTTTAAAATCAGCAGGAATTGAATTCGAAATTATACCGGGAATAACTTCAGGACTTTCAGTTCCTATTTACAGCGGAATTCCGATAACGCAAAGAGGATTAATTACGCAATGCGTGCTTATTACCGCTCATGAATGTCCGGATAAACCGGAAACTCAAGTCGACTGGGAGATGCTGGCAAAGTTAAAAAACACATCTCTTATAATTTATATGGGTGCATCAAGAATAGAAAGAATTTCCAGTGAGCTGATAAAAAATGGAATGGACCCTGCAATGCCTGCTGCTGTTATGGAAAACGGTACTCTTCCAAATCAAAGAACAATTACGGCAAGGCTTGACTCAATTGCAGAAGAATATAAAAAAACAAACCTGCATCCTCCGGTAATTATTATGATAAGTCCTACCGTATTATTGAGAGATGAAGTTTCATGGTTTGAAAAAAGGCCTTTGTTTAATAAAAGGATAGTCGTAATAGGTGAATGGGATAAATCTACTGAATTAAATAATGTTATTTATGATTCGGGCGGAGAAGTATTAACATTTCCGTTTAATCCTAATCCTGAAAATACATGGGAAACCGTTTCATCATTTAATGGGGCAAAACCTAATTACAAATTTCCAAACACTAATAGTGAATTTGAACATAATTTAAAATATAAATCAAATGGATACAATTTAACGACTGAAATTTGTAAGGATATTAATGATGAAATACCGGGACAAGCAAGCACTTTTAATTATGAAAAAGAAAGTGAGCTCATAAAAGATATCGGGGAAAACGGCGCAGATGTTTTTATTTTTACTTCAAAACATGCTGTTCAATATTTCTTTAATGTTTATGGATCTGAAATTGTCATGCTGCATTTAAAAACCAATTTATCTTTAGCATTAGAAGAATCCGCAGCCGATGCTTTAATTAAAAAAGGATTAATAAAAGTTAAACTCATTTATGATAACAATGTTAAGGGAATCTACGACTCTATCTGTAATTCTATTAACCAAAGTAAAGAATGAATATATTTAGCATTTATTTACCTGTTGTAGGAATTCACTTTAATATTTTGTTATTAATTTTAATTGGATTTTGTGTGGGGGTTATAGCAGGATTTTTTGGTGAAGGAGGGGGTTGGTTTGTTACACCTGCATTAAATATTTTCGGATTTCCGATGGCTTTTGCAATAGGGACCTGTCTTACAAATATTTTCGGCCAATCAATTGTAGCGGCAAAAAAACATCATAAGATGGGAAACATTGATTGGAAATTAGGTATTATTTCCATTACTGTTTCCATTATAGGCTTTCAAATAGGTTCTGAAGTTGTTCTTGCTTTGGAAAAAACAGGAAATGCAGGAATAATTATTAGATGGTGTTACGTTTTGTTTTTATTCGGTCTGGGCGGATTTATGTCATATGATTATTTTGTTTTACAGAAGAGACAAATTGATGATGAGATAAATTCTGACGACACTCAATTATCCGAAGTAAAGCCGTACAGGAATAAAATCGCAGTGAGATTACATGAAATAAAAATTCCTCCGATGATATCATTCCCTATCTCGCAAATCGAATCCGTTTCACTTTGGATTATCATATCAATTTTTTTATTTACCGGTTTTTTTTCAGGATTACTCGGCATAGGCGGTGGTTTTATAATTATGCCTACACTTATTTATTTAATCGGTCTTCCAACTGTAATTGCAGTTGGAACAAGTTTAATTACAGTTTTATTTAGCTCTGCGTACGGATGTCTTATTTATGCAATTAACGGCAGAGTGGAAATATTAGCGGCATTTATTCTGTTAATCGGTGCTTCCGTTGGAGCTCAAATCGGTGCAACGGCAGTCAGGTACATTAAAGGTTACGGAATCAGGCTGCTATTTGCCTTCATGATTGTGTTTGCCGGTTTATCAGTAATAGCAGAACAATTTTTTAAGATGACCGGCCGAACACTTTTCCAAACTTTTGCGGAAATTATTTTAATGGGTACCGCAGTTATAATGACTTCTATAATTATCGGCAAACTAATTATAGAATCAAAAAAGAAGGTAAAAAAAGGCTAAATCAAAGAATTTAATTAACTGATTGAAATATGAATATTTTTAATATTTATTTACCTGTTGCAGGAATTCATTTTAATTTATTGTTATTACTTTTAATCGGCTTCTGTGTTGGTGTAATCGGAGGATTCTTCGGCGTTGGGGGCGGTTGGTTGGTAACACCGGCACTAAATATTTTCGGCTTTCATATGGCTTTTGCAATTGGAACCGGCCTCGCAAATATTTTCGGACAGTCTTTCGGAGCAATAAAGAAACATCAGAAAATGGGGAATATAGATTGGAAGTTGGGGCTTATATCAATTGCTACTTCTATCATCGGCTTTGAACTTGGTTCTAGAGTTGTAATTGCCCTAGAAAAAGCCGGTGACGTAGGCACTATTATCCGGTGGTGTTATGTTGTTTTTTTAGCGGGACTCGGGATATTTATGTTTTACGATTATTTCGTATTATATCAAAAAAGACTTAAACAGTTAAAAGAAGAATCATCAGGTACTAAATTAAAAAATAATCATAACGGAATTTCTGAAAAACTTCATAATATAAATATTCCGCCAATGATTTCTTTTCCTTCTTCAAATATCGAGGCTGTTTCTTTATGGATTATCTTATCTGTCTTTTTATTCACTGGTTTTCTTTCCGGTCTTTTAGGTATAGGCGGCGGATTTATTATTATGCCTGCACTGGTATATTTAATTGGGCTTCCAACTATAATTGCGGTAGGAACTAGTTTAATAACAGTCTTCTTTAGTTCGGCTTTCGGATGCCTTGTTTATGCTATGGATGGAAGGGTCGAATTACTTGCAGCGGCCGTCATGCTAGTGGGATCTTCAATTGGGGCAACAATAGGAGCAACTGCAGTAAAATACATCAAGGGTTATGGTATTAGATTGTTATTTGCCATTATGATAGTCTTTACAAGTTTTTCAGTTATTACCGAACAATTCTACAAAATGACTACTAAACCTCTTTTTCAATCTTTTTCGGGAATCATATTAATTGGAACAGCATTAACTATGACGGTGATAATTATTGCTAAACTGGTAATCGAGTATAAAAAGGAAGATTAAATAAAAGTTTTATAATTAAAAGGGAACATTTAACAAAAGTACAAAATGAACTTGTTTAATATTTATTTACCTGTTGCCGGGATTCAGTTCAACATTATCTTGTTAATTTCGATCGGATTTTGTGTGGGAGTTTTGGGCGGATTCTTCGGTGTAGGCGGCGGATGGATAGTTACACCTGCTCTAAACATTTTCGGTTTTCATATTGCCTATGCAATCGGTACAGGTAATGCAAATATTTTCGGGCAAACAATCGGAGCAGTGAAAAAACATCACAAGATGGGAAACATCGATTGGAAACTGGGTTTCCTTTCTATTATTACCTCTGTTATCGGATTGGAAATTGGAAGTGATCTAATTATTGATTTGGAAAAAATCGGCGATGTAGGTTTAATAGTTAGATGCACTTATATAATATTTTTAGTCGGACTCGGTTCTTATATGCTCTATGATTATTTTGTTATTCGATCCAGGCAACTTAAAATTCTTCAAGATGAAACCGATAATTCCGCAAAGACAAAACAAAAAATAGAACGAAGCAAGCTTGCAGAAAAACTTTATCAGTTAAATATACCTCCTATGGTCTCTCTGCCTACATCCGGAATTGAGGGAGTATCATTATGGATTATTTTATTTATTTTTTTGTGCACCGGTTTTATATCCGGATTTTTAGGCGTCGGTGGCGGTTTTATAATTATTCCCGCATTAGTTTATTTAATTGGGCTGCCGACAGTAATTGCAGTTGGAACAAGCTGTATGATTGTACTTTTCAGTTCGGCATACGGTTGTTTAACTTATGCTGTAAAAGGGCGTGTGGAAGTAATTGCCGCAATGATTATGTTAATAGGCGCTTCTATAGGTGCACAAATCGGAGCAACTGCAGTCAAATACATAAAGGGTTACGGAATAAGGCTTCTTTTTGCAATTATGATAATATTCGCAAGTTTTTCTGTTGTAACTGAACAACTTTATAAAATGACTATGAAACAATATTTCCAAAACCTCGCCGGTATTGTATTAATGGGAACAGCATTAACCATAGCATTAATAATTTTCTTTAGACTAATAATTGAATCGAGACGGGAAAAAAACGAAAATAAAATAACCATAAAGAATTAAAATCGTATGGACATTTTTAATATTTATTTGCCGGTTGCAGGAATCGAATTTAACGTACTTTTATTAATTTTAATCGGCTTTTGTGTAGGTGTTTTAGGTGGTTTTTTCGGCGTAGGCGGCGGCTGGATTGTCACCCCTGCATTAAATATATTCGGATTCCATATGGCCTTTGCAATAGGAACCGACTTATCAAATATCTTTGGTCAATCTATCGGTGCGGTAAAAAAACATCAAAAGATGGGCAACATTGATTGGAAACTCGGACTTATTTCTATTGTTACTTCAATCATAGGATTGGAAATCGGGTCAGATCTAATTATGGAACTCGAAAAATTAGGAGATGTCGGTATAATTGTTAGATGGTGCTATATGATTCTTCTTTCTTCTCTGGGCTGTTATATGCTTTATGATTATTTTGTTCTTCGTCAAAAACAATTAAAAAATAACAATAATAATGATAAAAATAATCCTGGAATCAAGCTTAAATCAAACAGAAGTAAATTAGCCGAAAAGCTTTATAAATTAAATATCCCTCCGATGATATCATTCCCTGCTTCTGAGATTGAAGGTGTTTCTTTATGGATTATTCTTCTGATTTTTTTATTTACAGGTTTTCTTTCAGGATTTTTAGGAGTAGGCGGAGGCTTTATTATAATGCCTGCTCTGGTTTATTTAATCGGCCTTCCTACTGCAATTGCGGTTGGGACCAGTTTAATTACTGTTCTTTTTAGCGGTGCCTACGGATGCTTTACTTATGCCGTTAAAGGAAGAGTTGAATTAATTGCAGCATTTATTATGCTGATAGGTGCTTCAATCGGTGCTCAAGTCGGTTCTACCGCTGTTAGATACATAAAAGGATACGGTATTCGTTTACTCTTTTCTATTATGATCATCTTTGCAGGCTTATCCGTAGCAACAGAACAGTTTTACAAAATTACCATGAAACAATTTTTTCAATCTTTGGCCGGGATTGTTTTAATGGGAACAGCCCTAACAATGTCATTGGTTATAATAGTTAAACTTATGATAGAATTTAAAAAAGAAAAAAAAGAAAAAGAATCATTTAATTCATTAAACTAACAAATAGAAATAAATATGGATATATTTAATATATATTTACCTGTTGCCGGAATTGAATTCAATATTCTATTATTAATTCTAATCGGATTCTGTGTTGGTGTTTTAGGAGGATTCTTCGGCGTTGGCGGAGGTTGGATTGTAACCCCGGCTTTAAACATTTTCGGATTTCACATGGCATTTGCAATAGGAACAGATTTATCAAATATTTTCGGCCAATCTATTGGGGCTGTAAAAAAGCACCATAAAATGGGAAATATTGATTGGAAACTTGGTTTTATATCTATTATTGCGTCTGTAGTTGGATTGGAACTTGGTTCCCAAGTAATCTTAATATTGGAAAAAGAAGGTGATGTCGGCTCCATTGTTAGATGGTGTTACCTTTTCCTTATGTTCGGACTAAGTATTCTTATGTTTTATGATTATTTTAAATTAAATCCTAAAAAGGGGAAAAAAGCTAAAAATAAAACCTCGAATGAGGAAAGAGAACCTGTACGAACCAAGAGTATAATTGCCGAAAGACTACATAAAATCAATTTACCTCCCATGATCTCATTTCCTGCTTCCGGGATCAAATCTGTATCTTTATGGATTGTTTTATTTATTTTTCTTTTTACCGGTTTTCTTTCGGGTTTTTTAGGTGTCGGAGGAGGTTTTATAAGAATGCCTGCTCTTGTCTATTTAATCGGAGTACCTACTGTTATTGCAGTTGGAACAGACCTGATGAGTGTATTGTTTTCCGGGGCTTACGGCTGTTTTACTTATGCGGTTAAAGGAAGAGTTGAATTAATTGCGGCTTTCTTTATGCTTATCGGAGCTTCAATTGGTGCTCAAATAGGCGCTACAGCAGTTAAATATATTAAGGGTTACGGAATAAGATTATTATTTGCCATAATGATAATATGTGCAGGCTGTTCAATTGCGCTGGAACAAGCTTCTAAAATAACCAATCTCGATATTCTCTCGACAATTGCAGGTATTGTATTAATGGGAACAGCTGTTTCTATGACTTTGATAATTATAATTAGTCTTGTGTCCGAATTTAGAAAAGAAAAAAAATTGAGTTTATAAAATCTCAATTATGAATTAAATTTGAATTAAGAAATAATTAATAAATAAAATATGAAGGAAGGATAATATGTCCGCAAAAAAGTTATTAATAATTATATTTTTCTGTTTTATTTATATAAACATGTATAATTATAGTTATGCTAATGAAGTCGGCGGCAAACAAGAAACCGCATTAAATAATAAAATTGATACCAAAAATCTTTCTGGCGTTGATTTAATAATTGTAAATTTATACAATGGCGACAGAATACTTTATGCAGTAGTTGTTACTTTGGTAATGGCATCTTTGGGATCGATCATGGCATTTGGAACAGACCTTGTATTGAAATTTTTCGGAATGAGTGTGTCAAAGATTTCCCACAATGAATGAATTTTATCCGTGAATCTTTAATATTCTCATTTAAAACTCATAGAAATTAAAAATTCATGAATAATATACTTGAAATGACTTCTAAGCAAAATTAAATTAATGTTGACAATTTAAATTGATAAATTAATTTAATCACATTTTTATAATTTCCTAACCGTATAATCAGATTATTGAAAGATTGAATAAATTGAAAATAATTGAAAGATTAAAATATTTAAGTATATCTTCTCGCATTTCAATCTTACTCGGAATAATTATTCTGTTAACAATGGGAGGATTTTCTACATTCAGTCTTATTAAACAGGAAGATGCGGCAATAGATGCCATAAGCCATAATGCAGAGCAGCTCAGCAAAACAACCGAAAAGATATTAAGATTAAGCATGCTTAAAAATAGACGAGATGAATTATCCATGGCTGTACATGATATTGTCGGTAAAGAAGGAATAATATCTGTTAGAATTTTAAATCATAAAGGAGTTATTAAATTTTCATCAAATCCTTCTGAAATAAACGAACATATTTCACAAACCAGTCCTGAGGGAATGGCAACAAACCAACTATGCAAAAGCTGCCATAAAAATGAGTATAATAAGTCAGAATACGATATTAAAAATTTTTCACAATATAAGATTGTTAAGAAAGATAACTTAATTTACAGTTGGCAGCCAATTTATAATGCCCGGAGCTGTTATACGGAAGCATGCCATTCAAGTTTTGAAGAACCTGTTATAAAAAGAGCAAATAATTTAAAGACCGGTGAAGCATACTTGCCGGTACATGATTCTTCTCAAACTATACTTGGATTCATTGATATTGAAGTATCCACTAAGAGAATTAACTCAAATCTTGCCAAGACACGTACACAACTTATTTTATTTACTATTATTTTTGCGTTAATTGCATCAATAATAACCTATTTATCGATCAAATATCTTATTGGCAAACCTATAAAAAATTTAGTTGACGGTACTAAACGAGTAGCCGAAGGAAATTTTAAAGATGAAATACCTCCTGGTAAAGCAGAATTAAAATTACTTGCCGAATCATTTAATAAAATGCAGAGACAATTATTATCCACCCAGACTCAATTAATCGAATCCGAAAAACTTGCATCCGTCGGCAAACTTGCCGAAGAAATTGCAAACGAAATCAACAATCCTTTAACCGGTATAATTATACATAGTGAAAGCTTAATTGCGGAATCAAAATCTAACAATAACAGTATAAATGATTTTGAAACTATTAAATTGGAAGCATTAAAAATTAGAGAAAGTATAAAGAATATTTTATCTTTTACAGGCGGGAATAAACCAGAATTTAGAATTACATTTATTGGCGATATAATTAATCATGCAATTTTAATTGTGAAGAAGTTTTCTAATTTTCAAAATATTAAGATTATTTCTGAAATTCCTAAAACTCTTCCGAATGTTTCCGTAGACCCTGCATTATTAGAACAAGTGTTCTTAAATCTTCTTTTAATTTCGTCCGAATCCATGCCGGCGGGCGGGATTTTAGATATACTTGTTAATTATTCTGACATTAAAAAGCAAATAGAAATCGTTTTTTCCGATACAGGAAAGGGAATTTCCGAAAATATTCTTCAAAAGATTTTTAATCCTGTTAATATTCCGGAACTTGAAAATTTTGAAAAGACAGGAATAAGTCTAGTTGTTTGTAAAGATATTATAGAAATGCATAACG
This sequence comes from uncultured Ignavibacteriaceae bacterium, assembly GCA_964498065.1. Lineage (GTDB taxonomy): Bacteria > Bacteroidota > Ignavibacteria > Ignavibacteriales > Ignavibacteriaceae > FEN-1297. The sequence continues at coordinate 38,962 of CAZCFZ010000013.1, forward strand.
GAACGCTAAAAATAAATAATACAGGTTCAGGAACTGTTGTTTCTATTGCATTACCGGTTTAGGACTTATGAAAAATTTAATTAAAATACTGGTTATTGATAAAGAAGAAATTATTCTCAAATCAGTAAAAAAAGCTCTTAAAAATAACGACCATACGGAATTTGTAATTACAACATGTAACACTGCATTGGAAGGTTTAAAATTAATTAGAACTGATAAGTTTGATCTTGCTTTAATTGATCCAATTCTGCCGGGAATGAACGGGAATGAACTAATAAGGAGAATAAAAAATATTTATCAGGATATGCCTATAATTATTATGTCGGGATATTCGTCTGTCGGAACTAACCAATTCGAATTTGTTACTGGGCAGAACGGATTTTCTAAACCAACAGTAGACATTTTAAAAAAACCTTTTACGACGGAGGAGATAAATTCCGTTATCGGTAAGACATTAAGAAATTATTTAAATATAAATTAAAAAACATTTACAGATCATGAAATTTTTTAGAAATATTTTTAAAAAACAGGAAAGGGAGACAATTTCTTTTAAAGAAAAGCTTCACCACTTTCAGCGTCTTTTGTTTTCAAACGATGAAGCTTTAAAACTTATGGGCGGTTTAAGTGAACTACTTGTTTCAGGACATCCCTTTTCAAGAGGAGAAATTCATAGAGTTTATTCCGAAATAATGAAAAATACGCAGGAAGTCACTGAACATCTTTCAATCATGTGCGATGGTAAATATAAAACTCTGATCGGCCAAGTAAAAAAAATAAAAAGTAAATGCGAGAAAGAACTTGCCCCGGGTTTTTTCTGTACCATTAGATGGAACTGCAATAAAACAGATTGTACGGACTGTGAGGAAATTAATAGGCATGTAAAGGCTCCAAATAATCAACCATATTCTTATAATGTTGATGAAATAACAATTGATAACACAAGAGAAGTCGGCGGTAAAATGAGCCGTTTATGCGAGGTACATAACAGGCTTCTTATTCCCATACCGGATGGATTTTGTCTTACAACAAAATGTTTCAACGAATTTTTATCTCAGGGCGATTTGTTTGAACAGATTGATAAAACTATATCCTCCATAGATTATAATGATAATGAACAAGTTCAGCAGGCCAGCCAGGTAATTCAGGCCCTTATCATTTCTACCCCTATTCCTTCTCTTATTGAGAAAATAATACTCGATAATTATGAACATCTTACAACCAAACACGGCGACGTATTACTATCCGTAAGGTCAAGTGCAGTTGGTGAAGATGATTTGCATTTTTCATTTGCAGGATTACACTATACGGCATTAAACGTAAGCAAGGTTAATTTAATCGATGCATGCTTTGAAGTGTTAATTTCTAAATATTTACCGCAGTCAATCATATACAGGTATCTTACAGGTCTGCGCGATGTGGATATGCCTATGAGTATCGGGTGTATGCAGATGATTAATTCGGAAGTCAGCGGCGTATTGTTTACAAAGGATCCAATGGGGATAAAAGAAGGAATCATTATACACGCTGTTTGGGGTTTGGGAACCAAAGTAGTTGACGGAAGTGTTACGCCGCAGGAATTTATTGTGGATAGAAATACATGCAAGATTAATAACTATAGGGTCGGAAATCAAAAAATTAAAACAACTCTAAGATTAACCGACGGATTACAGGAAGAAGAAATCCCTGAAGATATTTTACATAAATCATGCTTAAATGAAAATCAAGTTAAAATAATAACGGAATATGCATTAAAAATTGAAACTTATTTTAATACGCCTCAGGATATTGAGTGGACAATTGATAAGAACGGAAAAGTATATATTTTACAATGCAGACCGTTAGCCGTTACAAGTGCTGCAAATGTTCAATCATCGGAAAAAATTTCTGCAGATGAAGAAAGATATGACTATCCGGTTTTAATTGGTAAAGGAATATGTGCCAGTCCCGGTATCGGTGCGGGAAAAGTTTTTTTGCTGAATAGGTTTAAAGATCTTATAAATTTCCCTTCAGGGGGAATACTTGTAGTGAAAAAAACATCGCCTGAATTAACACGAGTTTTACACAAAGCCGCCGGATTAATAGCAGATATTGGAAATACAACCGGACACCTCGCTATCATTGCACGTGAATTGGGAATACCGGTTCTTGTAAATACGGACAATGCAACTGAAACATTAAGCAGCAACCAAATGGTTACGGTAGATACGTTAAAAAATAAAGTTTATATGGGGGAAGCTAAAGAATTGATAGATAAATACGGCAAAGATTCAACTACCGAAAATATATTTATAAAGAGTCCTATGTTCAGGATTTGGCAAAATATCTCGGAATTAGTAATCCCCTTAAACTTAACCAACCCGGATTCATCAGATTTTACACCGGAAGGTTGTAAAACGCTTCATGACGTTACAAGATTTGGTCATGAATATGCAATGAGAGAGATGTTTTCTTTATATGAGTCTGCACAATATGAAGATAAACATGCTTTCCCCTTAGATTTTTCCGTACCGTTAGATATACATATAATCGACCTCGGGAACGGTTTAAAAGATGTGACTGGTAAAAAAAGAGTAAAGCCTGATGATATTATTTCCCAGCCGTTTTTATCTTTAATAAAAGGTATGACTGCCCCGGGTATTAGATGGGCAGGTCCATTGCCAATTGATTTAAAAGGTTTTGCCAATCTTTTAATGTCAAATGTAATTGATTCCAGCAGAAGCGACAGAGATTTGGGAAGCAGGAGTTATGCAATAATTTCAGATTGCTATATGAATTTCTTTTCCAGAATGGGTTACCATTTTTCAAGACTCGACGCTTACGTAAGCGATGAAATAAACAATAATTATATTAACTTTAATTTCCGCGGCGGCGCTGCAGATCCGATTAGAAAAATGAGAAGAGCGAAAATAATTACCAAGGTTTTGGAAACATTAAATTTTTCGGTTTCCTTAAAAAACGATCATGTTCTCGGAACGATTAGAAAAATTCCGTCTTCATTAGTTCTATCTTTATTAACTGAAATCGGAAGATTAATGGGTGCGGTAAGAAATGTTGATGTTACACTTACTAATGATGAAAGCATACAGCAGTTTGTAGATGCTTTTATTAAAGGCGACTCTTCCCCTGCGTTAAGATTTGTAGAAAAACACCAATAATACGGTTCTTATATAGAAGCGGCTACCTGGGTTACATTAATATTTTTTTTCTCTACTTCTTTAGCTTTACTTTTGACTGCAGCAACATAAATTGCAAGGGGACGGTAAAGTAAATGACTCCATTTTCCAAAGGGCACTTCCACAAATAACATTGGTACTACAATCATCATATGAATCATATACATTACATAAGTTTCCATCGGCATATTTGTTACTCTAAACATATGAAGTAATATGCCTGTTAATGCAGCAAGAAAGAGCATAATCGGGAACAACCAATCTGAAAAATGACTGAATTGATGCATGCCGGTTCCCTTTTTTATCCTATCAATAGTAATCCAGACTGTAGATATTAATAAAACAGCAGTTGCATAGTATCCTAAAAAGCTGGTCCAGTGTATGGTACTATCCTTAATTTGAAACCATGGTAAGAATACCACGACAAGTGTAAACATTATTGCATAACCGCTGACTAAAAATAGATGACGAAGCCAGTTTTTTAATGTCTCATTGTTGTTACATTCTTTCCATCTCTTCTGTGTAACTCCTTGTATAATAAAATTGGGGATCTGTGTAATATACAAATGGAATGGTATCTTTTCTCCCCGTGTTAAACCGGCAAACATACGTGCAGCGTTGGAAAGAAGTAAGACTCCCAGTAAAACAGCCAGAATCCTATCTCCCACATCGGCAATACCTACAGGGGCAAACCGTTCAAGCATTACTGTAGACAACGGCGCTGATCCGGAATGGTTTAATAACCCGAAACCAAAATTGTTGGGAACCGTAAACATCAATGCAACAGCAGCCGCTACTATAGCTAAAATACCGATTTCCCAGTATACAGATTTATATAATAATCGAGATAATCCCGTCCAATCATATAGCGACGTGAGATATCTGCGAAGCGCCATCATTGTTTCGCCGGGATTAACATTTCTCGGACATTTTTTAGAACAATCGCCGCAGTAAAAACACAGCCAAGGTCCTGGATCTTCCATCAGCTGATCCTTCAAACCCCATTGCGCAATCAGCATTTGTCTACGGGGAAATCCATTTTCTTCCGTAGATAGCTGGCATACCGATGTACATGTAGAGCATTGAAAACATTTTTTAACATCTTCTCCGCCGTTTTCCTTTAAATCGTGAATTAATTTTAAATCCGGGTTAATAATTTTTCTTTCGCTCATAATCAGAACTTCTTATTTCTTTTCTTTTTTTAATTTCATTGTCTTTTCTCCAAAAAGACAAAATTTCAACCATTTAAAACCAAAAATTAATAACTCTTTATCATCAAATTTTATTTTTTCCAAAACATCTTCATCTACATCAAACCTTTTTAGAAATGTACTTTCAAAAACAAATTCTCTAAACTTATCAATGTTATAACAAACCGTATAAAACATCTCTAATTTTGCAGGATCCAATTTTTTCCCTTCTCTGAAGAAATTATGCAACGAAACCTCTTTAAATAGTTCTCCTATTTCCGAATACTCTTTTACTTCCTGCTCTTTCATCCATTCATCAATAGTCCGGTTTTTATCTTCATAATAGCCCTGACACACAGGCTCTTCAATAACAAAATAAAATTCTTCTTCATTATCTTTAAAATTTGTTTTAGGCGAAGCAACGCCAAGCGGATACATCCTGCAAGACCACGGCCTGTCTTTATAAACTGTGCATCCTTCTTTACCGACAAAGTGACAGGATTTGTTCTCGTCATTCTTCATTTTCAACATTACCACAGGATGGTTCTGATTCTCATCAATGGGGAGAAATGAATATTTATCTAAAAATTCCTGCGATGTTATTTTCAGATTATTTTTCAATCTGATAATATCATAAGGAGTTAAAAAAATATTAACATCGCTGCAGCATTTATTAAAGCAGCTTATATCCTTGTGACAATTGAATTTAAATTTGTTTCCCTTATTTAATCGGGGGTATTCTTTTAATATTGTTTCTTTTAGTTTTTCCAATTCATCAGTCATAACTTATCCTTAACTATAATATTTGGGAATTTTAATCGAATATAAAATTTTTCATTGCATCTTTAGACCAAACGGGCAGCGGGCCCGATTCGCCGTTGAACGGATTAATTCTGTATCTATAAGAAATATTCATGTTATATTTTTCTTTCATCCATTCCCAACCATTAACAAAGTACGAACACTCGTCATTAAAACATGCATATTGATATTCAACACCCCAAGATGATTCCGGCGGGCATTTCCATTTTTTTAAAGGCTGGTTACAATGCGGGCAAGTTAAAATTTTTTGTTGTTGCATAATGTTTAACCAAGTTTAGCATACAAAACAAACATTAGAGGAATAAGGGAATCCTATTTTAAAAGGACTCCCTTTGAACTTATAGTTTAATTAAGTCACATTAAAAAAGTAAGAACTAATTCACTATTGAAAGAATCGGCCTGGTAAATACATCCCACTTATCGGCCTTCGGGTCCCATTTCATATTTACGAATACCTTCCAGTCTTTTTCATCCATTGAAGGTTTATCGGCACGGTAATAATATCCCGGCCAACGGGTTTCTTCTCTGAACAAGATAGCTCTTACATGTGCTTCAGCCTGCCACATTCTGTGAACATTTTCCCAGCATCTCATTAATTCATGCAGATCGGAAGCAGCCAGGTTTTTAGAATCCTCTTTAAGATATTCTAAAAGCTCAAGTCCTTTTTCCAATAAGCCTTTACTTGTCTTAAACTGCGAGGATACACCGCCGGCATACTCATCCATAATTTTTTGAAGCCTAAACATGAACATTTTAGGTTTAATATAATTTGGATTAACCTCAGGATCGCTTGAAGTCCCGCTATATTGATCGTAGATATCGAGGGGTTTTAGAATTTCCTGCTTCAGTGCATCTATTGCAGCATCATCATATTTCGGCGGATTTGGATTATCAACTATATAATCAATAGCTCCTTTTGCAGCGATACGTCCTTCTGCGTGAGATCCGGATGAGAATTTATGACTTGAAGCTCCTGATGCATCACCGGCGCAGAATATACCTTTTATAGTTGACATATTTGAATAGCCCCAGAAATATTCTTCCGGTGCCAGATCTTTCGGGCCGCTTACCCATGCACCTGATGCACCTGAATGCGAGCCAATAAAATACGGTTCAGCAGCAGCAATTTCGGAAGGTTTTTCTTCAGGTGCTGTATTTGTACCAGCCCAAAGGATTGCCTGTGAAATCGTCATATCCAGAAAATCTTCCCATGCTTCGGATTCCAATTCTTTTAATTTTTTCTTAGCTGCTTTTGCATCGCCGGATTCGGAAGCAATTTTATTTATTGCTTCGTCGGTTCTCATATAAATAGGACCTTTTCCTTCCATAACGTCGAGCATCATCAGCCAGTTACGTAAGTTAGCAGGAACAGGTTTCACTTTACCGTAAGGAACCCACTTTTCAAGTTCATCACTTCTTTCAACCATATAATTTCCGCCTAGTCCATTGGTAGCGCGTGATTTGAATAATAGGAACCATGCACCAACAGGGCCATAAGCGTCTTTAAATCTAACAGGAATAAAACGAACTTCCTGGCATGTCATTTCGGCACCTGCTTTGAGTGTAAAATATGCACTTGAACCGGAATTCCATGGCGGATACCAAGCACGTCCCAAACCTTCACCGGAAGAACGGGGTTTAAATACATGTACAGCTCCGCCCATTGCAACCAAAACCGCTTTAGATTTGAAAACGTAAAATTTTTCTTCTCGAACACTGAATCCTACTGCACCTACACAAACATCACCGTCCATAATAGGTCCAACAATAAATACTCTTTCGTAAATATTTTCTGCTCCGATAGCATTTTTAGCAGCTTCAGCAACAATAACTTTATAGGATTCTCCGTTAATCATTAACTGCCATCTGCCTTCATGAACATAATTACCATCAGCATCTTTCCAAATAGGTAATCCCCATTTTTCAAATAAGTGAACGGTAGAATCGACATGGCGGGCAATATTATATACTAAATCTTCGCGGGTAATCCCCATTAAATCGCTTCGGACGTATTTTACATAATCTTCTACGGTATTTTTTCCGTCTTTGATTCCGACATATTGATTGATAGCCGACAAACCCATAGCAACGGCACCGCTTCTATCAACAGATGCTTTATCAACCATAGCAACTTTTAGGCCGTTTTTCTTAGCCCAATAAGCTGCTTCAACAGCTGCACCGCAAGCTGCCATTCCTCCGCCTATTATCAATAGATCAGTAGTTACTTCTTCAGTTTTAAAATTTGACATTGTATTTCCCTTCTTTCTAATTCTTTATTGTGACTACTTCAGGAAGACCTAAGGATTCCGGTTCTGTAAATAGAACATTGCTCTTAAGGTCATTATTATTAGTGCTCCAACCACCATCGGGCAAAGCTTTACCTTCTTCAGTTGTACGAATCGGGAATTTGAATCGTTTTAAAGTTCCATTACGGAATTTGACAGTCCACATAATGGAGTCGGTGCTTCTCATAGGCGTTACAGTAGCGCCTAAGGGTACAAAGTCGGCGTAACCACGTACTTCAATTGCCTGGTTTGGACAAATTTTAACACAATTGTAACATTCCCAGCACATTTCAGGTTCGCGGTTAAATGCTTTCATAGTATTATTATTTAACGCCATAAGATCATTAGGACAGATATACTGGCATGCAGTTTTATCAAGTGCCTTACATCCATCGCACTTATCCGATATTACATAACTCGGCATTAGTTTATCTCCTTTATTTTTAAATTAAATAACAAATGGCTAAAGAGTTTAATTTTCATAAATTTATTTTTTATTATTTGAAGAAATATCACCGGTTGCAAACTGGTGCATTTTAATTTCAACTTTTTCTTCCAAATGAGCATAATAATCTCTAAGTATAGCCAATACTTCGGGTCGGCTGAATTCAGGAGGCACATCACCGCCTTCGGAAAGAGCTTTTCTAAGAGCCGTACCGCTTAAGAACAGTCTATCTTCCTTTTTGTGAGGACATGTTTTCATGGAAGCCATGCCGCCGCATTTGAAGCACCAGAAAGTCCAATCAATCGGAAGAGGCTTAAGTAATAATGCACCTTCAGGTATTTCATAAAATATTTTTTGAGCGTCAAACGGACCGTAGTAGTTTCCAACACCTGCATGATCCCGGCCGACAATTAGATGTGTACATCCGAAATTTTGCCTGAACACGCCGTGCAGTAAAGCTTCTCTCGGCCCTGCATATCTCATATCCAGCGGATATCCGCCGCATACGACTGATTCTTTTATGAAATAATTTTCTACTAAAATGTCAATACACTTTGCTCTTACTTCTGCTGGTATATCGCCTGGCTTTAGTTTTCCTACTAATTGATGAATATAAAGTCCATCGCTAACCTCCAAAGCAATTTTAGCTAGAAATTCGTGAGATCGATGCATTGGATTACGAAGCTGCAATGCTGCAATGGTCCGCCATCCTTTTTCAGCGAATATTTTCCTGCTTTCTTCAGGCCTTTGATATAAACTCTTAAACTCTTTCGGGAAATAACTTTCGGAAAGAACTTTAACCGGTCCGGCAATATTCCAATCCTTTTGCTGCATAACCATTTTTACACCCGGGTGTTCAGGATCGTTTGTCGTAAAGACATGTTTACATTCAAAGTCTTTATCGATCTGGTACTTTTCTGTAACTTTCATCGTACCCATAATTTCTTTTGTCTCGTCACTTACCAGAGTTATTTCTTCATTAACATTCAGAGACTTTGCATCTTCATTGGAAACGGACATTGTAATAGGAATCGGCCAAAACAAACCATTGGACATCTTCATATCCGTACAAACGCCTTTCCAATCATCTTTGCCCATAAACCCGTTAAGGGGTGTAAAACCCCCAATTCCCAGCATTATTAAGTCTCCGGTTTCGCGACTTGTAATCTGAATCTTTTTAAGTTTATCCGCTTTTTTTAATTCTTCTTCTTTCTCTTTTCCGCTAAGAAGAAGAACGTTCAACTTATCACTCCCATGAGGACGAATTAAGTTTGTTGCACTCATATCATCTCCTCGAATTAAAATATTTGTTTTATTTATTTAGATTTTTCTTATAGCATATTATTAAATCATCAATAAAAACTTATGCCGATATCATAGTAAAATCAACGCGATTAAAGATTCTGTAATCAACTTGTTGTTCATTTATAATGAAGTTTTATCTATAAAAAGGACTAATTCTCCCAATTTATTTCAGGCAATAAAATCTTGAATTTTATGTCATTAGAACTTTTACATTCCCTTATAAGGATTCGCTCCTATTTCATTAATTTCTTCCACAAATTCGTTAAAAATTTCCGGTATTTTTACATACTCGTCAATTGAAAGTGTAAGAAGCTTAACCCTTTCCGGTTCAAGAACAAGCTGTTTCAATTTTTCCTGCACATTGCTCATCCGTTTATTTGCAAGTTCGCTTCCTCTTATAAAATGGCATTGATAATCATCGCCGTATTTACATCCAATCATAAGAATACCGTCAAATCCTCTTGAAAGAGCATCGGCAATCCAGACAGTATTTACAGAACCAAGACACCGAACAGGAATTACACGAATATTGGGATCATATTGAATCCTGTTCCTGCCGGCAATCTCAAGTGAAGGATAAGCATCATTCTCACAAAGGAAAGCAAGTATGCGGGGTTTTTCTTCGTCTTCATCAGGTATTTCAATTGCTTTAATCATCGAAGAAACCATGTTGATTGAATAATCTTTAAATGAAATTATTCTTTCCGGACAAGCGCCGAGACAAATACCGCATCGGCGGCATCTGGTTAAGTTAGGCAGCGGAGTTCCTTTTTCATCTTCATCTAATGTCCCAAACGGACATTCTTCAGTACATCTCTTGCATTGTGTACAACGTTGAAGGAAAAACTCAGGATAGGACTGATCCCCGGACCTTGGATGAACAGCTTTCCCCTCTTTTGCACTGTACAATACTTGAATAGCTTTTAAAGCTGCTCCATATGCATCTTTAATACTGGACGATATATCCATAGGCGCTCTTACACTACCGGCGGCATAAATACCGGTTCTTCGAGTTTCATAAGGGAAACAGATATAATGAGATTCAGGAAAACCGTATTTTAATGTAGGTAAATCTGTTCCCTGGCGGTAAGTAAGATTTAATATTTTAGCACCGACTTCTGCAGAGGCTGCAGCCTTTTTCCCATCAAGTGTTTTTGTTTCTTCAACAGGTTCCGTAATTTCAGATTCAATATTGCCAACCAATGTTGATGGAACCATTCCGTTTGCCAGCACAACAATATCGGATTCAATCTGAATTTTATCTCCTAATAGAGTATTATCAATATCAATTTTAATCGAATCACTTCGGGACTGACTTACATTAACTACATCTCCTTTTGTCAAAAAGACATTTTCTTCATTTTGAACTCTTTTATAAAACAGCTCATATTCGGCAGGAGTGCGCATATCCCTATAAATAATATAAATCAGTGCATCGGGATATTTCTCTCGTATATATAATGCCTGCTTTAAAGAATTTGCACAGCAAACCGTTGAACAATACGGTAAATGTTTTTCATCTCGAGATCCGGCACATTGAATGAAAGCTATGCTTTTTATTTTTTTACCGTCAAAAATACTTCCGTTTCCATTTCCATTTTTGAAATGTTCTTCCAATTGAATACTGGAAATTACATTTTTATATTTTCCATATCCCCAGTCACCAAGATTCTTCGGATCATATTCTTTAGCACCGGTAGCCTGAATTATAGCCCCAACAGTCAATTCTTCATTCTGTAATTGGTTAATATTTAACTTTACCTTAAAGTTGCCCGGTTCTCCGGATATTTTTTCAATTAAACAAGATTTAAAAACTTTTATTGTTTTATTCGATTCAACTTTGGAAATCAGTTCATCAACTTTGGAATTTTCCGGCTCTAAATACGGTGAATGAGTTGGTACAATTTTATAATATTTATTAATCCAGCCGCCGAGCTGACTTTCCTTTTCAACCAGCACTACAGAATAGCCGGCTTCTGCCGAAGCAAGGGCTGAAGTTAATCCTGCAATTCCTCCGCCTACGACTAATATTGTTTCATTAATTTCTTTTTTAAATGGTTCAGGCGGTTCACTGTTTCTTACTTTTGCAATTCCCATGCGAAGGTAATCTTCGGCAAGCATTTGCGTATCTTCATCATTTGGTTTATGCGTCCATGCAACATTTTCTCTTAAGTTAATTCTATCCGTAAGGACACTCTGATCGAATTTGAAAATATCTGTTAAAAATCTTTGCGAACAAGCGCCAATAATTACGCGGTTTAATTTCTCACCTTCAATATCCTTTTTAATCATCTCTACATTTTCTTCACTGCATAACCACGGACTAACTTTACAGATTGGTACTTTATTCTCTTTAGATGCAACTTGAACGAGTTGATCAAAATCCAGAGTTTCGCCAATACCGCAACCTGAACATAAATAAACTCCGACTTTCGTTTCCAACGCCATAATATTAATTCCTTCCAATAATTTGAATAGCTTTTAACACCGAACCTGTTGCTTCTTGAACCACGGAAGCAACATCCTTTGGTTCGGTTATTACGCCACAGCCAAATTGGCCAGTGGGATTAATTCTTGCACTACCATTAATACTTATAAAACCATTTTTATCAATTACCGACTTATCAACAGGTAAATTGTCGGATGCCGGCTGCATGCCTGTCGCCAAAACTACAAGTTCTACTTCATTGAATAATTTTTTACCGGTTAAAGTGTCCTCAGCTTCAACTATTAAATTACCAGTCGAATTATTTATAGATACGTTACCGACTTTCCCCCTATAAAAATGGACTTTCTCATCATTTTGTACTTCATGATAAAATTCTTCCAAAAGCCCATTTGAACGAACATCTATATAATGGATAAAAATTTCCGCATCAGGATATTGTTCCCTGATATACCTGGTTTGCTTAAGAGAAGCCATGCAGCAAACAGAGGAACAATATTCCAAATGATTCTCGTCCCTTGAACCTGCACATTGAACAAAAGCAACACTATTAATTTTTTCTTTTGTTGATGGTCTTAATATTTGACCTTTAGTCGGACCGTCAGGCGATGCAAGTCTTTCCATCATCACGTTTGTTATAACATCCGGATATTTTCCATAACCAAGTGTATCAAGCTTTTGAGCATCGTATGGATTCCAGCCTGTTGCCCATATAATTGAATTCACCTCTACAGAAAGAAGTCTTTCCGGTTCATCAAGATCTATTGCTTTATATTTGCATACTTCCACACATTTATTACAACTGCTGCCTTTACATGTAGTTTTATCAATAACATATTTTTGCGGATAAGCATTTTCATACGGGATATAAATCGAAGTAGTTTCATCCATACCATAATTAAAATCATTCGCTTTTTTTTCAGGACAAACTTTTACGCAATCACCGCATGATGTACATTGATTATTTATATACCTCGGTTTCAATTTTATATCGACTTTATATTTCCCCGTTTCGCCGGATACCTTTAAAACTTCTGCCAAAGTAAATAATTTAATTAATGGATTCGTGCGCAGTCTTCGAATATTGATTTCCAATCCGCAACTTGGCGGACATAATTTGGGGAAATATTTATTGAATTGAGTTACCTTTCCTCCTATGTAAGGATTTTTTTCAATTAAAATTACTTCGATTCCTGTTTCTGCTGCCTCAACTGCTGCGGTTATTCCTGCAATTCCGGCACCAACAACTAAAAGTTCAGCTTTTTTTTCTATCTTATTAGATACATTAATATTATCAATCATCATTAACTTCCTGGTTTGATTTATTCATAATAACTAACTATTGATTTAATAACCTTTATATTTTTTACACCTTCTACCTTTGACAAGACGGTTTTAATATCACTTTCCCACATTCTTGCTCCTACTTTAGGGCAATTTCCTGTTATGGTTAATGAACCCGAATCAAAGTCTGCTTCTATCTCTACCTCATCACCTTTTGTGCGGGGAGACTGCTGTAAATAAACATTAGCTTTAGCGGCAAGATGCAAATTATTTAAAGTTTTAATGGTAATTTCATTTGATTGGAAATCTTTGTATGAAGAAATATCTACTACAAGATTTGCAGCAAGATCAATGTTTATCCTCTCCAAATTTAGAACTAGGTCATAGTAAGAAGGCTCTTTCCAATTAACACCATATAAAAATTGAGACCATTTCTGCCTCCTATCATCAATTAATTTTATGTGCGAGGTAACTTGTTCTCTTGACTTATTACCTTCTTTCATAAGTGTTTGAATTCTATATTCGGTTGGTGCAGTTAATAAAACACGTAATACAAACGGGATTTTATTTAACAGGAATTGTGCAAGGTGGCCATGGTAAATTATACTTCCTTCAAGCGCAAAATCTAATAAAGCAGTTTGAAAACACGATAGATAGTGTTTTTTTCTATCGCTCATTTTATCCCATATTGTCGGTGATTTATCAGTAAATGATAAATCGCCTAATCCTGTTTCCCCTATTCCGTATTTTTCTGCAGCTTTAATAACATCTTCTCTGGTAACAATACTGCAGTTAAGTTTCTCCGAAATTTTTTTTGCAAGTGTTTCAGTTGCACTTAAGGAACCCCTTGAAATTGTTATTATATTCATAAGACCTCCCGTCTCTATCTCGCTTCCTGATTAATTTCCATATCTGTTTTGGTTGTTTTAATTTCAGATATAATTATTGGTTTAATCCTATGGAGAAATGTGCGGGAAAATTTATCCAATAATTCAAACTCATCCCTGGAGAATTGCAGTTTAATATCATCTAATAACTGTAAACGAATAGTTTCAATTTTTTCATTTAATTGATTTGAACAAATGGCGGAATCAGATTTGCTCCATGCTTCAAATTCAGAGGCTTCATTTGAAATAATTTTCTCGGCTTCAGGTAACTCCAAAGCAGTCTCCTTTTTTTGTTCATTCAAGTATTTTTTTAATCCTTCTATATCAATTAATTCTATATCTTCACAAAGTCCTGTTATATTAATATCATGCGGTACTGCCATATCAATTAATAATTTAGGAAGCTTCACCTTCATATAAATTTTATTAATCATTTCAGAGTTAATTATATACCCCGGAGCGCCGGTGCAAGTAAATACGCATTTTGAACTAATCATCGGTTCTTCAATATAATCCAAGCTAAATGCAACTCCATTATATTTATCAGCCAGTTCTTCGGCTTTATGAAGAGTTCTATTCACAAATATAAGATGAGAAAAACCCGACCTATTTAACTTTTCGGCAATGATTTTCGTATTCTGATTTACACCAACTATAGTTATAACGTCTTCTTTTCTCAGTCTCTCTTTTATGATGTTAAATGCAACTCCGCTTAAGGATTGATTACATGAACCTATACTTGTTTTACTTCTTACAGCTTTTCCTGCACGAAAAGCAGCATGAAACAGTTTATGAAGAATTTTATCTGCGGTACTTACGGAACATGCTAAACTGTATGCATCTTTAATTTGTCCCTGTATTTGATATTCCCCCATAAGCATCGAGTCCAAACCGGCAACAACTTTGAATAAATGTTTTACCGCTTCTAATCCATTATACTTGTAAAAACTATGGGGATTTAGGGGAGCATTTATAATTCCATTAATGCAATAATAGCCATTAATAATTTTGAATGGATCTATTCCAGGATTAATTACTAAATAAAATTCCAAACGGTTGCAAGTAGAAATTATTACAATTCCTTCCAATCCCTTTATTGATTTAAAGTAGTCTAATGCCTTATGCAATTCTTTTTTGTTAATTTGAAATTTCTCACGTTCGGAAACCGTTGATGTTCTGTGACTAATTCCAATTACAACAATTTTTGAAATTTCAGTATTCATAATTTTTTTCGGCGCATCCGTAGTATTCGCTTATTTTATTATATAACAGATTGCCGCCGCCTAAATATGAAATATTTTTATATCCGTAATTCATGAACATTCTTGCAGCTTCATAAGATCTGGTGCCTTTTTCGCATACAAACATGATGGATTGGTTTAAATCGAATTTATTCAGGCTTTGGCGAATATTAGATAACGGAATCTTTATGGATTTTTCAGGAAATACAAGTGCTTCAACTTCATCAGGTTCCCTTACATCAATAAATATCCCTTCAAAAAGATTAAGCTCTAAAGGGCTGAAATTTTTTACATTATCCTGTTCCTGGTTTATTGCCATATAGCCAAGATAATTTAACGGCGAAATTGGCGATGAATTAGAAGGGGTATATCCATGTTCAATATCAATTAAATCTTCAACTTTTTTGCTTTGAAATAACAATTCGGAAAAAACATCTATATATCTTGTCACTTCTCCTTCGCCGACTAACTGCAAACCTAAAAGCTTATGTTCATGTTTTTCATAAATTAGTTTTCCTAATAGATTTTTAACTTCAGGATAATAATCAGGCCGATCATACCAGCAGCCGATTACACTGCCTGTTTTATAACCAAGCTTTTTTGCCTTATTTTCAGTGAGTCCGGTTGTACAAATAATATTATCAAATAATTTTAATGAAACCGTTCCAACTGCACCTTTAAACGGTAATTGATTCAATTTATTAGAAACTGATGCAATAGAGTCTGCGGCAGCTCTGCCCATTCTATTTGATAAAGAACCTAAAGGGAAATAATCAGATTGACATGTAACTAAATTATTAATTTCCACACAATCGCCGGCTGCCCAAATATTAGGAATATTTGTTCTCATCTGTTCATCAACAAGAATACCGCCAAGTTTGCCGACTTTAATATTTGATTTTTGAGCAAGTTTGGAATTCGGTTTTACCCCAAGACAATAAATTACATAATCGGAAGCAATTTGCCGTCCATCATCTAAATAAACAACCGGTTTTTCGTCCCCATTAATTTCAATTTTCTTTACTTCTGTTGAAAGGTACAAATGAATTTTATCTGTAGAAACACAGCGTTCTACAAAACCGGAAATTTCCGGATCCAGAATCGCAGACAATAAATATTTTTCTTTTTCAATTAGAAAAGTTTCAATTCCCCAAAGTGAATTTAATGCTTCAATCATTTCACAGCCGATAAATCCGCCGCCGATAATAACAGCTTTTTCAATTTTACCTTTTTGAGCGGCCTGCCTAAAATATTTTGAGTCTAACGGATTATGAAAAGAAGAAATCAGCGGCGATTTAGGAAAAGGGAAAGGCGGTTTGATCGATTCAGCACCTGTAGCTAAAATCAAATAGTCATATGGTAATTCAAACTCTTTATTCTCATCTATATTATTACATTTAACAGTATTTTTTTCAATGCAAATTTCTTCAACTTCAGTCTTTATTAAAACCTTTACGCCTTTAACATCACGAAAAAAATTTTCATCTCTTACAATTCCGTAAGAAGTTTTATATAAATCGGATAATTCATTAATTTCACCGGCCGCATAATAAGGCATTCCGCAGCTGCTAAACGATATAAAAGAACCTTTCTCAATTATAGTGATATTATAATTTGATGACAGCCTGCTTAATCTTGCAGCGGCTTTACATCCTGCTGCCATTCCGCCTATTATTAAAACATTATACATTTGAACAAATTATATTTCGATTTCTTTTCTGACCGAAAGAGCAATCTTGTAAAAAATTGTTATTAAAAAGAATCCAAAAGCCCAAATTCCAACGGAGATTAATGTTTCGGGAATTGTAGGCCAGTATTGCACTACTTTTCCGAATGGATTTGGTATGAATCCGGTTATAATTAAACCCAGACCTTTTTCAAGCCATATAGATACAAACACCATTAAACAAGTTACAAACAGTATTTTGTGATTCTTACGGGTTTTAGGTATTATAAGCAGTGTTAATGATATTAATGCAAGTAATGCTGAAGTCCACATCCATGGTACTAATCTAGTACTTCCATCAATACCAAAGTAGAGATACTGCATATGAGAAACATCGCCGGGTATACCGCTATAAAATGTGGTAAAAAATTCCATCAAGATAAAAAATACATTTACACACATAGCATATGTAATAATCAGTCCCAGCTTCTTTAACGCTTCATTACCGGGATCAAATTTTGTATACCGTTTTACTATCAAGCAGAAAACCACCAGCAAAGCCGGACCTGCTGAAAATGCCGACGCTAAAAATCTAGGCGCCATTATTGCAGTTAACCAGAAAGGCCTACCGGCTAAACCTGAAATTAAAAAAGCTGTAACAGTATGTATGCTAATTGCCCATGGAATTGAAATAATGATAACGGGTCTGATCCACTTAGGAGGTTTTATCGATTTATGCTCTGCACCTAATGTTACACGCGTGATTATTACATTTATAACGAGATAACCGCTTAAAGCTAATACGTCCCAAAACATTAGAGAATGAAATGTGGGATGTAAAAAAATATTGGCAACTCGAAAAGGCTGACCCAAATCTACAGTAACAAACATTATACACATTACTACAGAGGCAATTGCTAGAAATTCCCCTAATATTGTTACTTTTGAAAATTCTTTGTAATTGTGCAAGTAATAAGGAAGAACTACCATGACTGCCGAAGCAGCGACACCGACAATGAAAGTAAATTGGGCAATATAAAGCCCCCAGCTTACACTTCTGCTCATGCCGGTTATTCCTAATCCATAATTAAACTGTTTTATGTAGAAATAAAATCCTACAAGAATTATTACCGCTAGAAAAAAAAGCCAGCTCCAATATTTTTTATTTCCTTTTAATGCATGTTCTAACATATTATAAACCTTATACGAGATAATAAACTTCAGGGTTAGTTCCCAAACCGGGTTTTCGCCGGATAGAAAAATTGTCTTTTAATAATTTCCTCACTTCCGATTCCGGATCATCAAGATTACCGAAGACTAATGCTTTTTCAGTACAAGCCTCAACACAAGCAGGCGGAAGACCTTCGGCTAATCTTTCATCACAGAAAATACATTTTTCAACAACTCCTCTCATACGAGTCGGAAAGTCGGGATTTATATCTTTTATGAATGGCCTCGGATCCCGCCAATTAAAGCTTCTTGAACCGTAAGGGCAAGCAGCCATACAATAGCGGCATCCAATACAGCGATGCCAATCCATCATTACTATCCCATCTTCACGTTTAAAAGTAGCTTGTGTGGGACATACCTCAACACAAGGGGGATTATCACAATTGTTGCAAAAGAGAGGTACATTTTTATTCTTAAATTCTTCCGTTAAATAAAAATTTTCATGATCAAGGAAAGCATTTTCATAAGGCTCTTTCCATATCCATTTAATTGCGTCTTTAGATTCGCCGAAGTCAGGAATATTGTGGGTCTTATTACATGCATCGATGCACTTTGTACATCCGTTTTGAGAAACACATTTTCTCAAATCAACAACCATAGCTAATCTTTCTTTTTGCACAACTTTTGACTTTACCGTTTTCTTCCCGGCATCTATTGTCTTCTTTATAACTTTCTTTGCGGTATCCTGGGCATGTGCGTCAACAAATTTATCGGCAGTAACACCAAGAGCCGCAATCCCGGCTATTTTTAAAAAATTTCTTCTACTTTTATTCATTATTTTTTCTCCGGTCCTTGATTTTCAATATGGCAATCCCAGCAATAAGGAGATTCTCCTAAATAATTATGGCATTGATCGCAAAATTGTTTTGTGTCTGTATGACAATTAAGACAGGTTTTTTCGAGACTCATATTATAAGTTTTATTATTAAATGATATATATTTTCTATTTCCTTCCCTGACTACTTCATTTCTCCAATCATTCAATAAGATCATATGATTATCACGCATAAATTGTTTGGTACCGACACACTCCTTTTGGCTCTCAAGTTTTGGCAAAACCAGCTCCGGTTCTTTAAGAGCTGTCTTTCCGTTTGATACATCATACCAGATTGGTGAAGTAAAAAATCCTACAAAGATTATTAAACCTATTATTATTTTTCCAGCATCATACATTTTCAATTCCTTTTTCTCAAAACTGTTTCTCGATACTCGATTCTTGATACCCGATATTTTCAGATTATTTTTTACTTAAATGTTGTTGTTCTACACTTTGAATAAAGTTGTTTAATTTTCTACCAAGTTTATCCAATTTTCCAATTAATTTATCAAATAGAACCTCCTCGGTTAAAGATTTGGTTTCAAACAGAGTTTCAAGATGATCAATGGTTTCATCATTTGATGACAAAGCATAGTTTAAAAATTTCAAAAAGTCTTGTTTATATATCCTTCTTCCATAACCTTCAACAATTGTAGACTTTACAGTTTTTGATGATTTTCTTATTTGACTCCCTTCTTCAAACATTTCAAACTTCGGTAGTTTTTTAAGTGTCATTTCATGAATTTCAATTACTGCTTCTCTTGCTAACTTCCATATTTCAAGATCCTTATAATTCATTATTCCTTTCGATAAATTTTCTCATATGTATCGAGCATCCAGTATCGAGTATCAAGCACCCAAATGCCCTGCCATCGACTCTCCACGCAAATCAGTTGTTCTTTCTTTTTCGCCTTTCATAATTAAAGCATTTCCGACCAGCTCATGGATACCGCCGACATCAACGCCCCCTACCCAATAATCCATGAGAGGTGGAAGTGTAGCTTTGTCTATTGCACAAATACAACCGAGGAAATTAACACCGTTTTTTTCTTTAACATATTTAACAGCATTAGCACGAGGTAATCCGCCTCTCATTCTCATTTCCAAATTTTCATCCGTACCGAGTCCGGCTCCGCTTCCGCAGCAAAATGTCTGTTCTTTAATTGTATTTTCCGGCATTTCAAAGAAATTATTACAAGCGTTTTTAATTATATAACGCGGCTCTTCAATTAGTCCCATAGCACGGGCGGGATTACAAGAATCATGAAATGTTATTCTTCGGTGGTCATTGCGGCTTTTATCTAATTTAATTTTATTATTTTTTATAAGATCGGCAGTAAACTCACAAATGTGAACCATTTTTGTTGATCTTGTATTCTCAAACTTTGTTCCTGTTACCGGTGAAACCGGGACTTCAAGAAAATCGGCTGGTCCGTTCATTGTATCCATGTATTGATTTATTACTCTCCACATGTGGCCGCACTCTCCGCCTAAAATCCATTTTACTCCCAGCCTCTTTGCCTCAGCATACATTTTTGCATTCAAACTTTTCATCAAATCGTGGGAAATAAATGAACCAAAATTTCCTCCTTCTGAAGCATAAGTACTCCATGTATAATCCAGGCCGATTTCATGGAACAATGCTAAATACCCGAGTAAAGTATAATAGTGTGGTGTACCAAAATAATCTGCTGAAGGTGTTATAAATAGAATTTCCGCACCTTTCTTATTTATAGGCGCATCGACTTTAATTCCAGTAATTTGTTCCAGTTCATCAACAGCAAAATCAATACTGTCTTTAAATCCGTGCGGCTGAATACCTAAATGATTCCCGGTTCTGAAACTGTTTGCAACCGGGGTTACTATCCAGTCAATATTTACACCAATAAGATTAAGAAGTTCTCTCACCAATATTGTTATTTCCGCATTATCTATTCCATACGGACAAAAAACCGAACAACGGCGGCATTGTGTACATTGGAAGAAATAATAAAACCATTCCTTAATTACATCAACCGTAAGTTCTCTAGCGCCTACAAATTTTCCTAAAATTTTTCCGGCAAGAGTAAAATCATTTCGGTATATAGATCTTAAAAGCTCTGCTCTTACAACAGGCATATTTTTCGGATCACCTGATCCGATAAAGTAATGACATTTATCCGCACATGCACCGCAGCGTACACAGATGTCCATGAAAATTCTTAGTGACCGGAATTTATGTAATCTGTCTTTAAGTCCTTCAAGAATAATTTGTTTCCAATTTTCCGGCAGTTGCCAGTCATTATCAGTCGGCTCCCACTTTCGCGGATTCGGCTGCTTTAAATATTCAACACTTTTAGGAACTCCGCCAAAATTAAAGACACCACGCCTAAATTCAACTGACGGATTTAACCAATCCTTTTTTTCAGGCTTATAATTAATTTTACTTATAATTTCTTCTGGTTTTATTTTCGCTTCAGACATATTTATTCCTTTTCTACCGGTAAACCTACATCTTTCATTTTTTCTCTGAATTCATCTTCATACTCTGCATAAGTATGTACACTTACAGGATAATTCCACGGATTTACATGCCTTTTAGATCTATTATTATTAGCTAAATTTCTTGTGGGTGAAAGAAAAATTCCAGGCATGTGAAGCAGTTTACTAAACGGGATATATGCTATCAATGTGCATACAAGAAACAAGTGGATATAGAATAAAACTCCTATTCCTTCAGGAATAGACGGATGAAAACTAAATAAACCTATTGCCAGTTCCTTTACTTTAACTATATCGACACGATCAAAATATCTCATTAAAATTCCTGTAGTCACAATACTTATTATTAAGAATAAAGGGAAATAATCGGATGCCAGCGATAAATATCTTAATTTAGGATCGATAATCCTTCTGAAAAGTAAATATAACAGGGCAACTGAAATAAGCACATCCGTAACATATAATATCGGAACACCTATTTGAAAAAAACCGTCTAAATTTTGAAGTGCAAGTACAAATGAAGGAATAGGCTCCATGAAAATTCTGAAATGCCTTAAAAAAATAATTAGCAGAGACCAATGAAAAATTATTGCACCAAGCCATAAATACTTGTTGCTGCCGTAAGCCAACTTTGAACCGTTATGTAATTCTGTTTTTGTATTTCTGAATAAAGTTCGAAAAAATAAAATCTCAAGAGCCATTCTTCCTATTACACCTAATGTTGTACTTGGATTTTCCAGCTTACTGTTTTTAATCCATGGAAGAGATTTTTGCTGGCCTGCTACTGTCGGTATACGAAAAGGGACAGGCGACTTAGCCCATTTAATTACTTGAGAGACTATTCCGATAATAAAAGTTGTAATTGCAGCATAGGGTATAATAATACCAAAAATAAAATCTAATCTAATTGTGCCTGCGCCGATTATAGCAACTGCAATCAGCACAAGAACCGTAATCAACGAAAAAAGAATGTTCATCAAAATTTCCTTCTTTCAAAATGCATTACCAAGCTTTAATGGGAAACAACAAAACAATAATTATTATGACTGAAGTTACATTTGATAAAGTACATGCTACAGCTGTCAAACAAATTTAGAAGAGTATATTACTAAATAATATTATTCCCTATGCAAAAAGAATAATTATGCAACTTCAGCCATTAATATTTAGCGACCTCGATTTTATTTCATTTATTCGAATCTGAAATAATTTTTCTTTTGCTTCCATATACAAATCAAAAGCTGCCATAGCTACCTGATCAATTTGAGATTCAATTAGTGCAAGTTCTTCAAAGATATTTTCATTCTTTATTTCTGCCTCTAATTCCGAAATTATTGAACTCCTTAGAAGAAAAACAAAGGCAACGGCTTGCGAAGGTGAAAAATCCTGAACTGCTCTAATTTTAATCAGATCCTGTAAATCGATTTTTATTTTATCTAAATCAAAGTTTTCAATTAATTCATTCAAAATATTTTCAGCGGAAACAGTTATTGCATGACCAACCGGATTGCTAAATCTGTTTTTTTGATCTCGTAAAAAATTAGAGGTCTCCGATGGATATGTTGCAAAGATTGACTGGATCCAATTATTCACAATTGTCGATTTTTTGTCTGCTATTAGTTCTTTAATCATAATCTTTCCATTTATTCAATAATAATTAGACAGAACTAAGTTTTGATTTCCAAACATCTCTTAAATAATGATTCCTCTTAATAATTCCATATCTATAGGTAACCTGCACTCTAATAGGAAAACAAGATTTTAATTTGCTTCTCTATTATTTGGAAAACAAAGTTCAACAAAGCGAATATTTTATACACAGCCTGTCGGCTTGGTTAAGCCTGCAACTTTGCATGCACCTTTAGCTGGTCCGGATGGATATAATTCATATATTTCTTTCAGAGAAAAACCTGTTTCCTTACACACTTTCCGAATCATTGGTGCAATACCGAATTTCTTATAATAATCACGCAGGTAATAAACAATTTTCCAATGCGCTTCAGTCATTTCTGTTACGTCTTCAGTTGTAGCTAATGCTTTAGCTACATCTTCGTTCCATTCTTCAGGCTTCTGCATGAAACCGTCTTCATCGACTTCAATTTTAAGAGTTTCATATTCAAAGATTGGCATAATTTTTTCCTATTTATTATAGTTAAATAAGTATTTAGTTCTTTAATGTTTATTTCATTTCAATGTAACCGCACGGACAGTTCTCGGCACATTTTTTACAGCCGTTACAAAAATCCAATTTGAATTTATATGTCTCGTGCTTTACGACCGGTTTTACAATTGCCTGGTCCTGGCAATAGCTCCAGCAAGTTCCGCAGTCAAAACATGAACCGCAGCTCATGCATCTTTTAGCTTCTTCAATAACCTGTTCCTCGGTTAATGTGGAAGTAATTTCAAGATTTAAATCTTTCAGCCTTTCTTCAGGTTTAAGCTTAAATGGTTCATTCCTCAGCTTGCTTTCATAATAGCTTAATATAACTTTGTCATGTGTAATTACAGGAGGCTTATATTCGGGCTCAGGCTGAATATTTTGGAATCTGTTATGAATCGTCTCTGCAGCTTTTCTTCCGTTAAATATTGCTATAGTTACTAACCCAAGTTCAAGGTCGTCGCCTCCCGAATAAGTATTGGGAACCTTTGTTAAAAAATCTTTATCAGTTTTAATCCAGTCCTTTCCTTCATGAAGAATATCCAATCCGTCAAAATTCGGTTCTTGACTAATGGCTGCGATTACCGTTGTCGCATCCAAATAAAAATACGAATCGGGAATCGGAACAGGTCTTCGTCTACCCGATTCGTCAGGCTCTCCCAATTCCATTCGCTGGCATTTCATCTTCGTTATTTTTTCCCCTTCCTTTTCAAACTCAACAGGGGCAGCCAGAAATTCCAGTTTTACACCTTCTTCTTCAGCGCCGACAATTTCTTCTTCAATGGCGGGCATTTCTTTTCTTGTTCTTCTATATACAATAGTAACATCCGCACCTAATCTTCTCGAAACGCGGGCAGCATCTATTGCCGTATCTCCTCCGCCAATAACCAATACCTTATCCCCGACTTCAATTAGTTCACCGCAATTAATTCTATTTAGAAACTCGGTTCCCGTTAAAACATTAGAAGCATCTTCATTTGGTATACCCAGCAATTTTCCCTTATGAGCTCCAATACCTACAAATATTGCATCAAAATTTTTCTGCAGATCTTCATAAGGAATATCTTTACCGATGATCTTATTACAACTAATTTCAACTCCCAGGTCTTCAATTCTTTTAATTTCTTTATCAAGTACGTCTTGCGGCAGTCTGTAATCCGGGATGCCGTATCTCAGCATTCCTCCCGGTTTACTAAACGCTTCAAAAACTTTTACCGTATATCCTTTTCTTGTTAGTTGATAAGCACAAGATAATCCAGCAGGTCCTGCACCAATTACAGCGACCTTCTGGGGATAATTATCACCATTAACACGTTCAAATTGAAAACTATTTTCCAGAGCAAAGTCTCCGACAAACCTTTCGAGATTATTAATACCTACGGCTCCGTCCTTATATGTTCTATTACAATTTTCTTCGCACGGATGAGGACATACTCTTCCGCAAGTTGAAGGGAAAGGATTTTTTTCGGTTAAAATATTCCATGCTTTTTTAAATGATTCGCTGTAAGACCTTCCGGTATCTTCGGATTGACTAATCGTTGTTAAAAATTCTCTTATGTTAGTTTCATTAGGACATCCATTTGCACATGGCGGCGTTTTAACAACCTGAACCGGCCGCAATGGTGAAGTTTCAACTGATGAGCCGCCCGCAGAGTGAGATCCCAAACCTCCTAGAGATCTTTTTGCTTTTTTTACAACTTTAGCCATTTAATATTCTCCCATATCATTCTATTTCAATTTTTTTAATCTTTTAATATAAAATCAGGCGTAAGGATAAATTCCCGATTTTACATCTTCCATTTGAGCCAATATCTCATTATGCTTTTGTTCATCAGTCATCAGATAACCGAGTAAATATCGAATGACAAAATTTTTACTATTTTTCCTCGCCTCTTCGGCAAGTCTAATAGTTTCTTTTTCAAGTTTGATATGTTTATCAACCATTCCCCATACTTCACCCAATTCTTCAGGTGTTAATGTAATTGCCTGTTTTTCAAAGCTGTCAATAATCAGCTGCTGAATTCTTTTGTGCATTGCAGAATCCTGACGGATAATTTCCATTATGTGCTTAACAATAGGATTTTTTGTTTTAGCCATGATATCTGTAGTAGATTTAACAGATTGATCTTCAACAACCTGCCACTCTTTCAAAATTTTAAGTAAGTTTTCATTTAATTCTTTTTGTTTAGCCATTACCTCACCTTTAAATTATTACTGTATAACAGGTATTGTTTTTTTTGAAGCTTTGAATTTTTGCGCACTTTTAATTATGCCGTTAACCCATTGGGGTGTTGCTAATGCATGAACATGGATGTAACTGGCGAAAACATTTTTATATATTAATCCGTCTCTTTTATTGAAGCATCCAACGCCGCGGCTTAATGAAAGCGACGTTTTTAAATTAGTATCGTATTCATAAATTTTTGAGTAATGAAACTCATGACCTTTTATTTGCTCTCCCGATTCATAAAAAGGATTATCGCCGTCAACAACAGCTTCGCAATAACCGTGTCCTTGAGGTTTATCATTCATTTGAATTCTTATAGGTAAAACTCCGGTTAGCGAGTATTCTTTTCCTTTCCACACAATATCTTTTGCAAGATAAATTAGGCCTCCGCATTCGGCATAAATCGGTAAGCCTTCATCGGCTAATTCTTTTACCGCTTCGGACATTTCTTTTTTTGAAACTAAATCATCAAGATTCATCTCGGGGAAACCGCCGCCGATATAAAGCGCATCAAGGTTATGTAGATCTTCATAGTTGGTTGAAGAAATTGGAACCAGTTCTGCGCCGGCTTCAACAAGCATTTCTAAATTTTCAGGATAATAAAATGAAAAGGATTTGTCTTTAAAATATCCTATCAATATTTTTTCTTGAGTACGGTCATTTCCAGCATATTTATTTAACGAGTCTAATCCGGATTTTTTTTCTTCAACTGCGGGTTCATAATCGATTGAAGGAGCATTAACGGCCAGCCTCATAATCTTAGAAACATCAACATTGTCTTCAATTATATTTTGCATACCCAAGAGAAAGATAGATTTTTGTTCAAATTCGTCCGGCATTATCAGTCCCAAATGTCTCTCAGGCAAAATAAATTTTTTTGAAAGTTTGGGAATAATACCTAAAACCGGTATACCCGTTTCGCCTTCTATTGCATCTTTAGCTATTTTAGAATGACGATCGCTTGCGGCTCGATTTAAAATAACACCTGCAATATTTAAATCATGTCCCAGGTTCACACAACCTAAAATGGAAGCTGCCGCGGTGCGGGTAACTTTTGAAATGTCTTGGACAATAATTACAGGAGCTTTAAGCATGGCTGCTAATTCTGCTGTACTATGAGTCCCTTTGTTGTTCACTCCATCGAAGAGTCCCCTATTACCTTCAATGATATTTATTCCGTTTTTGTCGGCACTTTTTAAAAAAGATTTTTTAAGTTCGGGAAAGCCCATCATAAAAGAATCAAGATTCCTGGCCGGTTTACCCGAAGCTAAACTCAGCCAGGCTGCATCAATGTAATCTGGTCCTTTTTTAAAGCCGGTTACATTTACTCCTCGACTTTTAAAACTTGAAAGGAGTCCGCAAGAAACAATAGTTTTACCTGAATCTCCAGATAATCCGGCAATTACAATCCTCGAAAAATATTCGTGTAACATAAAATCAACCAATGCAATCAGTCAAACTAATTCTCTGCCCCTTCTTTATGGGGTATTTCTATAAAGCTTCCGCCGAAATATGTATAAACACATTTACCGCTTTCAATTAAATCTCTGATGGCGGATTTAGCCAAAGCTTTGTCACATCTTTCGCCGAACAATTCGTTCACAGCTTTTGTCAAGTCGGTAGCTTTCCATTTTTTTTGACCCATACTATCTTTTATCATCTTATACATAGCATCGGCAACTTCTTCAACTTTAACTTGCTCAGCCATAACTAGCTCCTTTTAATAAGTTAAATGCGCTGATCTCTTAAACGTTAAACCAGCATGTTTGAAATCGTCAATATGTTGTTTCTCAAAAGGAATACCGGTGAGTTGGAAAAATCTAGGCCATCCGATTCGATTTACCCATTCACCCATTCTTTCATACGGTCTCGCATTATTAGCCCAAACTTCCACCAGATTTTTTACTGCATCAACCACTTCAGGCCATCTTGGGGGATTATTTGGAATAAACGGTATTGCCAGCTTTGAAAACATGGGTTCGCTTCGCGCATTAGATACTTTACCGCCAACCCAAATTGAAACTCCGTCATTTAAAGGATCGTTAAGAGGCATAGCCGGACATACTGTGTAGCAGTTTGCACAAAACATACATCTTTCTTCCGTTACTTCTACAGTCTTTTTTCCATTTACGGTAACAGGCTTTATAGCTGCAGTCGGACATGCCGAAACTACAGACGGTATTTCACACATTGCGTTTAGATTATCGCGATTTACTTTAGGCGGGCGTCTATGAATACCCAGGATTGCAATGTCCGAACAATGAACGGCACCGCACATATTCAAGCAGCATGCTAATGCAATTCTAAGCTTTGCCGGCAATTTCATTTCGGTAAAGTATTCAATCAATTCGTCCATTACGGATTTAACTATTCCGGAAGCATCCGTAGCTGCCGAATGACAGTGCACCCAGCCTTGAGTGTGTACAATACTTGAGATTGAATTTCCCATGCCGCCGACCGGATGTCCTAATGCTTTCAGATCGCTGATTAATGGTTCAATTTTCGACTCATCAGTGAGCAAGAATTCTACATTATGACGGCTGGTAAATCTTAAATATCCGCCACAATATTTATCGGCCAGGTCTGCATATTTTCTTATTTTATCTATACCCAGCAGCCTTGGAGAACCGGCACGTACAGTAAAGAGTTTCGCGCCGCTTTCCGATACTGTAACCATTACTCCCGGTTTTAATATTTCATGATATTTCCATTTACCGTAGTTTTCCTTGATTATCGGTGGTAAAAATTTTTCATAATGAGGCGGACCAATATCGGTAAGCCTTTTCTTTTTCTCTTCTGCCATTTTTAGATTCCTTATTGAATGTAATTATAAATTTTTCATTTTAACTAATAAATAATAATTACTTATCTTCTTCAATTTCATCAGATTCTTCCGAATCATCTTCAAAATATTCTTCATAGAATACATATGGGTTTTCTCTCGGATGAGCGACCATCTCAGGAATCGGTTCAACGCCGATTGCCTCAAGGAAGTTGCCCATACCCACTCTTTGAATAAATTCACCTACTCTTTCACGGTTCTTTCCGTTTTCGGACCAAACGTCATGTATTTTTTCAACTAGATCCGTTATTTCCTTATACGGCGGTTCCAGTTTAAT
This sequence comes from uncultured Ignavibacteriaceae bacterium, assembly GCA_964498065.1. Taxonomy (GTDB): domain Bacteria; phylum Bacteroidota; class Ignavibacteria; order Ignavibacteriales; family Ignavibacteriaceae; genus FEN-1297. The sequence continues at coordinate 67,738 of CAZCFZ010000013.1, forward strand.
AAAAGGAATTAAAACCGATGAAAGCAAGGCACCTTCAACTATAGGTGCTTTTGCGCCAATTAGTATACATGCACCGCGTTCTTTTCCCGGCGCAAGTGCCTTCGGCATAGTATTAATACAATGCATACATTTAACGCAAGCTTTGTTATCAATTTTTATTTCCTTACCGTCCCATTCCATACATTTAGACGGACAATTACCAACTACATCTCTTTGAATATTTAATCCTGCTTTTGCATAATTTGTTACTTCTTCTTTATTGATCTGAATATCATCTTTCCATGTGCCGATTATCGACATGTCGGACCGTGCAATTGAAGCAACACAATCGTTAGGACATCCGGACATTTTAAATTTCCATTTGTATGGGAATGCCGGTCTATGTAGCTCATCCTGGTAATGCATAGTTAAGAAATAAGTCAAAGCCATTGTATCGTAACATGCCCACTCACAACGGGCTTTTCCGCAGCAGCAGCTTGGAGTTCTCACATCCGAGCCCGAACCGCCAAGGTCAAATCCTAATTCGGTCAGTTCGCTGAATACCGGTTCAAGTTCTTCTGTTCTTGTTCCTAGAAATACCATATCACCGGTAGAGCCATGCATGTTCGTTAAACCCGAACCGTGTCTTTCCCAAATATCACAAAGTTTTCTAAGGATATCCGAGGTATAAAACCATCCTGCCGGTTGATTAATACGTAATGTGTGGAAATGAGAGACGTTTGGAAATTTCTCAGGCAGATCGGAATATCTACCGATAACACCGCCGCCGTATCCAAGAACTCCAACTATTCCACCATGTTTCCAGTGCCCGATTCTTTCTTCATAAGAAAGTTCAAGTTGACCCAATAAGTCATTTGACATTGGATTTTTTTCGGCAGCTGTTTTAATTTCCTTGACGAAACTAGGCCAAGCACCTTTTTCAAGTTCATCCAACTTTGGTGTCTTGCGCTTATTATCAGCCATTTTTACTCCTTTTGTAGAATTTAATGTGCACTATTTATTTATTATCTAAAGTAAATTAATGTCTAAATTAATTTTGTTTACTCAAATTTTTAAAAACTTTTGCTTAACAATCACGAATAAACTTAAAAAAGCAGTGAGGCTAAAACAATATGAAATTCGATTTTGTAATCTATGTGTTGTATAAAAAGGAGAAGAAAAAATCTATGGAACGATAATTTTTCTTTTTTATTTGACGGGAATCTGCAATGCTCTAACTGCAAGTTCTATAACAAACGTCCTCATTTCTTCACTATCAATATCGAGTTTTAAAGGAGTAGGTAAAGTACCGCAATTAAAATTTTTAAACGTTGTTTTACTCGGATGTTGAAGATAAAGCGACAGCCTGCTGAAACCTATCGGAAGCGGTGCAAGCATCCACCATGCTATCCAGCCGTTTATTATCGGTAGCGGGTCATATTTAATCATATGAAATTTTTCAAATCTTTTTTGAAAAGCTTTTAATAGTCCTTCGAATCGTGTATTGGATCGTTTATTAATTCTTTCCTGAAGCCTGTTTATAAAATACCCCCTGGAGTTAAGGACAATTTGTCTCATCCTTTTATCTTTAAATACAACGAGATAATTTTTTAACTTGCAGGCCTGGCCAATTTTGTAAGCATTGATTGCTTCAATAATTAATTCTCTAGTATCCGGAGAATAGAATAATTCTTTTTTCAATTGTTTGTCGTAACAGGTTCGCGTATAATTAATAAACGTTGTTGCATATGGAAAAACAACCTTTATTGCATCTTCAATTGTTTTAAATCCGTATGACATAAAAGTGGGGCAAGAAAATCCCCTGCAATTAATTCTATCCAATAAGCGAATCCAGATTTCCTTTGAATCTCTTCTTCCGAGTTCGAAACCAACTACTACTGTAGATAATGCATCTATTGCCAAAGCAAGATACATTGAGTGTTCATTATCATTTCCCATTTTGCATTTAAATTTCTTTCCTACCAGATGAATTAATCTTGATTCATGCTTAGGAGTGCATGCATCAAGATATTCTTCCCATGAAGAACAGCCTTTTAAATATCCTCTTATTTTTTGATTTATTCTAATCGGCGAGCTATGATAAATTGAACGTAGGTCCCTGTAAGAATAACCGCTTAAATATGCCTCCGTTAAAGTTCCGATATCAGGTGTTTGTTTAGGTAATTTATTTTGTACCCATGTCTTATGGCAATACATGCATCTGTAGCGCTGAATATTGGCGGAAGTTTTTCCATGTTTAATAATACTGGTACTATTACAGAAAGGACAATTAATATCTACTAAATTCGGTTTATCGTAAAACATAAAGATTTATTTCTCTTTATTTTTATTACGCTAAACTCAAAATACATACCATTAAATAATTTCTAAATTGCAACTATTTATATAGAATAATAACAAATTTTTTCATTATTGAAAATTTATTTTCCTATGTTGAGATTGATAAATAAGAATAATTTATTGTTAAATGTTCTTACTTAAGAGGAAATAATTATTTACAAATATCATCTAATTTTATTTTTACATAAAAATATATTTGAATTAAAAATAACTCTTAATTGTAAAAAGTTTATGATAAGATTATTTATTTTTGTCCGATTGCTCTACGTTTACTCTTTCCTTACTATTTAAATTAGGTATAATTACATTATTAAAATGCGGGATCGTGATATCCCAGTTAAGTCCTGTTTTTAAATAATTTGGAAGACGAGATTTATGACATGTTGAACATAGCGCAAGCTTTGGCTTATCTTTTATTTTTTTTGACTCAACTAAATGACAGGAAACACACAAATTATGCATCGCATCCGTATATGAAAGTGCGTAATACCTTTTAGAAGATCCCCCCTTAATTGCTTCAAACTTATATGTTGGATGACAATCGGTACACTTCTTAGCTGATTGCGCGCTTCTATTAACTCCAGCTTTATGACAGTTGTCGCATTTTAAATTGGCTCCTTTAGTTGATGCATGCCAATCATGTTGAAAAAAATCCACTTGTGCATACATATTAGTATGGCATTCCCAGCACTGACTAAGTTTTTCACCCGGCAAATTAAGATGATGACATGTCTTGCAGCTATCATTGCCATTAATCAAAATTCCATGTGTTCTTATCCATTTAATATGAGCCTGATGCGGAAATTTTACAAACTGATCATCCCTGTTACCGTTGATGTATAATGTATCAATTCCTGTAGCAGGTTTTACTTTTATATTATCAATTCCTTGGTTATGCAAATGTTTACCCGGCATTAGAAACATTCCAATTGCAAAACTTAATATAAATGCCAGAGAATGTTTGGCTGTACCAGAAATTTCCGGCGTTCCAAGCCAGGTCTTTGTTGTGAAATCAAAAGAAGGGGGAGCATAAGGAAGCGATTCTGCGTCTTTCGGCTGTATTTCCCAAACATTAAAGTTTTCTATTACAAATAGAAAGATTAATGCAGCGGCGGATACAATTCCAAGACTTATAACAATTTCAGTCCATGCCGGTGTATAGTTATCTCCGGTCGCACCGAGCATCACTAAGCCGCCTACATCAATTCGGTTCAGTAACATTCCGAATACCACCATAATAGAACCTGTCCATTGAATTTTAATGTTCCGGCAAAGTCTTGGAAATGAGAATAATAAACCCGGAATAACAGTCGATACCAATACTTCAATAATAAAAAGATTACTTTCCCAGCTTCCGTTAAAAATCAATCCGAATTTACCTGTCGCAATGATATCTGTAATTTTTACTATAAAATACAATAAGAGTATCCAAGCAGTAACTTTACAGAGTTTAGCTACAAGATTTGTTTCCGGCTCACGTTTGTACAGCCAGTGAGAAACTAAACTTTCGAAAGCAACCATCATCAAACCTAAAGAGATTGCCGATATGAAAAATTGTATAGGCAAAATATTTGAATACCAGAGAGGATATAATTTAAAAGGCATTATCAAAAACAAAGTACCCAAAGAAGATTGATGAAGCGTTGAAAGCATTATACCGAGAAGAACAAACGGAAACCTGAATTTCATCAGAAAGTTTCTAATTTTTGCATACCTGCTGAATTTTTCCATTGGAACCGGACTGAATTCGATCAGCAATACGGTTGTATAAAGCATAACGCACCAGCCGACTTCAAACAGAGGAGAATGAGGATTCCAATAAATAATCATATGCCAGATATTCCATGGTAATCCGAGGTCTACAAACAAGCCAAAAATTACGGCAAGATATCCGAGAAATGCGGTTAACACAGCAGGTTTAACAAGAGGTTGAAATTCATCCCGTTTCATAATATAGAAAATTGCCGTAATTACAAATCCTCCTGCGGCTAAAGCTACACCTCCCATTACATCAAAACCAATCCATAATCCCCAGGGTGTTCTATCGGTTAAATTTGTAGTTACACCTAAACCAAAAATATATCGATTCAATGCAACAGCAGCAGCAAAGCCTGTAAATAGCCATAAAATTAATTTGGCAGTTTTAACCCTATTCATCAGCAGTTCCCTCTTCTTTACCATTTTTTTTGCTCAATTCCATCCTCCGGCGGATAATCCAATTTAAGCCCAGCATTACTCCGCCCATTCCAACAAAGGCAAAAGGTACGGATTCCATTGCCGGTTTGGTTCTTTCCGGTAACGGTTTTGTTCCAAGATGAGTTTGATATGATAGAAATCCCAAGTCTATATCGGAAAGATACATAACAGAAGTTCCACCGATTTCATGTTCTCCCCAGACTTTATTTATATACTTCCCGGGATTTTCTTTTATCCTTTTATGAGCAATATTTAAAAGTTTTTTTCTATCTCCGAAAATTGTCGCTCCAGTCGGACAGGCTTCCGTACATGCAGGCTGTTTGCCGGCTTCAAGTCTATCGTAACAAAGAATGCATTTTTCAACGTGGGGAACCGTTTTATCCCAATCATAGCGCGGAATACCAAACGGACATGCCATCATACAATACCGGCAGCCTAAACATTTACCGCTGTCATAAACAACAGGGCCTAATTTAGTTTTATGCATTGCTCCGACAGGGCATACGGAAACACAAGCCGGTTCAATACAATGACGGCATTGTTTCCGTACGTAATGATTATCGGGCTTTTGTAATATTGATGTCCAGTTATCAGCCGAAAGTCCGTCATTTTTCTGCCATATTCTCGGCACATCCAAAGGAAGATCATGAGCTTCTTTACAGGCTGAAACACATTGAAGACAGCCTATACATTTAGTTACATCGGTTAAAATTCCTACACTCAAACTCGGGCTCCTTTTTTATTAAGTGTTGTACAAATTGCATCATCTGTTTCAGGCGGAAAACTCCAGGCCAATCCGCAAACAATTTGTGATAGAGGTGCAAGCACGCAATGTGCTATTTTTGAAAAAGGTATAAGTACAAATATTAATTCACCGGATAAAATATGGATAAGCATAAAGAAGTGATAATTGTACGGACTAACATTTAAATTGGCGCAAATAAATCCGGTTGCAAACGGAATGAATAATAAAATAAGCCAGAGATAATCCTGCTTTTTACTTAATGCCCTTAACGGCTTAATCACCATTCTTAAGATTAACATAGCAATTAAAAATACTATCGTACTTATTGTTAGCCAGAATGCCAAAGTGAAAGGCAGCGACGGCCATGATATTCCAACTGATTTTTTCCAAAGATCGATATGAGCAAACAAAAATATCGGTACTAAAATTAATCCGACGTGGAAAAGTATTGAAATAACCGAATATACTTGAAAATTATTCTTAATTCTTTTAATAGGGAAAATCCATTCCCACGATCGACGGCGAATTAATTTCCACGGTATTCTTTTATCACCGGCTTTTCTCCAAGCTTTATATCCATTCCAAATATCAAGAGTAAAAATTCTTAGCAGCCCTAGAATCATTATTGCAAAACAAAGTCTAAATAGAGGGCCCTTCACAAAATCTAGAAGAGATTCCATCATCCTTTTCCCTCCTTTTCTGCCGAATTATCTTTATCTGCCGGCTGTTCCTCTTTCTTTTCAATTAAAGATTCATCAAAAACAATAGCCTTGTAAATCAGGTCGTGCAATCCGACTATTTGGCAATCTATTTTTTGGTCTTCAACTAACTCTCTTAACTGCTTTTTACAATTGGCACACGGCGCTACTAAAATTTCACACCCGGATTTTCTTATTTGGTCAGCTTTTAATTTACCGCCGACTGTGGTTCTATAGGGCCTTATTTCATCAATAGAAACGGTACCGCCGCCGCCGCCGCAGCAAATATTATTGTCGCCTATAGGAGTCATTTCTACATAGTTTTTACAAAATGATTTCAGTACTTCACGCGGCTGGTTTATTATCCATCGATTTCTTGCAAAATTACACGGGTCGTGATATGCAACCTTCTCCGTAATAATGTCCGGATTTAATTTGAGTCTTCCTTCTTTCCAAACTTTATGGGTGTATTCCAGAATACTTACAACAGGCAAAGCGTCTTTACCGCCGCAAAATGTAGGTATAAAAGTTTTAGCCGTTCTTGAAGCATGACCGCATTCGCCAATTAAAATATTTTTCCCCTTTAACCTTCTTGTTTCCTCATCAACTTTATTTACAACTCTTTCTAAAATTCTATCACTGTAAAACAATCCGTAATTTATCCCGTCATAATAACCGGTACCGATTGTCCACTTATCTCCGGTAGCTCTAAATACAGCGGCAATACCCATCAGAGTTTCGGCTTCCATAAGAAAATCACTAACTGCAGGAAAAAAAACATAATCGCTGTCTTCAACATCCAAGGGAAATTTTATTTTAACCGATTTCTCTTCAAACATATCATCTTCAAGGAATTCAAGCGTATCTGCTAAAGCCGGGACCGGAATCCCAGATGTATTTTTTGAAGCCCCTTCAAGCTGTTCCCTGGTGCTTATAACTAAAGCACGAGGTACAATTCCTATTTCGCTTAAAATATAGCGGCCAAGATGTGTAATTAATCCGTGGTCAATTCCCATAGGACATTCAAGCGCACATCTTCTGCAAGCAGTACAATTCCAAAAACTTTGGGCCATTTCTTGAATTTTTTCATCCGTAAGATAACCGCCTCCCGAAACTTTTCCTTTTAACATTCCTCCAAGAGTAAAATGACGTCTATAAACTTCCAATAAAAGCTCGGAACGATGACAGGGTATATCTTCAGGATCTCCTGTAGCTTGATATATTTGACATGCTACGGCGCAGCGCGAACATCTTGCACTCATTCTTGCAAAATGATCTAATACAAATTTATAATTGGAATGTTTAAGGATGGCGGCAAAGGCTTCTAAAAAACGGCGGGGACGATCATCTGCATTAAATTCTTCTATATTATAACGAACATTTAACTTTTGTTTTTCCAATACTTCCGGCTTTACAGAAGATTTAAAAGCCTTTGCCCTTTCTTCATCTGTTATTCGTGTAGTTTTCATTTATTTTCCGTTTTTTCAGTACGGAAATATTTAAAAATGAATGATGAATAAACAAGTTTATAAATTTATTTGTAATCTAAATGTTGTTCACAATCTTTTTAATTTCATTTTAATAAACTCGAGAAAAAGTTGTTTATCCGGCCTGAATAACGGATAAACACAAGCCCAAGTATCAAAGATACCACCGACATCATTTGAATTAATTATAGCTATCTTAATTTTATATTAAAATAATTTTAAATAGGCTGTATCTTTTTTGTTGTTATTCGCCGATTATATTTATTGTTTTCTATTTGAATTTTGAATCAACCTTATAATTAATAATTTCGTTTAATCTCTTTGGAAAAGCAGACTTTACACTTAAAAAAAGAATTTTATATTATCACACATTTGTTGGCTTTTGTAAAAACGTATAAGTATTCCCGCCTTTTATATACGTTCTGTTGAAATTATCACACTATTTTAGCATTGTATTTTTAAATTACGTAGAGTCCGGCATATCTACAGAGCCCGACAACTTTCGCTTGTAAAAGAAAGGTTTATTTTAGTTTATAACTAATTATTAGTCATTGAATCTAAGTGATATAAAATAATAACTTAACAATTATTTAGAAAAAATTTTTTATAAGGATAGAATAAAGTGAAAGGATCTAGTTATGGAAGTAAAAAGTATCGGGACGCTGCCTTCAAATAAAGGACCGGAAGATTGGTTTACAGGAACGGTAATAATCAATCCATTATTTCAAATAAAAGCTCCGGCAAGAGTAGTATGCGCAAACGTAATGTTTGAACCTGGTGCAAGAACTGCATGGCGCTTCTCCCGAAATAGCAATATCACACATAGCCATACAAGAACAGCTTGATGGCAAAGCAGTTGACTGGTTGGAAAAAGTATCGGATGAACAATATTCAAAACTTATAAGTAAATAAATATATTAAACAAGAACTTATGATCTTTTTCCGTTATTAATTATTTTCATATGTTTTACAAATATTTAATTGATACTTTTTAAAAATGATAAATATATTTTTCCCTAATCAGAGTTAAGATAAAGTAATGGCAAGAATATTTAATACCGGATCAGCAGACGGGCTTGGGCAACTATCGGCCAAATTGCTGGTAGAAAACGGGCATAACGTTGTATTGCATGCGCGTAATTCAGATCGTGGACGTGATGCACTGAAAAAAATTCCCGCAGCAGATAATGTATTAACAGGAGATCTTTCAAGCATCGAAGAGACAATTAAGCTTGCAGATCAAGTTAATGCATTGGGTGCCTTTGATGCCGTGATTCATAATGCTGGAGTTTACCGGGCTTCGGCAAATGAAATTTTCAGTGTAAATACCTTAGCGCCTTATATTCTTACGTGCCTGATACAAAAACCGAAACGGTTAATCTATCTTTCTTCAGGAATGCATTTACACGGACAATCAAGGTTAGAAATTTTCAAAAATGATATCGACCGTATAACTTATTCCGACTCAAAACTTCATAATCTTATGCTAAGCAAAGCTGTAGCGCGATTATGGCCGGATGTGTATTCCAATGCAGTTGATCCCGGCTGGGTTCCTACAAAAATGGGTGGTTCTGGTGCACCGGATAATCTGCAAAAAGGATATGAAACTCAGGTGTGGCTTGCAGTTAGCAATGATGAAAAAGCATTAGTTACAGGCAAGTATTTTTATCACCAAAAAGAAAAACGCTATAATCACGAAGCTGACGATATCGCACTTCAGGATAAGTTTTTAGACCTATGTAAAGAGATTACAGGTGTTTCATTTACTTAAACAGGAATTATATCTGCTAATGAAATCAACATGGATTATTGAAAAAGTAATTTGCAATGAATTGCTATACTGTTTTGCAATTTAAATTTACAATCTACCTGACATAGGCTGCTTAAAATAATAGCTGTAACTTTTAAATTTGAATTAAACATTAATAATATTAAAATATACAAAACTTCATAAGGTAAAAATATATTAATCTCCGGCAGCCGCCGGACTTCACCATTGAGCAATACTTTCCTTACATATTTTCTTCTATTGTGCAACTTTAACTCTTTTTCTCTTTTCATTGCTTCAGCTCTTGTTGCAAATTCTTCATAATGAATTAATTCCCATGACACATATCGTTTAGTTGATTTTGATAGTCCATCATTATGTTGTTTAAACCTTAGTTTAAGATTATTGGTATGACCAATATATATTCGATCATTAGTTGGGGAGTAAATGCATAAGTGTAATACATATTAAATAAAAAGCCCATCAATTATTATTGATGGGCAGCATATTGACCAAAATAATTTATTCTGAATGATGGCAGACTATTTCATTAGCACCAGTTTCTTAATTTGCACGAAATTCCCTGCCTGCATTCTGTAAAAATAAACTCCGTTTGAAAACTTCGCAGCATTCCATGTTACATTATAAGTTCCTGCGGATTTTTCTTCATTAACTAAAGTTGAAATTTCTTTTCCGAGAATATCGTAAACCTTTAAACTCACAAATTGCCTGCTGCTTATTGAATACTGAATTTTTGTACTCGGGTTAAAAGGATTCGGATAATTCTGGGATAAATAATAATCAAATTTAGCACTTGAAGGATCTTTTACATCTACAGTATTGGTTAATGTTAAATCATCGATATAGAAAGCCGAGCCAAGGTGCGGAAACCCGCTCTTTGAATTTATCATTGAAAAAGTAATTTTTATTAGATTGGGCATTAAAGTATTATTCGAATAATAAAATTCTATATCGAAAGGAATAAAATTTGGGCTATGGGTTAATAACGTAGGTGCTACTCCAACGATTGTCGTATCTGTGGCGGAAATATTATATAAAAATATAGATATATAAATATTATCATTTGTATCTGCTGCCGTAAATTTATAATAGCCTGTTAAATATTTATATTTTTCCGTAATTGTAAAACCTTTACCGTCTGACCCGGCATATAACATTCCGCTGAAAACCAAACCGTATTTTTCCATAGTAGTATTTGCCAGTGAAAAGCTTCCGTTTTTACAATCTGTTGATTTGGATATAAGTATGCTGCCTGTAGAATTATTTGTTTTCCACCCGTTGGGCTCGGTACCGTTCCAATCTTCGAAGCCCCCATTAATTATTTGAGCAAATGTACCGGTAAAATTTAAAAACAAAAAAAGAAGCAAAAATAATAACTTCATTATTTTCTCCTAATTTATTTTTTGATTGTATTAAATATTCCGGAAAAATTTAATTATAAATTTTTATATGCTGATGTTCTTCGCATTCTAAAAGGATGAATAAGGATGCAAAATTAAATAATTATATTGAGGTAAAACCCGGTCAATTATTTCTTAGTTTCATCTCTTAAACCCTTTTAATGCCGAGTAGTTAAATTATTTTGAAGAAGATTTTCAAACAAGAAAAGAGGACTGTAATTTCGCTTTTATTAACATATTATATTTTTATTTTTTTGTCAATTAAATTTGTTAAAAAAAATTAATATGAATATTTAATATCAAATCGTTATTAAGAAATTATGAAAAAATAATTTGTTAAAAGTCATTTGTAGAATAGAATTATTTGAAATTTTAAATTATAAAAGATTTGGTTTGAATAACCATTCTCTTTTGCAATGCGAGTCGTTCGTCAACTGACAGATCTTCCGAAGGAATCACTTGGTAAGAACCTGCAACTTTATTGTTATTTCTTTCTCACCAACTCTCATACAAATGCACAACCTCTGTTTGACTTTAACTCTTTCTCTATTTTCATTGCTTCGGATCGTGTTGCAAATTCTTCATAATGAATTAATTCCCATGGTACATATCGTTTAGTTGATTTTGATAACCCATCATTATGTTGTTGAAACCTTAGTTTAAGATTACTGGTATGACCAACATATATTTGATCATAAGTTGGGGAGTATAATACATAAGTTTAGTACATATTAAATAAAAATCCGACTTGTGTCGGATTTTTTGCTCCGCGA
>CAZCFZ010000014.1:0-77207 GCA_964498065.1 uncultured Ignavibacteriaceae bacterium
TTTTAGAAATAGCAAAATAAATTTATTATTATATTAACCATTAATAAAAATAATAACAATCATACCTATTAAAACTTAAATTAGTATTATTACAGTGTCAATACAATTGTTAATCAAAAGGAAAAAATTAATATGAAGCTGGCAACTCTTTGTTATGTAATTGATAAAAGGCACAACACTACCCTTATGCTGCATAGAACAAAGAAAAAGAACGATGTACACGAAGGAAAATGGAACGGATTGGGAGGAAAATTTGAAAATAACGAAACACCGGAAGAATGTGTAATTAGAGAAGTTAAGGAAGAATCCGGTTTATTAATTTCATCGCCGAAACTGCACGGATTTATAACTTTTCCTCTATTCGACGGTACTCACGACTGGTATGTTTTCGTTTTTACAGCTGACAAATTCACCGGAGAATTGATCGACTCAAATGAAGGGCGGCTTGAGTGGATTCCAAGCAATAAAATTACGGATTTAAATTTATGGGACGGCGATGCTATCTTCCTTAAATGGCTTAAAGAAGATAAATTCTTCAGCGCAAAGTTCAACTACGAAAACGGACTACTTAAAAATTATACAGTAAATTTTTATTAGATATTTTATAATATAATTATCTTTGCGGAAGACTAACCAATAATTATTTATTCCCTTTTTCATAAATGATTTCTATAATAATTCTTGCAATAGTATTTATACTTATTGCTGTTCGGCAGATAGGAAATATAAAATTACAAATCTGGCAGATTATGCTAGGTGGGGCATTTGTTGTTTTGTTAACTGGACAAATATCATTTATAAACGCTTTCAAATCAATTAATTTCGATGTAATCTTTTTTCTGTTCGGAATGTTTACGGTTGGAGAAGCCTTTGAAAAAAGCGGTTATCTTGCTCATATTTCATATGACTTTTTTAAGAGAGCAAAATCTGTAAATGCTTTGCTTTTATTGGTCATTATCGGAATGGGAATTATATCGGTTTTTCTAATGAACGATACCGTAGCCATAATAGGGACGCCGGTATTCCTGATGCTTGCAGAAAAAAACAAAATTCCGCCTAAGCTTATGCTTATTGCTCTTGCATTTGCGGTTACTACCGGAAGCGTGATGAGCCCGATTGGAAATCCGCAAAATCTATTGATTGCCGTTAACGGAAAACTAAGTAACAGCTTCATAACGTTCGGGGAATATCTTTTTATACCGACAATTATTAATCTTCTTTTTGCATTTGTACTGCTGAAAATATTTTTTAAAAATGAATTTCACAATGCAGCAATCAATCATTATCCCGAAACAATAAAGGATGAAAAGCTGGCTAATTTATCTAAAATTTCGCTGGGTATCATTATTATTTTAATCCTAATTAAGATTTCTTTTATATTCCTGAAAATCCATTTTGACTTTCGGTTGACATATATTGCGCTTGCAGCTGCTCTTCCCATTATGCTTTTAAGTCCTAAACGTATTGAAATAGTAAAACACATTGACTGGCACACAATCATCTTTTTTCCGGCTATGTTTATTTTGATGCAGAGTGTTTGGGAAAGCGGATTTTTTCAAAATTTAATACAAGATTCAAATCTAAATATTACATCTGTTTTTATGATACTTATCGTCGGCGTTTTATTAAGCCAGCTTATTTCCAACGTACCGCTTGTTGCTCTTTATCTGCCAATGCTGATGCATCTAGGAATCTCTTCCAAAGGAATGATGGCGCTTGCTGCCGGCAGTACCATTGCAGGAAATTTATTTATACTTGGTGCGGCTAGTAACATAATTATTATTCAAAATGCCGAAAAAAGAAAAGGCGAAACCATCACATTTCTTGAATTTGCAAAAGTGGGAATACCTTACACTATTTTAAATGCAATCACCTATTTTCTTTATTTAAGATTATTTTAAACCAATCCAAGCATTATTTTAGAAATTAAATTATTTTGAGGGAAATTCTAATTAGATTAATTTTCGCATCGATTTTGTGCAATAACTTACAATATGATTTATTTAAGCCACAAAGTAAATTAACAGGGAAATGCTTTATTCCTTAAAAATTTTTAGAATAAATTGAAAGAAAAAGTAAGATTTATATTCGTTGATCTTCTGCGCGGATGGGCGCTTCTTGTAATGATCGAAGTCCACATCTTTAACGTTACTCTTCTGCCGTCATTAAAAGAAACAAGCTGGTTTAACTTTCTTGATTTTATAAACGGACTTGTCGCACCTTCATTCCTTTTTATTTCCGGTTTTGCTTTTATGCTTTCTACGCAAGGCAGGGTTGAAGACTTAAGGAAATTCGATTACAAATTCTGGAGGAAGCTCGGAAGGATTGCTCTTATTTTCCTGGCTGGTTATGCACTTCACCTGCCCATTCTTTCTTTACGAAGGATGATGAACTATTATTCACCCGATGTGATAAACAGTTTTTATAATGTCGATATTTTACAATGCATCGCATTCGGCTTATTATTTTTATTTGCATTAAGACTGCTTATAAAATCGGATAAATTCTTTAATTTCAGCATTATCATAAGTTTATCAGCGGTAATTATTTTTTCTCCGTTAATCTGGAAAATCGATTTCGGCAAATTCATGATTATCCCTCTGGCCGATTATTTTAATGCTCTGCACGGATCGTTTTTTCCTTTGTTTCCCTGGCTCGGATTTTTGCTTGCCGGCGCCGTAGCCTGCAAATACTTTCTGGATGCACGAAATGAAGGCAAAGAAAAAAGTTACATTAAACAACTCATAATTATCGGATTTATTTTAGCCGCTCTAGGACATTTTTTTCTATCCGAATTATTTCATATTTCATTCAGATCAATAAGGCCGCATCCGCTCTTTTTCCTTCAGCGGCTCGGTTATGTACTAATGCTGCTCGGCGCTTGCTGGCACTACGCCGAATGGAGACATACCAAAACCTCATTTGTACTTGATGTGGGGCGCGAATCTTTAATAGTGTACTGGCTGCATCTTCAAATTATATACAGACGCTTCTGGAATGATCAAAGCTTCGCCTCAATTTTCGGAAGCAAATTTAATTTTATTGAAGCTGCAGCAGCAACATTAGTTCTTGCATTAATTATGATTGCTGTTGCTAAATACTGGGGAGCATTTAAAAGAAAATATAAAAAGACGGCTTCAACGCTGACACTTTCTATAGTAAGCCTGGCTATTATTATTTTCCTAATCGGCTTTTAAATTTCATTTTATTTTAACCAGTCCCTTTTCCTCAACTTTTATAATTCTTTCTTTATAATCTATCAACTCTCTTTTATATTCGGAAGACATTAAGGTAGAAGAAATTATAAAATCCGCCGAAGACCTGTTATTGGCAATGGGAATATTATAAACTACGGCAATTCTCAGGAGCGCTTTTACATCCGGATCGTGCGGCATCGGTTCCAGCGGGTCCCAGAAAAAGATTAAAAAATCAATTTTACCTTCGGCAATTTTTGCGCCCACCTGTTGATCACCGCCCAAAGGTCCGCTTTTAAATCTATGAACGTTTAGTTTCAGCCGGGCGGCAACGATTTGACCTGTCGTACCCGTACCGTAAAGCTTATGCCTGGCAAGCAGGTCGCGGTTGAATTCTGCCCATTCAAGCAGATCGGTTTTCCTATTGTCGTGCGCAATTAATGCGATCCTTTTTTGCTTACCCATTGCCACTATTTTTTTCTTCATAATTTAATCCTTAATAATTCAATGATCTCCATATTTATGTACAAATATTATTTTTGAGATATAAACGAAACATTCGTTAATCGACACGAATATATTACATAAAAATTAAATAATTTAACTTGATTCTGAATAAATATTGCTTAATTTTCATTAAGATTTTTCATTCTACTTTTTATTGAATTGCGGGAACATTCACTGAAAAATTACAAAACATTATTCTAATTCTTGCCCCAATAGTTTTTTTATAAATTAATTAACCTTTAAAGGAGGCTCTTATGAAAAGCATTTTCTTATCAGTGCTGTCGCTTTTTTTAATTCTTTGTTCGGTTCAATTATCGGCACAGGACAATGAAAACGGTTTGAAAGAAAAACTTCAAAAGATGAATGATGCGGCGGTTAAAGCCCAATTAGCCGGAGATTACGATATGCTGATTTCTAATTATTCAGACGATGCTATCTCCCTGCCGAGTTATTCGCCAATAATGAGGGGAAAAGATGAAATTCATAAAGCAATGATAAAAGACAAGGATGCTTTTAAAATAAATGAATTTACCATCACAACGCTTGAGGCTTTTGAAAGCGGCGATATGGTTTATGAAATCGGTAAGTATAATATGACAATGACCATGAAAGGAATGGATAATCCCGTCACGGATGAAGGTAAATATTTAACCGTCTATCAGAAACAAGACGACGGTTCCTTAAAAATAAAAGCCGAAATATGGAATACGGATATGAATCCATGGGCAATGATGGGAAATCAGGGCGAGGAACAGGAAGAAGAACAGGAATAATTTAAAAATAAATATTGCAGCCGCCTTTATTAAGAATTAAACAATTCAAATTAATGAGCGGCTGTTATTATTTTATTCGAAATTATAAAAAGGGGACTTAATGATTTTGACCGATATATATTTATTATTTATAATAATTTATATCTTAATTTGGACTGCTGTTTTAATCGGAATTTTGCTTCTAAGAAGAGAATACCAATTTGCAATCAAATCCCGTAATTGGATTAAGCAAAAAAGAATAGTACAGTTTAAATATCCGCCGTTTAATATTTTATTAAAGCTCTGGATTCGTAAAAAGTATTTATTGACCTCAACCTTTTTCATAATTATAATTATGTTTGCCTCGGGAATGTATTTCGTTGTAGGGATACTATTACTCACTCCTATAATTTCAATTTACCAGGGATTTGTCGCCGGTATTTTAATTGGAAGTCTTCGCAAGAAAGATTTGCTCTGGGCAGTAACGGTAGGAGTTTTTGAATTTGGTTATTGGGCGCTGTCCGGTGCTCTCGGTTTAAGCGTAATTTTAAAATTTATTTTCACGGATATATCCTTCTATTCTTCTCTTTTCGTTTGCTATGAAAATTTTCTTTCTTTTTACTGGTTGCCCTTAGCCGTATGCATTTTTATAAACGCTTTCGGCGAAACAGCAGGGCCAATATATTTAAAAATTCATGGCCCAATTAGTCTAGAAGATTTAAGAGGCGGAAAAGAAAATTAGTTATAAAATATTTTTTACGGTAATTCGTCTTTAAATATTGTAGAACGACATGTTTTTTGAATAATAAATCAAAAGGAAATAAATGGCAGAAAGAGTTTGCCCCGTGTGGGCGGGTTATTTTCTAGCAAATCCCCTAAGAAAATTGTATCAAAATCCCGTTAAAATTTTAAGCCCATATATAAAAGAAGGAATGAAAGTAATTGATATCGGATGTGCAATGGGTTTTTTCAGCATTCCTGCGGCAAAATTAGTTGGTACCGATGGTAAGGTTGTTTGCATCGATCTGCAGGAAAAGATGCTTGAAAAGCTGAAAATAAGAGCACTAAAAGCAAAAGTGCTGGGCAGAATAGAACTACATCACTGCCCTGCAAATTCTCTGGCAATAGATTCACTAAAAGATCAAATAGATCTGGCGCTTGCTTTCGCTGTACTGCATGAAATGCCTGATTTAAACATAGTATTTAAAGAGCTCCATGCAGCACTTAAAGAAAAATCCAAATTGCTTATTGCCGAACCCAACGGACATGTAACGGAACAAAGCTTTCATTCTACACTGGATACTGCAATAAATAATGGATTTAAATTAATTGATCAGCCTAAGGTTAACGGAAGTATAACCGCAGTGCTTCAAAGGATTATTTAAGGTTTAATAAAAAGAATATTAAAAAAACCTCTTAATAATTTCCATATCAAACAGATAATATCAAATAAATAATAAAAACTCATTTGCTTCATTTCAATTTCCGAATCCTTTTTATTTTTTTCTTAATGTCGTAAATTATTTATTAAATTGAAATAAACGCTGCATTCTGCTTTAAAAATCATCAATAATTGCCAAACAATACTCAATAAAAGTTATTAGTGTTTTGTGTTACTTGCACTTAATAAAAAATATTTTATTATAGAAAAATTTGGTAACTATGAAAAACATAACTTCATTCGGAGAAATTTTATTTGATGTTTATCCCGACAAAAAGTTGTTGGGCGGCGCACCTTTCAATTTTATTTATCATGTTAAAAAAATGACCGGATCGGGAAATTTTATAAGCAGGGTTGGAGATGATGATTTGGGTAAAAAAATATTATCTCTTGCGGATTCAAACGAACTTGGAAATTATATTCAAATAGATTATGAGCATTTAACCGGAGTAGCTAATGCAAATCTGGATAAAAATAAAATTCCGCACTGGCAGATAGAATTAAACCGGGCATACGATTTTATTGAAATTAACGAACAGATTAATCATATGATTGAAGAAAAAACTGATTGTTTGTATTTTGGAACTTTAGTCCAAAGAAATGAAACATCAAGAAAAACTATTCGGTCATTATTCGGTAAAAAGATAAAATACTTTTGCGATTTAAATATCCGGCAGGATTTTTATTCAAAAGAAATAATAGAATCTTCACTCATTGCATCCAATGCGGTAAAACTTAATATTGAAGAGCTCGACCTGGTAAATGTTCTGCTGATAAAAGAAAAATCAGGCATTGAAGAAACTGCAAAACAAATAATGAAAAAATATCAAATCGAACTTCTTTGCGTTACACAGGGAAGCGACGGTTCATTTTTATTTAAAGGTAAAGAAGTCGATCATTGTAAGATTAATGCCGACAAAATTGTTGATACAGTAGGCGCCGGAGATGCTTACGCTGCGGTTCTTTGTCTGGGTTATTTAAACAGATGGGATATTTCCAGGTTAAACAAACTTGCATCCGGGTTTGCTGCAAAAATTGTTTCCGTTCCCGGTGCGCTCCCCAGTGATGATTTAATTTATAATGAAATTAAGCAGAGTTTTTAAATGAGCGAAAATAAAGAAAATAAAAAACTTTATATTCAGCTCTACAGTTTACACGGACTGATAAGGGGTCATAATCTGGAACTCGGAAGAGATGCCGACACGGGCGGACAGACCAAGTATGTTCTGGAACTTGCAAATACTCTTAGTATGGATCCCCGTGTTGAAAAAGTGGAATTGGTAACGAGACTAATAAAGGACAAGATTATTTCGGATGACTATTCTTTGCCTGTTGAAAAGATAAATGACAAGTTCGACATTGTCAGGATCAGATGCGGAGGCGGTAAATATATTCGCAAAGAACTTCTCTGGAACCACCTTGAAGAGTTCGTTGATAAAAGCACAAAGTACATTAAATCCCGGGGAAGACTGCCGGATATTATACACAGCCATTATGCCGATGCCGGATATGTCTGCAGCGAACTTACTAAATTTTTCGGGATCCCTTTTATACATACCGGTCATTCGCTCGGGCGGGATAAACTTAGGAAGCTTATTAACGACGGCGTGCCTATTGAAGAAATAGAGAAACGTTATAAAATTACGCATCGAATCGAGATTGAAGAAAATGTTCTTTATTTTGCAGACCTGATAATTACCAGTACCTACCAGGAAATAAGACAGCAGTACGGGGGATATAAAAATACCAACGAAGAACTATTTAAGGTAATACCGCCAGGTGTTGATCTTGAAAAATTTTACCCATACAACAACCACCGGCTTATTCAAGAGGAAGCAATCAGATTTAAGGGAATTATAGCTGAAAAAATGATTAAATTTTTCGTAACGGTTAATAAGCCGCTTATACTTACTTTATGCCGGCCCGACAAAAGAAAAAATATCTCCGGATTAATAACTGCTTACGGAGAAGATAAAGCACTTCAACAGAAAGCTAACTTAGCCATATTCGCGGGAATTCGTGAGGATATTCAAACTATGCCCGACAATGAAAGGGAAGTGCTTACGGAAATTCTCCTTTTAATGGATAAATACAATCTTTACGGAAAGATGGCTATTCCTAAAAGACACGATACCCAGCACGAAGTACCGGAGTTGTATAGAATTGCAGCTGAAACAGGTGGTGTGTTTGTTAATGCTGCACTTACCGAACCGTTCGGATTAACGCTTATTGAGGCCGCAGGCACGGGGGTGCCTGTCGTTGCAACAAACGACGGGGGCCCGAGAGACATCATTGCTAATTGCAAAAACGGATTATTGGTTGATGTTTCCGATCCTAAAAATATAGCTGCGGCTCTGAATAAAATCCTTGATGAGGAACAGCTCTGGAATGATTTTTCCCGGAATGGAATTGAGAACGTAAAAAAATTTTATACCTGGGATGCACATGTCAAATCATACCTTAGTGAAATAACCAAATTAGTCGGTAAAGAAAAAACAAAGAGCGATACTTTTGCGCCTGTCGGGAAAAAACTTCTCGACATGGATAAATTTATCGTAAGCGATATAGATAATACACTTTTAGGCGACGCCGATTCGTTGACCGAATTTGTAAACCTAATTAATGAGTTACCCGGAGGTATTGGCTTTGCCGTTGCAACCGGGCGTACTGTACAGTCGGCTTACAAAGTTTTAAATGAAAACAATGTGCCTATCCCGGATGTTATTATTTCTTCAGTGGGATCGGAAATTTACTATAATTATAAGGGAGAATTAATATACTCAAACGGCTGGGACGCTCACGTTTCATATTTATGGAAGAGAGATAAAATTTTTGATTTGCTGAAACAATTTGATTTTCTCAAATACCAGGAAAGCGATACTCAAAGAAAATTTAAGATCAGCTATTATACCGAAGAGAATAAAGAGAATTTAAGAATAATAAGAGAGACGCTTATAAAGAATAAACTTAAAGTGAATATTATATTCAGCCACGGTCAGTTCCTTGATATACTTCCATATAGAGCTTCCAAAGGAAAAGCAATAAGATATCTTTCTTACAGGTGGAATATTCCACATGAAAATATTTTGGTAGCCGGCGATTCCGGCAATGATGAAGAAATGTTAAAGGGCGACCTGCTGGGTGTTATTGTTGCCAACTACAGCTGCGAACTTGATCCGCTAAAAGGCGGGAAAGGCATTTATTTTTCAAATAGACCGTATGCAGGGGGAATTATAGACGGTATAAATTATTATAATTTCTTGAAAGACTCGAAGGAGACAAAAATTGAGCAAAAACCTAATAACTTTAATTGATGAAAACAAAAACGATTTTTTCAGGTATCTGAATCGGGTTGCATCGCACGAGAATAAACTGCTTGTAAAAGGACAGCTTCTCGAGATTCTTGAAGAATTTAAAAAAGATGATGGTAACGGGAATCATCAGATTATTGAAGATGTAGTTAGAAAGATAAACGAATCTGTAACCTTGAATCAGATAATTTACTTTGAGATAAGGGAAAAAATTGCAGATTCTACTTTTTACCTCTTTAATATAGAAGAATTATATTATGAAAAAATCAGTATAAGAGAATTTCTTAAGGCAAAAGAAAAATTTATAAATCCGCAGAGCAATAACGATATTTTAACTATCAACTTCAGTACATTCTATGATAAATTCCCTAGCGTGCGGGAATATAAAAGCATCGGCCGCGGCGTGGAATATCTTAACCGTTATTTATCTAGCAATATGTTTACACAGCCTGAAAAACTTCGTAAGGCTCTGTTCGATTTCCTTTTTATGCATAAGTACAAATCCCAGCAGCTCATTTTAAACGGACGTATTAATAATCCGGAACAATTAAGTAACAGCATAGATAAAGCACTCCATTTTCTCCGACGCAAACCGGAGAATGAACCGTTTAGTAATTTTATTCACGACCTTGAGCAGCTTGGTTTTGAACCGGGATTGGGAAATACCGCTATTAGAATAATAGAAAGCCTGGAAATGCTCGACGGCCTTTTGCAGTCTCCCGATCATCAAGCATTAAAAGAGTTTCTGTCTCGTATTCCGATGATTTTTAATATTGCAATAATTTCTCCGCATGGGTACTTCGGACAGGAAGGCGTGCTTGGCATGCCGGATACAGGAGGACAGGTTGTGTATATACTCGATCAGGTTAAAGCTCTTGAGAAAAAACTTATTCAATCGCTGAAAGAATCCGGCTTAAACGCAAGTCCGAAAATAATAATACTAACCAGGTTAATTCCTAATGCAGGAAAAACAAAATCAAATCTACGGCTAGAAAAGGTTCATGAAACCAAAGACTCGTGGATATTACGCGTACCGTTCAGAACTAATAATAAAAAAGTAACCGATAATTGGATTTCAAGGTTTGAAATTTGGCCTTATCTTGAAAACTTTGCGGAAGATTCCTACAAGGAACTGCTAGCCGAATTCGGAGACAGGCCTGATTTTATTATAGGAAACTATTCGGATGGAAACCTGGTTGCTTTTATTCTATCGCAGAAGTTCGGGGTAACCCAGTGCAACGTTGCACATGCACTTGAAAAGAGTAAATACTTGTATAGTTCTCTTTATTGGAAAAACCTTGAACAATATTACAATTTTTCAATACAATTTACAGCCGACCTTATAGCAATGAACTCGGCAAATTTTATAGTTACCTCCACTTATCAGGAAATTGTCGGCACCGAAGACAGCATAGGGCAGTATGAATCTTATCATTATTTCACCATGCCCGATCTTTACCGTGTTGAAGGCGGCATAAATCTTTATCATCCGAAATTTAATATTGTTCCGCCGGGAGTTAATACAAAGATCTACTTCCCGTACACTCAAAAGAAAAACCGGATCAAAGAAATTATGAAAGATCTTAATGCCTTGCTCTTTGAGAATAAAGAAGATCCCGGTGTTTTTGGAACACTTGAGAATCCCGAACTTACCCCGATTTTTTCAATAGCAAGACTCGATAAAATAAAAAATCTTACCGGATTTGTTAACTGGTACGGTGAAAATAAAGAACTTCAAAAGGTTGCAAACGTCATTCTTGTAGCCGGTAAAACCGATGCATCTAAATCAAGCGATGGAGAAGAGAGAGAACAAATTAACTGGATGTATCACCTTATAGAGCAGTATAATCTGCAAAATAAAATTCGATGGATCGGCAAACTTTTCAGAAAAGATCAAAGTGGTGAAGTATACAGATTAATTGCGGACCGCAAAGGAGTTTTCGTTCAGCCTGCTTTGTTTGAAGGATTCGGGCTTACCGTTTTGGAAGCTATGAGATCCGGACTTCCTGTGTTTGCTACATTATACGGCGGCCCGCTGGAAATAATACAGGATCAAATATCCGGCTTCCACATCGATCCGATTAACGGGAATGAATCTTCCGGTAAGATACTGGACTTTATTCTTAAGTGTAAACAGGAGCCGGGCTACTGGGAAAAAATATCCGCCAAAGCAATACAGAGAGTTGACAATTCATATAACTGGGAACTTTATGCTAATAATCTTCTTTCGCTTGCTAAGATTTACGGCTTCTGGAAATATACAACCAACATAGAAATGGAAGAGATGAATGCTTACCTTGAAGTGTTGTATCATCTGTTGTTTAAGCCGCGTGCAAAAGCTATGCTTGATGTACATAATAAGAGATAGAAAATATAATTTGACGGAAAGGCTGGATTGTTAACTTATTTTATTTTTGGTTTGGATGTGGAATTTCTAACTATTAATTCAACAGGGATTATTTTATTTTTGCTTTTTGCATTTAATCTTTTCATTTGATCGTGGAGCACTTTTAAAGCTTCGATTCCTAGATCTTCCTTTGGAACTCTTATAGTAGTAAGGGGAGGAGATAATGTTTTAGAAGCATCTACATCATCAAAACCTACTATAGATATATCTTCCGGAATTTTATAACCGAGTGATTTCAAACATTGCATTGTACCGATAGCCATAGCATCATTACAAGTAAAGATTGCAGTAAATTTTATTTTTTTTGCCAGTAGTTTTTTAGCAGCACTACAGCCGTTATCTTTTCCTGTATAGATTTCATCTGTTATACAAAGGTCTCTATTAAATTTTATTCCGGCTTTTCGCAAAGCTTTTTTATAACCGTCAAATCGATCACGAAGACTGGGGTGCTTTATATCCCCGCAAATAAATGCTATGTTTTTGTGCCCAAGGTTAATAAGATGTTCTGTTGCTTTTATACCTCCGTCATTATTATCTATTAACACGGAAGAATATTTAAATTGAAAGGAAGGCAGGTAATCTACAAATGTAGTAGGTAAAGAATATTTATTTATACTATTAATTAAAGTATCGGGCACTTTACCGGCAATTATAATACCGTCAACATTCCTTTCCAGAACGAACCTTGGAAGCCGATCTTCTTTTTTAAATTCGGAACTAATCGTCGTTAAGAGTACATAATAATTGTTTTGCCTTGCCTCAAATTCGGTTCCAAGAAAGATAATTGTATAAAACGGTTCCGACCTAAGGAAATGATCGTCTGTTAGAATGAAACCTATATTACCTGTTGTGTGGCTCACCAGCCCCTGTGCTGCTCTGGATGGATGATAATTTAAATCCTGGATTACCTTATTTACCCGTAATTTTGTTTCTTCGGGTATCCTTTTATGGTTGTGTACTACAAGAGAGACTGTTGCAATTGAAACATGTGCTTTTCTTGCAACGTCTTTAATCGTCGGCGAATAGTACTTTTTGCTTGCCATTTACATTATAAATAAATATGAAAAATTTTAATCTATTCCTTTCCTATTTCTGAATCGACTGACTAATTACCATTATCTTTTGAAACGAAAAGAGTTTGTGTCGGATATGCAAATTCAATTCCGCGTTTTTCAAACTCTTCAAAAATCTTCATGTTTATTGCTTGTTGAATGTCCATGTATTTTGTATAGTCTGCACCAATTACATAATAAACAAATTCAAAGTTTAAACTCGAATCGCCGTAGTTTGCAAAATGCCCGCGGTCGAAGGTTGCATCGGTTTGTGCTTGAATTATTTCCTTAACGACTCCCGGTATTTCTGCCAGCTGAGCTGCTTTGGTCTGATATATTACACCCAGATGAAATACGACTCTTCGTCTTTCCATCTTTTTGTAATTATGAATGATGGAATTCGTTAATTCTTTATTTGAAAATACAAGCTGTTCACCGCCGAGAGCTCTTATTCTTGTTGTTTTAATCCCTATGTATTCTATTGCTCCGGCTTTATCACCTACAACAATAAAATCTCCTATTTCAAATGGGCGATCGAAGAAAATGACAAAATAACCAAACAAATCTCCCAATATGGCTTGTGCAGCCAGGGCAATTGCAATTCCGCCAACACCTAATCCCGCAATTACGGCCGAGATATTAAATCCAAGGTTGTCAAGTAAAAAAACGAAACCCAGGGTCCAGATTAAAATGCTTATTAATGTTGTAAGTCCTCTAATTTCCTTACGCCTGGTTTCTCCCTCACGCTTCCTTGACAAATATAAATCGAGAATAAACCTTATGCCAGAGGTAAATACCCTAAGGACAAAAAACGTAACTAGGATTATAGATGCTTTCTCAATTATATTTGAAATTTTTGGTGATAATACAAGTGTATTTACGGCTAAATAAAGAGCACCGAAATAGAGAAGCGGTATAAAACTATTTTCAATTGATTTTACAAGAAAATCGTCAATTGTCGTTTCTGTTTTTTCCGACCATTTTTTTAAGCGGTATAAGACAATCTTCTTAAATACTTTTACTGCTATTACAAATATTATAAATACGCCTAATGCAGTTATGTATAATAAAACCGTATTGTTTAGAAATTTTTGATCTAAAAAACTTTGCATTAAATTATGAACACCTGCTTGTCTTTTCTTTAAAATGAATAAAAAAAATAATATAAATAATTTCGTAAAAATTAATTGATTAAAAACACCAAACAAAAATTTAAAATAAGCTCAGCCGTTTCCTTCAATTTATAAATTAAACAACTTATAAAATAAAATTATTTATGCCTGCTTTCAAGATTTTTTACTATTTTTTCAAATTCGATATCCTGTTCAGCAAGCATAACAAATAGATGGTAAATCAAATCCGAAGTTTCGTTAATAATTTCCTGTTTATCCCTGTTTTTTGCTGCAATGACTGTTTCTATGGCTTCTTCCCCGACCTTTTGAATTATCCTGTTCGCACCGGATTTGAACAGATCTGTTGTATAGGAATTATCAGGCATTCTTATTTTTCTTTCTTTTATCAAGCCGAATAACTCATTTAAAAAATTTAAGGAAGAATAATCTGGAATATCAAAGCAGGAATAATTACCTGTATGGCATGTGTTTCCGTCCGGTTTTGCGTAAACAAGAAGTGTGTCGTTATCGCAGTCCGGTTTAATATCCACAAGATGTAAATAATTTTTTGAGGTTTCCCCTTTCGTCCATAATGCGTTTCTCGTACGGCTGTAAAATGTTACAAGTCTTGTTTCAATAGTTTTTGCAAGAGCTTCTTTATTCATAAATCCCAGCATTAAGACCTGATTATTTTTCTCATCTACAACAACAGCGGGGATTAATCCGTTTAATTTTTCAAAGTTTAGTTTTTCATTGTCAAATTCGGTCAAATATTTATTCCTTTTAAAATAAATTATACTACAATGAACAATTTATAAAACATTCTTGATTACAAATAACAGTTAAACAATTTTTTAATCACTATTGTCTTACTATCACATCGTTCTGATTTAAATAATCCTTCAATTCTCTTATCGGCAGGATATTAAAGTGAAATAAACTTGCTGCCAGACAAGCATCGGCATTAGCTTTTTTAAATGCTTCTAAAAAATGTTCTTTAGTTCCCGCACCGCCGGAAGCAATTACAGGAATAGCAACCGAAGAAGTCAGTTCTTTTAAAAAATTAATATCATATCCTTCTTTTGTCCCGTCCTTATCCATAGAAGTTAGAAGAATTTCGCCTGCTCCATAATCCGCAGCTTGTTTACACCAGTTCATGCCGTATAAATCTGTTTCTTCCCGCCCTCCCTTTACAAATACTTTATAATCCTTCCCGATAAACTTAATATCAATTGCAGCCACAATTGCCTGGCTGCCGAATTGTTTTGAAGCTTGCGAAATAAGACCCGGATTTTTTACTATTGATGAATTAAGTGAAACTTTATCCGCCCCCGCTTTTAACAAAGCCTCAATGTCTTTTAATTCGGAAATTCCGCCGCCCACGGTAAAGGGAATTCTGATCGCTTTTGCAACATCACTTACAAGAGAGGTTAGTGTTTTTCTTTTTTCAGCGGAAGCTGTAATATCAAGGAAAACCAATTCATCCGCACCTTCTTTTGAATATCTTTCCGCTAATTCTACAGGCGATCCGGCATCAACAAGATTAATAAAGTTTGTGCCCTTTACAACCCGGCCGTCTTTCACATCAAGACAAGGGATTATTCTCTTACACAGCAAATTTTGCCAGCTCCTTTAAATCTATTTTATCTTCATAAATTGCTTTACCTACAACCACGCCGTATAAATTCAGTTCGTTCAGCATTTTAATTTCTTCCATGTCTTTTACCCCGCCCGATGCAATTAACTTAATTTGCGGAAACCGTTCCATTATCTTTTTATACAAATTAACATTGGTCCCAATAAGCGTACCGTCTTTGGAAATATCCGTGCAAAGATATTTTTGAATTCCAAGTTTTATACAATATTCTATGTGTGAATAAACCGAAACAGATGTACCCTCTGTCCATCCGCTTATGCGCAGTTTTTCATCTCTCACATCGATAGCCGAAATTATTTTTGAAGGTGAATATTCATTAATAATAATTTCAAATTCGGTTTTGTTTTGAATAGAAAGAGATCCGATAATTGCATAGTCTACCCCGGAGGAGAAAATATCTGCAACTGATTTAACATCTCTTAAACCTCCGCCGAATTCTATTTCCAAATTTGTTAATTTCTTAATTTCCTTTACGGACTCCAGGGAAGTAAGTTTGCCGGTTTTAGAACCTGTTAAATCAACAACGTGAACTAATTTAAAGCCGAATGATTCGTATAAACGGGCCTGCTGAAGAGGTGTGTTTTTATAATAAGTTATATTATCAAAATCGCCTTTTGTTAAACGTACAATTTTTTCATCATATATATCTATTGCCGGTATAACTAACATAATTCAATAAAGTTCTTTAAAATTTTTAGCCCGGCGTCCCCTGATTTTTCAGGATGAAACTGAACGCCGTAAAAGTTATCTTTTTCCAATGAAGCCGAGAAATCCATATTATTGTTTGATATTGATGTGGAGTATTCGTTAACAGGCAAGTAATAAGAGTGTGCAAAATAAAAATGTTCTCCGCTTTTTATTTCGCTGAGCAGCTTACTTTCCTTAATTATTTTTATATCGTTCCAGCCCATGTGAGGTACCTTGGTTTTTTCAGTATCGAATTTTTGCGCTGTACCAGGGAATATTCCCAAGCAAGCCACATCACCTTCCGCCGATTGATCTGCCATGAGCTGCATTCCCAGACAAATTCCAAGAAACGGTTTTTTCACAATTCTAAGTACGGTGAACAAATTTAAAATATGAAGCTGGCGTATTGCAAAAGAGGCTTCACCTACTCCCGGAAATATTACTTTATCCGAGTTGCAAATTTCCGCTTCTTTGCTTGTTATGATAAACTCTTGTTTCAATTCAGTAAGAGCATTAGCCACCGAAGCTACATTCCCGGCACCGTAATCAATTAGCGCTATCATAGAACTCCCTTTGTTGATGGTAGTATACCATTGTTTCTCTCGTCAAGCCTGCAGGCTTCGTTCAACGATTTGGCAAAAGCTTTAAATATTGCTTCAATTTTATGATGATCGTTTTTGCCTTTTGCCTTAATAAAAATATTCGCTTTTAAACCGGAAGCCAAGCCTCTAAAAAATTCTTCCGTAAGTTCTGTCGGGAA
Source organism: uncultured Ignavibacteriaceae bacterium (assembly GCA_964498065.1). Taxonomy (GTDB): domain Bacteria; phylum Bacteroidota; class Ignavibacteria; order Ignavibacteriales; family Ignavibacteriaceae; genus FEN-1297. Next base: position 16,881 of record CAZCFZ010000014.1, read on the forward strand.
TTCGCCGACTTTCTCTCTATTGAATTTACAGTTAAAATTTAAATAAGATCTGCCGCCCAGATCAACCGCACATTTAGCAATTGATTCATCCATCGGCAGATAAAAGCCGTATCTTTTTATGCCTATTTTATTTCCAAGTGCTTCGCTCAGTGATTCGCCCAATGTAATTCCGACATCTTCAACCGTATGGTGTTCATCTACATTTAGATCCCCTTTTACCTCAACGTTTAAATTTATATTTGCATGCTTTGCAATTTGTTCAAGCATATGATCGAAAAAACCGATGCCTGTGTTAATTTTTGAACTTCCTTTTCCGTCAAGCGACAGTTCAATTTTTATATCTGTTTCTTTCGTTTTTCTTTGCAGCAACGAACGGCGGATACTTGTTAAAATTTTGTCTACCGCTTTTTCAAATGTGTCAACCGGGGTTTTGTCTGCAACAAGAATTAAATTCTTAGCCTTAACCCTTTTAGTAGTTATGAAATACTCTTGTTCGGTTTCCTCTTCACTTTGGTTTTTTATTAATATCTTCTCAAGTTTAAAAATAGCTTGAAGCGGTTCGGTTTCCGACGGTATAAAATCTTTAACTTCAATAATAAAATTTCTGGAAGTTAGTTTCTTTAATCCGCTGATTAAACCCGCAGATACGGGCGATCTTAATTCAAAAAATATTTTATCAATTAATACTTTATTCATATTGTTCCAAATTTAACATTTCATTTTTTACCTTTGACTTTTCTCCTTTAACTTTAATCAAACTTCTTTACAACCTCCCACAATAGATCATTTTCGTCTTCCGTTCCGACTGAAATTCTCAAACAATTTTCAAGCTTAGGCTGACTGCTTCTATCCCTTACAATTATACCCTTCTCTGCAAGTGTCATTTGCATTTTTTTTGCATCTTTACAGCGTATTAACAAAAAATTTGCATCAGAATCAAATACTTTTTCAACTTCGCTTAAACTATCAAACTGATTCTTTAATCTTTCTCTTTCTCTTATTATTCTCTTAATATAAACATCTTTTTTAGCAGAGTTATTAATTGCAGATTGCAACGCATAACGGGTCAATGTATTAATATTATAAGGAGCTTTAACTTTAAACAAAATATTTATAATTTCTTCGGATGCAGAACAAAATCCCAGGCGAATTCCTGCAAGCCCCCATGCTTTTGAGAAAGTCCTTAAAACAACAAGATTGGGATACTTATTTACTTCATTAATTACGGTTCCTTCTTTTGCAAAATCAATATAAGCTTCGTCAACAACGATTATTGAATTATATTTCTCACACAATGTAATGATGTCGTTTTTGTTCAGTAAATTACCGGTCGGATTATTCGGGGAACAGAGAAATATTATTTTCGTGTTCTCATCGTAATTCTTTTCTATTTCATTTAGATCAATCTGGAAATTATCATTAAGAAGAACATTAACAACCCCAACATTATTAATATCGCATGCAACCTTATACATTCCGTAAGTCGGTTCGGGAATTATAGCATTATCTCTCCCGGGTTCACAAAATATTCTTATCAAGAGGTCGATGATCTCATCAGAACCGACGCCAAAAAAAAGATTGCTTTCGTTTATGGAATAATATTTACCGACATGTTTTCTTAATTCTTTTTGATGAGGATCAGGATAGCGATTTAAATTTAATCCTTTTATCTCATTGAAAGTAGACCCAAAGCTATTCTCGTTAGCATCCAATAAAATACCTTCGCTGCTGCTGTATATATCCCGTGCAGAAGTATACGGCTGTAAACCTTGAATATTTTTTCTAACCAAATTATTTATTTTCATTTCAACCTTATTGAAACTGCTTTTTTATGTGCTTCCAGTCCTTCGGCTTCTGCAAGTGTTTGAACAGTATCGGAAATTTGCTTTAATCCGTTTTTTGTTAGATGCTGAAAGGTGATTGATTTCATGAACATTTCAACAGAAACACCGCCGAATGTTTTTGCAAACCCGGAAGTCGGCAGCGAATGATTTGTTCCTGATGCATAATCGCCTGCACTTTCCGGAGAATACTGACCAAGAAACACCGAGCCTGCATTTTTTATGAGGGGAATATATTCTTCGGCATTCTTCATATTTATTATAAGATGTTCCGGCGCATAATTATTGCTAAATTCAATTGCCTGTTTAATTTCATTTGCAATTAATGTGAACGAATTCTCCAGCGCTTTAACGGCTAAATCTTTTCTCGGCAATCCTTCGAGCTGCTGCACAATTTCATAATTTATCTTACCGGTTAATTCTTCCGAAGTTGTAATTAAAATAACCTGTGAATCGGCACCATGCTCTGCTTGAGATAAAAGATCGGCAGCGACAAATGCCGGATCCGCATTTTCATCCGCAATAATCAAAACTTCGCTTGGGCCGGCAGGCATATCAATAGAGCATCCGTCAGGATCAATACTTGCAAATAATTTAGCAGCAGTTACATATTGATTTCCCGGCCCGAAAATTTTATTTACTTTTGGAATGTTTACATCACCAAAAGCCATTAAAGCAATTGCCTGTGCACCGCCGATTTTGTAAAATTCATTTATACCGCATATTTGAGCTGCATAAAGCAGCGGAAAATTAATCTTTCCTTTTTTAGAAGGAGAACAAACCACAACCCGTTTGCAGCCTGCAATTTGGGCGGGTATTCCCAGCATCAACATGGTTGAAGGTAAAACAGCGCTTCCCCCCGGGACATAAAGTCCTACGTTTTCAATCGGTCTGAATTCTCTTGAACAAAATATTCCTTTCTTAATTTCGCTTTCGTACTTTCGGGGAAATTGTTCCTTGTGAAATTTTTTTATATTCTCTGCGGCAGATTTCAATGCCAATTTTATTTTCGGTTCAAGCTGCTGCTCTGCTTCAATAAATTCATCTTCCGTTACCCTAATTTTATCATCTTCAAATCCGTCAAATTTATTTGCATATTTAAGGGCTGCTTTTAAACCTTCCGTTTTAACTTTTTCCAAAATGGGCTTAATAATCTCAAATGTCCTTTCTAAATTTATAGAAGGTCGCTTTGTTAAATCTTCTAATTCTTTTGAAGAAAGATTATTTAAATAAAATGTTTTCATTGTATAAGATTATCAATTGGTAATAAAAGAATACCCGAAGCGCCCGAACGTTTTAAATCATTAATAATTTGCCAAAATTTATCAGAAGGTATTACTGCATGGACTGCCAGCATATTTTCTTCGGCCAGGTGAAGAACCGTCGGGCTTTTAAGAGAAGGAATAATTTTTAATATTTCTTCAAGTGAATCTTTCGGAACATTCATCATTAAATACTTAGAGGAGTGTGCTGTTTTTACTGAACGAATACGTCTTAAAAGATCATTTAAAATACCGTTAAGTTTTTTATCTTTTAAGGTTGTCTCTGCAGAAATAAGAACCGCTTCGGAATCAAAAATACTGAAAGATTTTTTCAGCTTATTCATCATTAATGTGTTTCCGGTAGAAACTATATCGCATATTAAATCAGCAACGCCTAACGACGGAGCAATTTCAACTGAGCCGCTCAATTCTATTACCTTAGCATTTAGATTGTTATTTTTTAAAAATTCTTTTAGTATGCGAGGATATGTTGTTGCTATTGTTTTCCCGTTTATATCTTCAATTTTCTTCAAAACCTTCTTTTCAGGATAAGCAAACATTAAACTGCATCTTCCGAATCCTAATTTCTCAAGAACTTTTGTTCCTGCGTGCTTTTCATATATAACATTCTCTCCGACTATACCAATGTCGGCAACACCATCCTGGACATATTCCGGGATATCATCATCTCTTAAAAATAGAATATCCAGCGGAAAGTTTCTTGCAGAAACAACCAAACGTTCGGAGTAGTTTTCAATATCCATTCCGCATAAACTAAGCAGTTCAAGCGACTTTTCAGTTAATCTTCCTTTTTTTTGCAAAGCTAATTTCAAATTTCCATTCATTAATTTTATCCTTTAAAAGCAAAAACCCCGACAACTGCCGGGGCGTAAATTTCATTTTTCAACTATTTTAACACGGTCCGGCGGTAAAAAATTTTTTAGGGTGATGATGAACCGTGTATTTGTTTGTTTTCATTGTTATTAATTTGTAAAATATTTTTATGTAATGCAAACTTAAAGAAAATATATAAAAATTCAAATGTGCCGGGTTTTTTGATCTTCCAATTTAGTATTTTACCATTTTTAGAAAATCTCCAGTAATTTCAACGACATAATTAATATTGCTATTATTAAAACCGCCTTAATAATCTTATCTCCCTTTTTCACCGATGCTTTTGCCGCCCACCATCCGCCGATTGCATTTCCGGCTGCAAGGCTAATTCCAAACAACCAGTTTACACATCCGGTAAAAACAAAGATAAGAAGCGCCGGGACAGTATAAACAAGTACAATAAAAACTTTATGCATGTTCACATGAACCAGATCGAATTTTAGTAAATAATTTAATGCCGCCATTATTATAAACCCAACGCCCACCTGTATAAATCCGCCATAGAAACCAATAAATAACATAGATATAATTACCGAAGCGGTAACTTTTTTGTTTGAATTGTTGTCAAAAACAATTTTTGCTTTCGGAATAATCATCGAAATGATTATGCCTATCATCACCACGCCTAAAATTTTTTGGAACAATACATCGCTGATCTTCACTGCCAGTACAGCCCCGGTTATGGCCCCAGGAAGTGTAAATAGGGAAAGTTTTAAACTTAGATTAAACTGCTGATATTTTTCTTTTTTAAATGAATATACCGCAGAAATGTTTTGTATAAAAATTGCAATCCGGTTTGTACCGTTTGCAACTGCCGCATCAAGACCTAAAAAGATTAGTGTCGGCAATGTTAATGTAGAACCGCCGCCGGCAGTAACATTCATAAATCCGGCAATCAGTCCCACTCCAAATAAAATTAATATTGAAAATATTTCCGGCATTTTTTTATGTTAAAAACAATTATAAATATATTATTAATTATCCTGTAAGCAAACGTCTTTAAGTCTAATTAATAACTTCCTTTCTTTTAATTTATTAAAATCTTTGTTTAAAATATTTTTTATGTTGAAATGATGTTGATATGTGCTGTATACGTTGTTGATAATTAATTATGTTTCAACATATTGTTAAAATAAAAGATTTTGTATGAAGTTTTTCACAATTATGTTTTAAAATATTATCCCTAAATGGTGCGGTATGTTGGTGTTAAAACTTTATCAACAAACCAACATTGTTATTATAATGATTAATTTTTTAAAAATTAATATTAATATTAATAATAAGAATGTTTACTTAATCAAAAACATTTCATGCTAAAGAATTTTTAACAGTATTTCCAATTGATTATTAAATACTTTTAAGGTAATTTTTGCAGGATGTTAATAGCACATAAATGAATAAGAATAACGGTGGAAATAGTAATCCTAAAAGAGGATCATTTTTAATTATTCAAACATCTCTCTTAAGAATTTTGAATTAAAATATTTTGGAAATCTCATATATATTAAAATAAAAAGAAGGAATTTTCAGAGTATTGAGGAATAAAAATTTCAGGGCATAAATGAGACGAAAAAGCTTGATTTTTTTAAAAAATTCTTAACTTTTTATAGGCTCATTTCGTTGAGATTCGCATGAAAAAATTGTATTTTTAAAAGTTAATTTAGGAGAAAAATTAAATGCAGTTCAGCGTCAACAGCAAGGTTTTAGAAAAGTTATTATCAAAAATAATTCCTGCGGTACCATCCAGAACACCAATGCCGATTTTAGAAAACTTTCTGTTTGATATTAAGGACGGAGCTTTGAATGTATGCGCTACGGACCTTGAAATTGCACTCCGTTCTTCATTAAATGTAGCAACGGATGAAAACATTAAAATGGTAATTCCTGCACGGCTGCTTTTCGATATTATACGATCACTGGATGAAACTCAAATACATTTTGAAACAGAAAGCAATTCAAAGTTAAGATTAACTACGGATAACGGTGTTTATAATATCGGCTTTTCTTCCCCTGAAGATTTCCCTGCAATTCCAACGGTATCCGAAGAAAAAGAAATAGTTATAGGCGGTAAAGATCTAAAAAGATTGATAGATCAAACATCTTTTGCAATGAGTAAAGAGGATATGCGCCCTGCTATGACAGGAACCCTGTTTGAATTTACAGAAGACGGTCTGAAGTTTGTTACAACAGACGGACATAGGCTGGTTAGGTTTCTTAATAAAAGCATAAAAACGGATCTGGTAGAACAATACATTGTTCCCGAAAGAGCAATTTCTGTTCTGACGAAATTATTAGGTGAAACCGATGTAAAAATTCATTTGAGCAAAACGAATATTTCCTTTCATATCGGAGACCTGGAATTTATATCCAGGTTAATTGGTGAAAAATATCCGTCATATAACAGTGTTATACCTCTTGAAAATGAAAGCTCAATGAAAGTTAAGACGAACGAATTACTTTCTACAATCAGACGCATGATTTTGTTTTCAACATCAAATTCCAAACAGGTAAAATTTTCAATTACAAAAGACAAAATAGAAGTGTCTGCCGAAGATGTTGATCACGGTTCTAATGCAAAAGAAAATATATTCTGCGAATATTCCGGCGAGCCGATGGATATAGGATTTAATACGACATATGTAAATGATATTTTATCTCATATAGAAGGAGATGAAATTATATTTAAGCTTCATTCACCAACCAAAGCGTGTATTATTGAACCGTCTGTTGATGTTGAAAATGAAGATTTAATGATGTTGTTGATGCCGGTTCGATTAAACAATTAAGATGATATTATCCTCCATTCACTTAAAAAATTTTAGGAGCCACAAAAATACGCAGTTAAATTTTTCCGATGAGCTTAATTATATTGTAGGCGGGAACGGCCAGGGAAAAACATCGATTTTAGAAGCAATATATTATCTGTGCACAACTAAGAGCAACAATTCAAAATCAGATATCGAAGTGGTAAGGTTTAACGAAGAAGAGTTTGAAATTACAGGTCTGTTTAAGAATTTAACAAACGATACGGTTAGGATATATTATTCTCGAAACGAAAACAAGAAGTACTATTTCCAAAACGGAAAACAGGTTTCTCGTTCTGCCGAAATTATCGGCAAATTTCCCGTAGTAATTTTAACACCAGCGGATCATACAATAACGCAGGGCTCGCCGGGTGATAGAAGAAAGTTTGTAGATTCCGTAATATCACAAGCAAGCGATACATATCTAAAAATTTTATTGGATTATAATAAAACTTTAAGGCATCGTTCAACGTTGCTCAATAGATTGAAGGAAACAAAACAACAGGCACTATTGGATGAACTTGACGCATGGACCGCAAAGTTGGTTCAGGGCGGTGTTGAAATTATTAAGCATAGAATAAAATTTATTAACGAGTTTAATTCATTCATGAAGGAATCCTATAAGATAATTATGGGAAACGATGAGGAACCGAAAATTTATTATTCTTTTCTGGATGAAAGCAGAATCTCAGAGATTGAAATCCATTTTAAAGAGCAGCTATTTATGCGTAAAGATGAAGAATTAAGACGTGCATTAAATTTAGTAGGGCCGCATAGGGATGAGTTTGTGTTCACGATTAATGACATGAATCTAAAAAGTTACGGATCTCAAGGGCAGCATAAGACTTTTCAAACAGCGCTAAGATTTGCTCAGTTTTTTTATTTAAAAGAACGGACAGACAAAACACCGTTGTTCTTGCTTGATGATGTATTTGGAGAGTTGGATGCCAAGCGTTCCGGTAAGATAAGCGAATATTTGAAACAAGTCGGGCAGGCTTTTATTACACTTACTGATTTTACAAATTTTTCTTTTTTAAATCGCAGCCAGTCGGATTGTATAATAAATTTAAATAACGGTGAAGTTGTATATGCCTAACGGGTTTGTAAGTTTATCCGATGCTTTTAAAAGAGAGCCGGCATTTGAAGGCTTGAGAAAGATTATTAATGAATCGGATGTTGTGGCGGAATTTAAAAAGATTTTTCCCGATTTGGAAAAAATTGCTAAGGCGGTAAAGGTAGAAAAAAAGGTTTTATATCTTCAAGTTGAAAACCCGGCGTGGAGAAGCGAATTGAAATTTAAAGAGAGTATTTTGGTGGAAAAGGTAAATAAATATTTTAAAGACGAACGTATTAGTAAAGTTAAGTTTGTTGCATAAAAATATTTAATTACTTAACGAATTTTAATAAAAAAGGAATTGGATAATTTATATGAACAACGGTAAAAATTCAAGCGAATACAGTGCAAAGAATATAAATGTATTAAAAGGTCTGGAAGCAGTTAGAAAAAGACCGGCAATGTATATCGGGGATGTCAGCACAAGAGGCTTGCATCATCTGGTAAACGAAGTTGTTGATAACAGTATCGACGAAGCTTTGGCCGGATTTGCTGATAATATTATTATAACCATAAACAAAGATGAAACGGTTACGGTTGAAGATAACGGTCGTGGTATTCCTGTGGATATGCATCCGGAAGAAAAACGTTCGGCCCTGGAGGTAGTTATGACGGTACTTCATGCCGGCGGCAAGTTTGATAAGAATACATATAAAGTTTCAGGCGGATTACATGGTGTAGGTGTGTCGGTTGTTAATGCGTTGTCTGAATGGTGCAAAGTTGAAGTTAAGAGAAACGGCAAAGTCTATTTTCAAGAATATAAAAGAGGGGTTCCTGTTAAGCCTGTAAAAGAAGTTGGAAAGGCAAAGAAAAATGAATCCGGAACCAAAACCACATTTATGCCTGATACAGAAATATTCAAAGTAACCAAGTTTAAGTTTGATACAATAGCAGAAAGAATGAGAGAGCTGGCGTATCTAAATAAAAACATTACAATAAAAATAATAGATGAACGCAACGGCGGGGAAGAAGAAGTATTCCACTTTAAAGGCGGACTGATAGAGTTTGTTAAATATCTTGATGAAACCAGAGAGCCGCTCCACAAAACCGTATACATTGAAGGAGAAAAAGATAATACGCCGATAGAAATTGCTTTTCAATACAGTAATACATATTCCGAAAATATTTTTTCATATGTAAATAATATAAATACACACGAAGGCGGAACTCACCTTGTGGGTTTTAAGACAGCGTTGACAAGAACCCTGAACAACTATGCAGGTAAAAACGGTTTATCAAAAGAGGGCAAAATAAGTTTAACCGGCGATGATTTTAGAGAGGGATTAACTGCTGTTATTTCTGTCAAAGTAGCAGAGCCTCAATTTGAAGGACAAACAAAGACAAAACTCGGTAACAGCGAAACCAAATCTGCTGTTGAAACCCTTGTCGGTGAGAAACTGGCAGAATTTCTCGAAGAGAATCCCTCGGTAGGGAAAAAAATAATTGAAAAATGCATGAGAGCTGCAGAAGCAAGAGAAGCGGCAAGAAAAGCGCGCGACCTGGCACGAAGAAAGAATGCGCTTGATAGTATGAATCTTCCGGGTAAATTAGCCGATTGTTCAATTACCGATCCCGAACATTGTGAAATTTATATTGTTGAAGGTGATTCTGCAGGCGGTTCGGCGAAACAGGGAAGAGATAGAAGATTTCAAGCAATCCTTCCGTTAAAAGGAAAAATTTTAAATGTTGAAAAAGCGAAGCTCAATAAGATTCTGGAGAATAATGAAATAAAAGCTATCATTTCTGCAATCGGAGCTGGCCTTGGTGCTGACTTTGACGGCGCTAAAACCAGGTATGGAAAAATAATTCTTATGACCGATGCTGATGTTGACGGCAGCCATATAAGAACGTTGCTTCTTACATTTTTTTACAGACATATGCAGGGATTAATTAATGAAGGTAAAGTTTATATAGCACAGCCGCCACTGTATAAAATAAAGAAAGGCAAACAAGAGTTTTACGCATTTGATGATAACGAAAGAGATGAAATAATCAAGCGTTTTAAAAGCAACGGCAAGAGTGATGCTGATGAGGAATCGGAAGTAGAAGAAGAAGGTTCAGTTAAAGGAGTTGGAATTTCACGATATAAAGGTTTGGGAGAAATGAACCCCGAACAGCTTTGGGAAACAACGATGAATCCGGAAACAAGAACAGTTCTTCAGGTTACTTTAGAAAGTGCGGCTGCTGCTGATAAAATTTTTGAAACCTTAATGGGCGATGCTGTTGAACCCAGAAGAGAATTTATTGAAAAGAATGCCAAATACGTTAGAAACCTTGATGTTTAATTATAATATCTGAAAAATTCAAAAACATAATTTTTAAATAAAAGACAAAAGATAATGGCAACGATTTTTGAAAAAATAATACCTGTATCATTAGAAGAAGAAATGAAATCCTCTTACATCGATTATTCCATGTCGGTAATTGTCGCAAGGGCATTACCTGATGTAAGAGACGGCTTAAAACCGGTTCATAGAAGAGTTCTCTTCGGAATGCATGAATTGGGAGTAGCTTATAACAAGCCTTATAAAAAATCCGCAAGAATAGTCGGAGAAGTTTTAGGAAAGTATCATCCGCATGGAGATACCGCAGTTTATGATACCATGGTCAGAATGGTTCAGGAGTTTTCTCTTCGTTATCCTCTTGTAGACGGCCAGGGTAACTTCGGCTCGGTTGACGGCGACTCTCCGGCGGCTATGAGATATACAGAAGCTAGACTTGCAAGAATTGCTGATGAAATGCTTCGTGACCTCGATAAAAACACAGTGGATTTCGTATCTAACTTTGACGATTCTTTACAGGAGCCGACTGTTCTTCCGTCTTATCTGCCTAACCTTCTAATTAATGGTTCCAGCGGAATTGCCGTTGGAATGGCGACGAATATTCCCCCGCACAATCTTGGTGAAGTGGTTGATGGATTAATCGCATTAATCAAAAATCCGGATATCACTTCGGAAAAACTAATGAAATTTATTGTAGCGCCTGACTTTCCCACCGGCGGAATAATTTATGGTTACGAAGGCGTTAAGGAAGCATACACAACCGGAAGAGGAAGAGTAATTGTAAGAGCCAAGGCAAACATTGAAACATTAAAGAATGGGAGAGAAAATATTGTAGTAACCGAGCTGCCGTATCAGGTAAATAAAGCTAACTTAATAGAAAAAATTGCCGACTTAGTTCGTGAAGGAAAATTAAATGATATATCAAACATCAGGGACGAGTCAGACCGTGATGGAATGAGAATGGTAATTGAACTTAAACGCGACGCTCAGCCTTCAATTGTATTAAACCAATTGTTTAAGCATACTCAAATGCAGACTACGTTCGGCGTTATTATGCTTGCTCTTGTTCATGGCGCACCTAAAGTACTTACTTTAAAAGAAACAATGCATCATTTTATAAATCATCGTATGGATGTTCTAGTTAGAAGGACAAAATACGAACTTGATGCTGCTGAAAGACGTGCTCACATTTTAGAAGGCTATATAATTGCCCTCGATAATATTGATGCTGTAATTGAGACGATTAAAAAGTCTAGAGATGTTGAGACGGCTAAGAAAAACTTGATGAAAAAATTCAAGTTGAGCGAAATTCAGGCGAAGGCAATTCTTGATATGAGGTTGCAGCGGTTAACAGGCCTTGAAAGAAAGAAAATCGAAGATGAGTATAAAGAGGTAATTAAATTAATTGAAAAGCTAAAAGGCATTCTTAACAGCGAAGAGAAAAGATATTTGATTATCAAAGATGAACTTTTAGCGTTAAAAGAAAAATACGGCAACCCAAGAAGAACAGAGATAATTTATAACTACGAAGAGTTTTCTTTGGAAGATATAATTGCTGAGGAAGATGTCGTAGTAACAATTTCTCATAAGGGCTTTATTAAACGTTTCCCTGTAAGCGGATATAGAAAACAAGGACGCGGTGGTAAGGGCGTTACCGGAGCGGGAACTAAAGATGATGATTTTATTGAGCATATGTTTATTGCCTCAACGCATCAATATATATTGTTCTTTACCGATAGAGGAAAATGTTATTGGCTTAAAGTGCACGAACTTCCTGAAGGAGGAAGAGCTACAAGGGGAAGGTCAATTATTAATTTAATTCAGAAAGACAAAGATGAGGAAATAGCCGCTTTCGTTTCAGTAAAAGAATTTAAAGAAGACAGCTATTTAATTATGGCAACAGAACACGGAACAATTAAAAAGACCGTTCTTTCAGCTTACGGCAACGTTAGAAAAGGTGGAATTAACGCAATTAATGTTGTTAAAGGTGATCGATTAATTGCAGTAAAAATGTCCGACGGTTCAAACGACATTGTCCTTGGTACAAGAAACGGATTTGCAATAAGATTTAACGAGAAAGATGTCCGCGATATGGGAAGAACAGCAACCGGAGTAAGAGGAGTTAAATTAGGAAAAGGAGATAAGGTTGTCGGACTTTTGGTTATAAAAAGAAATGATAACATTTTGGTAGTTACGGAAAACGGCTACGGCAAGCGTTCGGATATAAATGATTATAGAATTACTCATCGCGGCGGCAAAGGCGTAATTACGGTTAAGACGAGTGAAAAGGTTGGTAAAATGATTGCAATGATGGAGGTTGTAGACGGCGATGAGCTCGTTATAATCTCCAGTAAAGGAATGGTTATTAGACAGGGAGTTAAAGACATAAGGGTAATGGGAAGGAACACTCAAGGTGTTCGCGTAATTAGATTAAGTGAAGCCGATAAAATTGCAGATATTGCAAAGGTAGTGCCGGAGGAAGAAAGCGAGAGTATTACCGAAGGGAAATAATATTTTTTGTAAATATACATGTTAAAAGAGCAGAAGAAATAAACTTCTGCTTTTTTATTTTTTGCAGGCAGAGTGATTTTTAAATAATATAATCATGAAAATAATTTCAAATGACGGATATGTTTTCAACCAAAGTAAAGAAAAAATCTATAATGTATTCTGTGATTTTAATTCATATAAAAAATGGTGGCCGGGAACCATCGTTTTTGAAGTTATCTTAAATCTTCCGGAAAAAATTGGCTCCAAAATTAAAATAAAACCGTATGGATTTCTGAGTTTCTTCTGGACAATAACAGAAATATATCCTAATGAAAAAATTGTTATCAAGTATTGTGAAGGAATATATACCGGGCAGGGTGTTTGGTCATTACAAAGGCAGAAAGAGAAAACATATGTTAATTTTTCCATTGAAATAGAATCGAATAATTTAATAATTGAAATAGTCAATAGGCTTTTTAGTATTCAAAGAATTCACAAGAGAATGATGAAGAAAGTATTTTTAAGGCTTTATGAGTATATAAGTAAATGAATAAAATATATCTTCGGTTTTATGAAGAACTGAACGATCATATCCCGAGGGAAAAAAGGAAAATTCGTTTCGAACACAAATTTATGGGACACCCGTCTGTTAAAGACGTAATTGAATCTTTAGGCGTTCCTCATTGCGAAGTAGATATGATTTTGGTAAACGGTAATTCGGTCGGATTTGATTATACTTTAAATGATAACGATGATGTCAGCGTTTACCCGGTTTTTGAGTCAATTGATATTTTGAATGTTCAGCATCTTAGAGAGAAGCCTCTTCGCAGCACAAAATTTATTTTAGATGTACACCTGGGAACACTGGCAAAATATCTCAGAATGTTTGGCTTTGACACTCTCTATCAAAATAATTATAATGACCATGAGATCATAAATATTTCTTTGACTGAGAGTCGAACTATATTAACGAAGGACAAAGGAATATTAAAACATAATCAAGTCAATCGCGGATATTATATAAGAAATTCAAACCCGGAAAAACAACTTGTAGAAATTTTGGACCGTTTTGATCTTAAGAATTCATTTAATGAATTTACAAGATGTCTTGTGTGCAATACAGTGTTAATCAAAATTGATAAAGATAAAATAGCCGGCCGGCTTCCGCAAAAGGTAAAAGAGAGGCAAAGCGAATTCTATTTTTGTAACAGCTGCAATAAAATTTACTGTCCGGGCAGTCATTATCTAAAAATGAAAGAATTGATCAATAAAGTAACAAATAAATTTTAATGCACTTAATAGCAAGAATTATAGTCCTTCTTTTACTTATTTTATTAGTAGAAGTTTACTTTTTCAGAAAACTAAAAAAATCTTTTAAACATTTCTTTCCGGACAGGTGCGTATTAAAGAAATACATTGCTGTTATTTGGGGATTCCTTAATATTTATCCGTTATTCTTAATTGTTTTATGGATACATTCTTCAATTACAAAAACACCGGTTACACTCCCCCGGAATAACATTTTCAATTATCTTGTTTTATATCCTTTCTGGCTGACGATCCTAATTGTTGTGCAGTGTGATTTATTGTTTCTGATTATGGATTTTTTAAAGTTGCCGTTATTACCGATTAAAAAATTAAAGATAAAGATATATAGATTTGAAGCGATTGTAATTCTGTTGATATCTGCTGTTTTTATTATTTATGTGCCTGTCAATGTTATATACAATTACAATTCAATAAAAATTCGACCGGTTAATTTTATAAAAAAGGACCTTCCAGCTTCTCTAAATAATTTTAAACTGGTTTTTATATCGGATATTCATGCTGATCAATTTACAAATTCTAAGCGTCTGCAAAAATATGTTTCCAATGTAAACAAACTTAATCCCGACCTGGTTCTTGTTGGAGGAGACTTTATTTCTTCTTCACCCGATTATATTAAAACTGCGGCAAAATATATTGGTGAAATTAGATCAAAATACGGGATTTATTCCTGTGTCGGAGATCATGATAATTGGGCATATGGAAATGACTATAAGCGAAGTTTATCTGCGGTTGAAAGTGCGTTGAATAAACAAAATGTAGAAATATTCGATAATGCTGATAAAGTATTAAATATAAATAATGCTAAAATAGAGATTGTTTTTATAACTAATACCTATGTCGAACATATAAAAAGATCCACTTTAGATGAGTTAACGGCAGATACGGCAAAATATGCCTTAAAAATATTGCTGACACATCAACCGCATAATAATGTTGTTCAGCGGGCGGCTAATACGGGTTTTGATTTATTACTCGCCGGGCATACTCATGGAGGTCAGATTACTTTTTTATTTCCGTTTAAAAATTTAACACCGACTATGCTGGAAACCAGGTATGTTAGAGGAAATTTTCATTTCGGACATATGTTAATGATTGTAACCAGAGGACTCGGGATGTCTCTGATTCCGTTAAGGTATAATTCCGAGCCGGAAATTACAATAATAAATATCAAAAAATAAAATTAATCGTTTATTAATATATTAACTTACTAAAAGACAAGTAAAATTAGGTAAATATTATGGAATCAATTGTTCAAAAGAAGGCTAAAACAGAAGCTGTTCTTGCAGGGATTAGAAATCTACCCTCAATTCCAAAGGTTGTTTTTGAAGTTACTAAATTACTTAGCGATCCTAAAACCACGACAAGTAAGCTTACCGAGTTGATAAGTAAAGATCAGGGGCTAACATCAAGAATACTTGCTGTGGCTAATTCTCCGCTTTACGGAATTAAAAGAAAAGTTTCTTCGTTAGAGTTCGCAATATTGGTTCTTGGCTTTGGTGATATCAGAGATATTGTTACTGCCATATCTCTTGCCGATTCTATTAAGGCTGCTCCAAGTAAATACTTTGATCCTTATGAGTTTTGGGTACATTCAATGGTTGTAGGTACGGCCGCAAAAGGTATTTCCACAAATCTCGGATTTGATTTTGGAAGTGAAGCATTTGTTGCCGGTATTTTACACGATATGGGTATACTTGTTATATATAAATTTTTAAATAGTGAATTTAATCAAATTGTTGAATTATCGAATAATGAGAAAGTAAATATAACAGAAGCCGAAAGAAATATTCTTGGAATTACCCATCAGGAAATCGGGAAATTTTTGGCCGTAAAATGGGATCTTCCGAAAATACTTTGTGAAGCTCTTAATTATCACCATAGTCCTTTAGCAGTTGCCGAGAATAAAGATTTTGTTTCAATAATCCATCTTGTAGATTATATGACCCACAAACTAAACATTGGAAGCTTTCATTGGGATAAAGATTTCGAACTAGACAGAGGTATTATAGACATACTTAATTTTCCTTCAGATGATGCATTGGATAATTTTATAGTTGATTATGAGGATACCTTTAAGGTATCGGTTGAATCGTTGAAACTTTAATAAAGTAAAACCAAAAACGTTTTATGGCAGAAATTATTCTTTCCGAAATAAATGTTTATCCTATTAAATCTGCCGCCGGAATCTCGCTAAAAAATGCTAAAGTAGGAGAAAAAGGACTTGAATTTGATAGAAGATGGATGCTTGTTGATGAAAAAGGAAAGTTTATTTCTCAAAGATCTTATCCCGACCTGTCTCTCGTTACGGTTAATATCGAAAAAGAAGGCTTAACCGTTAAACACAAAGTTAAAAATTACGGCAATCTGTTTATTCCTTTTGAAATCGATGAGGAACATCAAAAAGAAGTTGAGATTTGGAATGATAAATGTTTTGCTGTTCCTGTAAGTAATGCTGCAGATTGCTGGTTCGGCAAAGTATTGGGAATGCCCTGTCAACTAGTTTATATGCAGGAGAATTCAAAAAGGATGGTTAATCCAAAATATTCCGTCGGAAAAGAGACTGTCGGTTTTGCAGATGGATTTCCATTTCTTTTAATCGGCCAATCATCACTTGTTAATTTAAATTCAAAACTGAAAAAGCCGGTTGAAATGAATCGTTTCCGGCCGAACCTTGTTTTTACAGGCGGCGAACCCTTTATTGAAGAAACATGGATAGAATTTAAGATCGGGCCTATAACATTTTATCCGGTTAAACCATGCGCGAGGTGTGTTATTACAACCGTTGATCAGGATACAGCAGAAAGGGGAAGTGAACCACTAGCTACATTATCAACCTATAGAAAGAAAAACAACAAAGTACTTTTTGGCCAGAATCTTATACATCGTGGCAGCGGAATAATTAATGTCGGCGATGCACTATTAATAAGCAAATAAAATGGTTTTAACAAAAGGTTCAATTTTGTATTATAGATTATTTATATTTGCCGAAACATTAATAACAAGAAATAAAATATGAGAAACAAAAAACGACCATTGTGGGATGAATATTTTTTAAAGTTGGCAATGCTTGCGTCGGAGCGGTCTACCTGTCCTAGAATGCATTGCGGGTGTGTATTTGTAAAAGACAGGTTTGTTTTGGCAACAGGGTATAACGGTTCTTTGCCGGGCCTGCCGCATTGCGAAGATGTTGGCTGCCTGGTTGTTGACAATCATTGTGTCAGAACTAATCATGCGGAAATAAATGCATTAACTCAAGCTGCTATTCATGGGGTAAACATAAAAGGAGCTACTGCTTATATAACCAACATGTCGTGCACAACATGTGCAAAGGCATTAATTGCAGCAGGGATAGTCCGTGTTGTAGTTTTTTCTGATTTTCATGATACGCTTGCAACCCGGTTTTATACCGAATCCGGTGTGGAAATTGTAAAGCTTAAAATGCCTGAAAAAAAAATTAATTATGATATTGAAAAATATTCTTCTGCGAGGAAGACAAAAAAATCCAAATAACATTTTAACAAATGCGAAAAATATTTTTCAAGTTTTGGAGGCCTCTATTAGCGGTTATTTTTTGGGGAAATTCTTTTATTGCCACTAAAATTGCATTAAATGAGATTAATCCGAAAACTATAATAGCGCTTCGCTTAATAATTGCGGTTTTTTTCCTCATAACAGCCGCAATTATTTCTAAAAAAGAATTTAAGATAAGTCTAAAAAACCAGGCCGGAATTTTAATACTGGCTTTAATTGCCGTAATTCATTTATGGATTCAAATAACAGGATTGAAATATACAACGGCTGTAAACACAGGCTGGATAATAGGAATTTCGCCTGTTTTTATCGCGTTGCTCGGATTTATTTTCTTTAAAGAAAAAATGACGCTTATCAATGTTTCGGGAATGTTCATAGCTTTCTTCGGACTTTTTTTACTTATAGGAAAGGGTAATTTTTTAGGCATCGGGTTTATTTCGCATAAAGGCGATCTGCTTGTTGTTGCAAGTAC
This sequence comes from uncultured Ignavibacteriaceae bacterium, assembly GCA_964498065.1. GTDB lineage: Bacteria > Bacteroidota > Ignavibacteria > Ignavibacteriales > Ignavibacteriaceae > FEN-1297. The sequence continues at coordinate 34,900 of CAZCFZ010000014.1, forward strand.
AGTAACATGGGCGGTCTATTCTATAGTTAATAAGAAGATAAGTCTCAATTATTCTCCGATGATGACTATACTGTATCTTTTTATAACTATGGCGGTAATCATTCTTCCATTTGCAATTAATTCCGGGGATATTAATGCTGTTATCCACTTATCTTTTAGGGCGTGGATTGCGGTTCTCTTCCTTGGTATTTTTTGTTCGGGAGTTGCTTATGTTTTGTGGTCACATTCATTAAGCGAATTGAACGCTTCAAAGGTTGGAGTTTTTCTCTATGTCGAGCCGTTTGTTACCGTATTTTCTTCATGGCTTATTCTGAGCGAAGTTATTACACTAATTACAATTCTTAGCGGTTTAATAATTATCTCAGGAGTAATTCTGGTTAACAGATCAAAATAAAAATATTATATTAAACATTTGTCGTTAAGGATAGGATATTATAAAATATAATTTAGCCCGCTTTTTAAACGGGCTAAATTTTCTTATAATGTTCGAATGAAAAATTATGCTGCGGCAGTCAGCAATTCTTCTTCTATAGCTTTTTTAAGACTTTCTTTAGGTAAAGCACCTACAGCCATCTTGGGCTGGCCTTCTTTTGGTACAAACAATAAAGAAGGAATGCTTCTTATACCAAATGCTGCGCCTAATTCCTGCTCAACATCTGTGTTTATCTTATAGAAATTCACTTTACCCTCAAATTCAACGGAAAGTTCTTCCATTACAGGCGCAACCATCCTGCATGGACCGCACCACGGCGCCCAAAAGTCTATAATACATGGAAGTTCACCTTCAAATTTCCATTCCTTATTCGCTTCATAATTAAAAACTTTTTTTAGAAAAGTTTCTTTAGTTAAATCCTCTGGCATTATTGCTCCTTTTTTTATTTTCTTATTATTATAGTTCTAATTAAAATATAATGCAATTTTATTATACGGCATCCAATGCACGCATTAGTTTTCCTTTAACTTCTTCTGCAACAGGACTGATTTCTTCCTTTTCAATCATTTCTTTCATTATCATTGGATTAAAAACCGACACAACACTTTTACCTTCTTTTTCGTAAACAATTACGTTACATGGCAGCAGCAAACCGAGTTCTTCTTCCATTAGAAGCGCTTTGTGTGCAATTGGCGGATTACACGCGCCAAGTATTTTGTATTTCTTGAAATCAACGTTTAATTTTTTCTTTAGTGTCTCCCTGACATCAATTTCAGTTAAAACACCGAACCCTTCTTTTTTAAGCTCTTCGGTTATTTTTTCTATTGCTTTTTCATACGGTAAATCTACCGTTTTGGAAAATCCATATTTCATTTTAGTTTTTATTCCCTAAAAATTTTTCAAAAATATCTTGTTGTTTAACGCCTACATATACCTGGTCAATTACTCCGTCTTTAATAGCCAGAGTGGTCGGTGTAGCCTTAATACCGAATATTCTAGCTGTATCCATATCTCTGGAAATATCCACATCAAAAATATTTCTATATGCCCTTTGCAAAGACTTTATTATTGGTGTTTGCATTTTGCAGGCCCTGCAACTTGGACTATAAAAATAAATAATTCCTTTTGCGCCATTCTTTTCAAGAATTCTCAGGTTTCCTTTTAAACCCGAAACTTTATTTCCTTTAGCTCTCTTAGCAGAAAAGACCATCAAGAATTGCATTCCAAAGAACAAAACCACAATGCCGATAATTATATATACAAAAGTCATAAGTTAAATTCCACCCCCTATTCTTTTTCTTCATCTTTTTTGTTTAGAGTATTTACATTTAGTCTAACATAGCACGGGCAAAAGCCTAATGTGCTAGTTAAAAACATTGCCAATGCGATTATGCCCAAGAACGCGGCGGTACTTCCGTTAATTTGATGAGTTAAATAAAGCAAAAGAATTGCAATAGCAGCTAATCCTCTAAACACTCTATCAATCAAACCTACATTTTTTTTCATTTTAACTTTTTGATCCTATTCTGAAATTTTCTCTGTTGATTTTTTATTTTGTCTTTTACCGATAAACGATGCTCCTATTAACGCTCCAACTTATTGTGCTTGCCCAGGGATTGCTTGTTATTGCGCATGATCCTATTACACAGCCGATAAAGTGATAATATAGGTACCCGGTCAGTGCGCCGAGAAAAAACGGATATGTTCTCTTCAGCCGAAGTAATTTTATTTTTATTTGTGGTGATTCCATCTTATAATTCCGCCTTTTAAATTAGCGCTGTTAAAACCTTTTTTTCTTAACTTTGCTGCCGCCGTCAAGCTTCTATTACCCGAACGGCAATAACATATAATTTCTTTATCTTTATATTTTAGCAATTCATCCGATCTTGTCCCAAGTTCGTACAAAGGAATATGCACAGAACCTTTTATTGACTGCTCTTTTCGTTCCTTCGGAGTTCTAACATCCAATAAAATTATATTTCTGTTCTTCAGTTTTGCAGCTGCTTCACCGGGTTCATATTGAATTATACCTCTTGTTGATATAATTTTTTTCACATAAAGGGAAACGATCAATGCTGCAAATATCAGTAAAATAATTTGGGTTGAAGTCATTTTTCGTATTATTTATTTCTTTTGTTATCGTATTCGATACAAAATAACACTAAAGGATTCATTTTTTATCGTTTATATTCATGTTTAAAAACACCTCATATATTAAGAAAGAAAGAAGAGATAGATACAAAATATGTCAAGTAAAATATACAGGGTTAAATCTTTATAGGAACAATTATTCAGTTTCTGCTAATTATTGTTAACAGCAGTAATTTTAGTAAAAAAACATACGTGATTGTTTGTTTTTTTTGAATTTTATGGTATTTATTTTTTTAATAATTTTTATGAGATTATAGGGTGTAATCATAATCTTTTTCAATAATCAATTAAAATATAAAACTAAATATTTGAGGAAGTTATGGAACATTTATTTGTTTCATTTAAGGTTAAAAGGGAACACATTGATGATGCAAAAAAGATTATTATCGAATTTATTAAGCAAATCAAAGAGAAAGAACCCGGTACATTATTCTACCGCTGTTTCCAGGAAAAATCGGACGACACATCATTTGTGCATGTAATGACTTTCCGGAATGAAGAGGATGAAGAAATTCACAGGCATTCAAAATACGTAAAGAATTTTATTAATAGATTGCACCCGATATGTGAAAAAGAGCCGGAATTTTCCGAATTAAATTTGATTTGTTCTAATTAAAGTAAAGTTACAAAACGGTAACAATTAAGATTTTTTCTTCCTTAAAATCTTCGGGTAATCCTATTCGAATATTAATTTGCCGGTTTAAATACTGAGAAAAATGTTTATCGATTTTAGTCAGAATGGCGAATCAATATCGGATGCTTTATTTTTAGATATAAATATTGAGCAAAAAATAAAAGAGATTTTGGTATAGGAAAATTAGACAGCAAGAATATAAACACCGCAAAGGCATTTACACTTTTTACTCTTAGCGTAATCGGATACATCTATAAAGGATTACTTCATATTTCAATTGTAAGTAGAATTTAAATAATTTATTTTATTATGTATAAATTATCCAGCCAGTCTTTAAAAATGAACAAAACCCAAACAGAATATAAATTTACTCCGCTGACTTCAAAAAATTGGAAAGACATTGAAAAATTATTCGGTCCGAAAGGCGCCTGTACAGGGTGCTGGTGCATGTGGTGGAAACTTTCCAAATCGCAGTTTGAAGATCAAAAGGGAGAAAAAAATAAAAGAGCTTTCAAAAAAATAGTTCAATCTGATCAAGTGCCAGGAATAATTGCGTTTTATAAAGACGAGCCTGTTGGCTGGTGTGCAATTGAACCAAGAGAATCATTTAAAAGACTCGAAACTTCCAGAATATTAAAACCTGTTGATGATAAAAATGTCTGGTCGATAGTTTGCTTTTATATTAAGAAGGAATATAGAAGAAAGGGTGTTTCAAAAGCATTAATTAAGAAAGCTGTGGATTATGCCAAAAAAGAAAAAGCAAAAGTTATTGAAGGTTACCCGTTGGACTTAAGTAAGAAAGAAAATTATCCCGATGCCTTCGCATATCACGGAACCGTGTCATCATTTAAAGCTGCGGGATTTAAAGAGGTTTTAAGAAGATCGGAAACCAGACCGATTATGAGATATTATATTTCAAAGTAGAAATATTCTAATCTGTTAAAGCTTCGTTCAGTATACTCCAATCTATTTTGTGCATAAGTTCTTTCATTCTATCCTGGGCACCGGTCATTACAATAACAATATTTTGTATGCTGGAAGTTTTAGTATTTTTAAATTTGTAATAATAACAATTGAATTCCTTGTTCAGCTTAATATTTTTCCAATTGCCGAAGGCCAGGAAGTAACTTGTCCAATTTTCGTCTGCATAATAACCTTTATTAAGTTTAGTTACTATGGAAGCTCCCTTTACATTAATATCCGGTTCGTTAATTGGTCTGCCCTTAATAAAATCGTCGTTGATATATGCATATACATCAATCTCATATAACTCTGAAAGTTGTTTACCTTTTGCAATTAAGCTGTCATAAGTAGAATTATCTTTGCCCGCATCTTCTTGCGGCATTTGAGAAAATTTATCGGATAATATTTTCTCCTTTTCTGCCAGGGGTTTAATCAGCGTATTATATCTCTTTGAATTTTCCTTAACCTTGTAAATTCTTTCAAAGTCAGAATCAATGTTAATCGGACCTGTCCCATCATCATTAATTGGAACTACAGGATTGTTATTAAAGTCGTCGGAATCCAAACTCCAATCATTATCACCGAATTGATCCAGCACGCTCTGAATTATATGTATGGGTTTGGCTAAAAATTTCTTTTCTGCAGGACTCGGTTCTTTAAGTGATTGTGAAAATGCGGGCAGTACCCAACCGGTTTCCAAAACCAGAAATAAAAATATTTTTGTCTGCAGTTTTTTCATTAGGATTTATTTACCTTTTTTCAACATCCAAAAATTCTTTATAATATTGTCCCGCTTCTTTATAAGCATCCTGCGTTTCACCTATAAGATATAAAATGCCTGCAACCAACCTCTTCTGTCCTGCTGCCAAAAGTCCTCTAAGTGAATTATTGTGTACATCATCGCCGTAATGCACTTTTGCCAGTGCGTCTTCAAATTCTGAGTAGTCTGTTTTATATACTTCTTTTTGTTTATTCCATAGTTTTCTAAAATCATTTAAATATGAGTTTTCAATTTCAACATATTTTTGAGCTTCTTTAATATACAGTTCATGTTTGGCATTCGGATCTTTTTCAAATACAGCCTTTGGTTCCCTATCTGGAGGCAGCTTTTTGTACTCCTCTTTATACCAAATATCAACTGCATCGCGCTTTTTTTGATATTTTTGTTTTAGATTGAGTATTGTATTTGCATCGAAAGGGCTTTTCGACATCCTCTCGGCTTCCGTCTGGTTCATTTTGCCTAATACTTCCTCAGCCCTTATTACCCTTTGTGATTCCGGCTGATAAGAACTCATACTATTGTTCTGCATATACTGTTTAGCCATCTGCATTGCCATTGCTTTTTTTTGCTGATCGCTTAAGCCTTCCATTTTCTTTTTAAAATCCGAGTAATTTCCTGCCTGCATTGGAACACCCGACAAGGTCACGATTATTCCTTCAAGTCGATTTGATAAATCTTTATCGATATTACCTGCGTTACAGCCGGAACTTTCAGGATTATTACAGTCAATCTTGCCGTATGCTTCTTTACATGATTTAGGCGGGGGTGTAACTTTTTCATATTGCGGTATAAAATCCTCTTTAACCGGTCGCCCTTGTGCAAAAATGGAAATCGATATATTGGATAATACGGTTAAAATAAATGTAAATAATAAAATCATCCTATACATTTCCACGCCTCTTTATGTATTCAAAAAGGAATAATTGAAGCCTTCGAAGTTAATCCATTAAATAAACAGGCAGCTCCGATGGTTAATAATTATATTTTTACAAACTCAACTCTTCTGTTATTGGCTCGTCCTTCTGCTGTATCGTTGGTATCAATCGGTTTGGTATCGCCGAATCCTTTTGTAGTAAGACGTGATGCATCTATTCCCATGCTTACTAGCTGAGACTTAACCGCATCTGCCCTTTGTTGAGAAAGGGTCATGTTATGTGCAGCATCACCGGTATTGTCTGTGTGTCCGTCAATTTCAAATTTAAGTCCCGGATTATTTTTCATAACTCTAACAATCATATTCAATGTGCCCATGCTTTGAGGCTTTATATCGGATTTGTCAACATCGAAAGTAATGCCGTGTGTAACTATTTTGGAAGCGGTGAATTTTTTGCCGATTATATTCATGCTGCCGCCTGCTGCTGCACGAACATTTGTGAATACAATGGGATTATTCATATCACCTATTCCCCCGAATCCGAATGAATTAGGTGAAATACCAACATTAGGAATAACCAAAATGCGGTACTGGTCTACGTAACATTTCAACTGATTGTTTTTATAAATAAGCGCACAATGATGCCATTTATTAAAAAAGGTGTTATCATCTTCGTTTGGATAATCGGCACTAAAATCTTTTGGCAGATAGCCGGTTTCTACTCCTCCGCGTTCATTAAATTGAATATTTGCCTCTTGATCATTTCCATCTTTATCTTTATATGCTAAAAAGAGAACGGGGCCATAAGCGCTGCCGTTTGGATAAAAATCAAATTCAATTGTAAAAGGATCCGTTAAATAAGACTTAGTTTTCATTAGCGGGTAAACCCTGCAATAGTTTCCCTCTGTAAGGCTGAAAGCAGCTTTGCCTGCCACTTCATTTACGACAGCTTGTCCGGCATCCAGATTCCAGTGAGAAGGAAATTCTCCATTCTGGTCCTCGGTAAAATCATCTTCAAAAATGATCTTATCTCCGGGTACAAAATCGTAATTTTGGTAGGCGCTAATACTAGGCGGCTGGTTGGAATTTACAGCCGTGTTGCTGTTTGAATTGTTAGTTGAGTTATTGTTGTTTTTCGAATTATCCTTTTTCCCTTCCATGGCTTTGTCAATTTTCTTTTCGACTTTTTCTTGTGCTTTATCTTTTACATGATTTAAAAGGTTGTCGAATTGAGCCTTTGCCGTGAATGCTAAAAGGAAAAAGAAAACTGATGTAAATAATAATATCTTTTTCATTTGTGCCTCCATACTTTTATAAAGCAAAAATGTAATTTATGATCAGAATTAAAGTATTTATAAAATAGAATGACTTTGTTTTCCTGGAGTATAGTTTCTTAAGGCTTTTCCTTTGACGATGTTTCGAAACAAATCCAAAATAAAATATAAGATTAGGTGAAACAACTAATCATTTGATTAGTTTTACATGTAATTATATTGCGCTCAAAGATATTTTTGACTGTTTCTATCCGCTTATATAAAGACTATTTTAACAAAATCAATTTTTTAGACTGAACAAATTTTCCAGCTTCAATTCTGTAAAAGTAAACACCGCTGGACAATTTGGACGCATTGAAATTTACCGTATATCTTCCGGCAGATTCATCCTTATTAACCAAAACAGCTACCTGATTTCCAAGTATATCATAAACTTTTAAAACTACATGAGATTGATTAGGAATCTGATATTCAATAGTTGTTGTGGGGTTAAATGGATTCGGATAATTTTGGAATAATTTATAATCACGGGGGATTGAGCTTTCAAAAGGTGTATTTACCGAAGTTAGTTTTGAGTAAGGTATTACGTTAACGACCACATGCTCTTCCGAATGCTTTTTTTCCGTTGAATTTGCACCTGTTATTGTAGTGTCAAAAGAGAAATCACCTTTAAAAACAAAACCGCTGTCTGTCTTATGCCAGGAAGCTGTAGTACCAAAACCAAGATCGTTTGGTCCGACGGTATAAACTAAATAATCGTCCGGATCTTCATTGGACGTAAAAGTAGTATCATGTTCATAAGGGCTCGGAGATACCGCCGTGCCAGCCATAAACTGATGCACGTTCCATGTCTCATCTAGCAGCAAGCTTGAAGTGAATCCTATTCCGCCGTATGTGCCGTATTGCAGATAATCATCAAGACCGATACTGTACATAAAATCTTCAGAGGGATCGGTTACGTAATTGAAGACACTAGAAGCCTCACTAAAAAGTGTAGGGGAGTCTGAAAAACCTTTATCATTGCCCCAACCGTTGGTAGAACCCTTTGCCCCGGCAATATAATCGATATTGATACTGCTGTCGCTGAATTCTCCGACGACATACTGTGTTACCTGGGCATGTGTTTGTGAGATAGATTCATCATAGCCGTATGTATCATTATCTTGGCTGGTAGCTTCACGGGTGCTCAAATGATTCTCTTGAATGTTAAGTACCCAACTATTTGTAGGGACATAATTAATATTCACCGTGGTATCGCCCCAGGCTCCTTTTCTTTTGTTTGTCGGGGTAAAATACGGGAAGTAAATCCCGAGAATGTTGCCGACTTCCGTTACATTATCAGCTGTGAAATTTGCATTGGATTTACCGCTGCCGTCGGTTTCTACGCTGTCTTTATTAAAGTGTCCGTAAGTAGCGCTTATCTTTACCCAGCGTCTCGAAAGCGGAGTACCGTCGCAGTCATTTACCTGAAAAACAACCGGTATTGTCTCGCCGCCCTTCAAATTTACTTTTGAAGGAATTATTTTAACTTTAGCGTCAATTGCAATTTCGTTTCCGCCCAGGTTCCGTACATTTTTCTGATAAGCCCTAACTTTATCAAATATAGGTTCAATTTGAGAAATTGCGGTGCTGGCAGCATCAATTGATTTTTTGGGATCGGTAAAATCTGATTCGCCCTGGGCGAGTCTTGTTCTGGTATGAGCATCTTCAAGGTAAACGTGAAAGTGAAATTGCCCGCCGGAGCTGTCGAGAGAAGACCAGATTAGAAAATCAATGCCGGGCACCGGACCGTCGGGTGGAAGATCACCGGTAGACCAATTTTCCAGATGTGCTTTTAATTCAGTATCTGGATTGGCTAAAAACTCTTGTGCCATAGTACCTACCAGCCAGTCGATACAATCCTTTTCCGGATCGTTATCTTTTATCTGCGCTATAGGCACCACCGCATCACCCAGAGCGAGCCAGTTCAAAAAAGCCGGCTGCAACATATCAATTGACTTACCTGATGAATCAGTCGGCATTTTCACATCCATCCTAACACCGTAAACGTCAACGATCGGTGCAGGACAGTCGTCGCATGCTGTTGATTGTGAGTAAATTTTATTTGTAATGCAGATATTGAAAATTAATAATAAAAAAACTTTTATCGTGATTTTCATTTTTCCCTTTTTATTTAATTATAATTAAAATATTTGCAGTCTGAATTCATTAAATTTTTTACAGTTATTTAAGCAGAATCATTTTATTTACTTGATGAAAGCTACCAGCCTGCATTACGTAGAAGTATATTCCGCTTGAAAGATTATCGGCATTAAATTTAATACTATATTTGCCTGCCGGTTGATTATCGTTTACTAAAGTCGCGACATCTTTTCCAAGAATATTATAAACCTTTAAAACGACAAATTGGCTACTGCCTATTGAGTATTGAATATTTGTGCTCGGGTTGAATGGATTCGGATAATTCTGTTTGAGTTCAAATGATAAATGAGAATTAATGTTTTTATCATTTACAGCGGTTGCACTTCCGAATGAAAGATCATCAATATTAAAAGACGAACCGCTGTGGGGATTCGATGCCGGCATTAAGGCAATACTAATAGCTGCCGAGTCGGGAGTATCGTTTAAATCATAAACTATTGGGGCAGTAAATTGAAGAAATGAACCTGCATTTACATGTGTATGAAATATCCCTGCGCCAATTCCGTTGTTATTTTTATATAAGGCTACCGTAATTACAAGAGAATCTGAACTAACAGAAGTTAGTTTATAATAACCTGATAAACTCGATGGCCTTCCAGTGTATACGAATTTAGTGATTAAAGCAGGCGGAATTGAAAAACCATTTATTGAAAGCACGTCGCCTTTTACAGAGTATGAACCAGAATGTGCATCCGTAGATTGTGTAATAGTTATAAACTGTCCGCTATTACTTGCTTCCCAGTTGTCAGGATTGCCGCTTGTCCAGTTTTCAAAACCTGCATTTGGAATTTGGCAGAATATAGTTGATGATAATAAAAAAACACATGTGACTATATTAAAGTAAAAATTTTTTTTCATATTCCTCTCCGTTTATATTTATTAATAATTTAAGCGCCATAAATGGAATATCGGAATAAATATATTGGACTTCACAGGCTGTGGAAAAGATTTTAGTCCGCTGTAAATAAAATAATCGGTGAAGATTGTATTAACAACTAATCATTTGATTAGTTTTGAAAAGCAGGAGACTAAATAATTTTATTTTTAATTGCTTTGGCTACGGCTTCGGAGCGGGAGTTAACATGCAGTTTTGTATAGATATTATGAAGATGAAAACGAATTGTATGAAACGAAACGAAAAGCTTTTCTGCGATTGCTTTAGTGCTGTGACCTTCAATTAAAGCATCCAGCACTTCTTTTTCTCTATCGGATAGTAAAGATGAATAATTATGGTTTAGAGGAGTTTGAAAATATTGCAGCACTTTTCTTGCAACTTCTCCTGAGAACGGAGCCCCTCCGTCATATGCTTCTCGAATAGCTTCAAGCAGCTTTTCCGTCGGACTTTTCTTTAAAAGATAACCTACGGCTCCATTTCGTAAAGATTGAAAAATTTTTTCACTATCGCTGTATACAGTCAACATCATTACTTCAACTGTAGGGTATACTGTTTTAATTTCCCCAAGGCTTTCAATTCCCGATTTATCGGGCATTTCAATGTCTAATAATAATATATCAGGGAGATCTTGTTCAATTTTATTTAAAACTTCTTCACAATTTTGATAGACACCAACGCATTTAAAACCCTCCGATTTATTAAGTACTTTTGAAAGAACCTCCCGGAACTCTTCATCATCGTCAAGTATGGATACTCTTATAATACTTTTATTTATCATTTAGTTATAAATCTTTTAAGTAAGTTGTTTCATCTTAATTTATAAATTTTTTAGTTTCAACTAATCATTTGAGCAGTTTTATTTATGAACAGGAAACTTAATTGAAATTTTGGTTCCTTTTCCGAGAATCGGTTCACAAATAAAGGCACCGGAGAGCTCCTTTGTATTCTTTTCCATATTATAAAGTCCATGACCGAGTTTTACTTTTCCTGGTTCAAATCCTGACCCGTTATCTTCTATAAGAAGGTTTATTTCTTTATTTATAACAGTGACAGAATATTTTATCGTTGTACAACCTGAATATTTAAGGGCATTGTTTAGCGCTTCTTTCGATACAAGCTGAAGGCTTCGTTTTATTTGTGAATTTACTTTTACATTGTCTATATTTTCTGTTTCAATAATTAGTTTTATGTTCTTTGACTCGCAAACCTCATTAGCGTAAGTTCTGAAGTTAAAAATAAAATCATTCAAAGAATCATATTTAGGATCAATAGACCAAATAACATCAATCATAGAATCTACCAGGTTTCTGGATATTTTTCCCACTCTCTCTATAGAATTAATTTTGGAATATTTCTCAGCTGAATCATCATAAGATTTAGCATTTGACTTTTCATCGCTTAGAGCATTTTCCGACAAAATTGCAATTCTAGTTAGACCCGAACCTATTTCATCATGAAGATCGGCAGCTATGCGTGTCCTTATCTTTTCAATTGTCAGCAATCGATTTACCCTGATCTTGGTAATAGTTACTATGCTTAAAATGATCATAAAAAGTATAATTAAGATGAACCACCATTGTTCATAAAAAGGTTCGGCAATTGTAAAAGTTAATTCTGCAGGATGTGTACTTTTAATATTGTTGTTATCCTCAGCTATAACTTGAAAAGTATAACTGCCTGGGCTAAGGGAAGCATATGTAATAGAGTTGCGATCTTTCAATAAATTCCATTTTTTATCGACATTTAGCAAACGATAAGAATAACTTGTAAGATTTTCACTCCTGTTTATTATTCCTATAAAATCGAATGTAATTGTATTCTGAAAACTTGCAAATGAAAGGTTATTCTTTATTTTCACTTCCTGCCCGTTAATAAGAAGGTGACTTAAATATACCGGCGGAGGTAAAAATTTTCCGGTTTCTAGTGATGGTTCAAATATGTAGATATCGGTATTATTAACAAAGCAAAGAACATTATCGCTTGAACAGGAAATGGAATAATACGGTTCTTTTGGAATTTCGTTGTTTAAAATAAATTTCGGCTTAAAATCCCCGCTAATTTCCTGTACGCCCGACTGAGTTCCTAACCAGAATTCCTTTCCGGGTGTTTTTGTAATGCTCCATATAGCATTACTGAAAAGCCCTTGTTTCCTTGAAATTATACGAAATTTGTTTCCTGAAAGTATAGCCAAACCGCCATACCTGGTTCCAATTAATAAATCTCCGTTTTTATCTTCTGATATTGCGCGGATGCCGTTGTCTGGAAGACCGTTAATGACGGTAAATTCACGAGTGAAAATTGTGTTATGATTTAATTTCAATTTTAAATCGGATAAAACTTTGCCGAGCGAAAACTCCGAAAGTCCATGAGCATATCCACCGAACCAAAAATTTCCTTTGCTGTCTTCGTAAATTTTTCTTACCGAATTATCCGGTAGTCCGTCACCTTCAGTATATATTTTGACAATCTTCCTTTTCTTTGTCGGTCCGATTACCACAACGCCAAGATCCAGTGCGCTGCACCAAATGTAATTTCTTTTGTCACAGTAAATCGTAAAGATTCCATAGAACTTTAATTTGTCTGCTAAGTTAAAGTGTTCATTTAATTTTAAATTAGATGGATTTGCGGAAAGGGGTTCTTTGTTAACAATCTTGTAAATTTTTATATTGCCTTTACTGTATGCCATGTAAATTAAATTTGAATTGCTGCAGTATATGGCTGGTAAATAATCATTAGATATATTACGTTTGAGAAGATGAAAATAGAGATGCCATTTTTTCGATTTGTCCTGCCATGTCTCCATCAAGCCCTTTGCAAGTGATATCCAGATATGATTGTTTGTGTCTGCAGAGATCGAAGCATAATTTTCAGATATATATTTTTTAGGGATAAGAAATTTAACCAGGTTTTGATGAACTAGTTTCTGTAATCCATCGTCATTTGTACCTACCCAAAGAATATTTTCCCTGTCGATTAATAATGAAGAAATATTATTCTCCAATAGTCCGTTTTCGGTTGTTAGTGGTTCATTAAAATCTTGAAGAAAATCGGATTCTCTAAATTTAAATATGCCTCTTGAAGTACCTATCCATAAATTGCTCTTTTCATCTTCAATAATTTTGAGAATTGATGTGTGGAGATTTATATAAGCAGGCGAATTTGAATAAGGATAAATCTTATAAAGATACCCGTCTAATGTCGCAGCCCAAATTTCCCCTTTTTTATTTCTAAATAATTGCGAAACCTGCTGAGTCAGACGCTTTGGTAAAACAACGGGGGTAAGTAAATTATTCTTGACGAATAATTTAAATATACCTCTTTCGCTGGCAAGCCATATGTTGCCGTCAAAATCAGAAGATATAGAAGAGACATAACCTAATTTAAATGTACTGGGAAAAACATTAATGGAATCCTTTTCTATATTGAAAAGACCGCTGTCGGTACCGCACCATAGGGTGTTGTTTTTGTTAAGATATAATGCGTCAATAACTTTCATCGATGGAGATAAACCAGATCCGAAGGCTTCAAATTTATTATCAATATACTTATCTACACCGCCGCCTTCGGTTCCAATCCAAACAACCCCGGGATTTTTCCTGTCTGCTACAACTTCAAAACCTTTTTCCGATGTTAATCCGTCTGCTGTTGAATAATTATGAAATTCTTTACTATTAAACCTGCTTAATCCTTCGCCCGTACCTATCCAAATATATCCGAGGGAATCCTGACATAAGGAATGGATATTATCGGAAACAAGTCCATTGGCCATAGTATAATTATGGAATGGCAAAATCTGGCAATATGTAATTACGGTGGAAATTACAAACAGAAAGAATAACCGTAGTACAAAAGTGTTTCTTAACAATTAGGGCTTTCTAAAAAATAAATCTTCTTGCTTTTTTAATAAGATAATAACAATGTTCATTCTTCGTTAATAATATTTTATCTAATCACAAGCTATATGATTATTCAAATAAACTATTTAATCTTCAAAAAGAATTAGAAAATGATCTTAACGATTATAAAGAAACGCAATCAGGTTCATTAAGAATAGATACTTGTACAACCGTTTTGTAGTATGTTGTTCCGCTTATTCTATGATAATTTCATAAAAAGATTTCTCATATGCAAATTGTTCTTCACAATAAAGAATTAAAATTTTATAATTTCGTATATATTTAATTATATTATTCTTTCGGGAAATTCACCCCGGGATAATTCACGCAACTTGATTAAACCGGCAAAGCGGGAAACAATATTTTAAGCCTTCTCAAAGACAAAAGAGATTAATCTAGGCGGCCCGGACTTTTCATCAGCATCAAACCACTCTTTTAATTCTACGAGTTTAAAGCCGTTATCCAAAGCTGAATTTATGTATTCGGAAACATTGTGAACAAAAACTTCAAGTTCAATTATTCCACTTTCTGTTTTATACCTGGCTTTGCTTCCAAGATATTGTTTAAAAGGATGCAGTTCACAAATATAAAAAGCTCCCCCGGATTTTAATTTTTTTCCAGCTTCACTAAAAATGAAACTCAAATCGGAGATATGTTCAAGTACGAGACTGCATGAAATCAGATCAGCCGAATTGTTTTTTAGTTTCCAGGATTTTGTTATGTCTAATTCTAAAAAATTTACTTTATCTGATTTTATTTTATTCCTTGCTTTTGAAATCATTTCTTCGGAGAAATCAACAGCAATTAAATGCTTTGCTCTTTTAACAAGCCATTGAGTATTTTTTCCTGTTCCGCACCCTAATTCAATAACGTCATTAAATTTATATCCCATTAATGTTTTTCGAATCGCGGTTTTTTCTAGGTCCCGGGTTTTGTTTTCCATACGATCATAACTTTCCGCCCAAATGTTATATGAATCTTTAATAGACATATTTCAAAAAGTCTGAAGTGAAAAAGTTTTTAATTTATCCTTAAAATTAAATCCTCTGGAATAACATGTCAAATAATCATTAAGAATTATAACTTCAAGTTATATGAGATAATTAAATTGAATTTGAATTGACCCGCCGACTAAGATACTTTTGGGCTTTATTTTTCATAAAAAGAAAATCAAAATATTAGGAACGAAATGAGCAGCATAATTACTGATAAAAAAGACAAAACCCCAATACTTGACGGTAGAAATAATAAGATACAGAAAATAGTATCTGTACTTGCTGTAATTTTTTGTTTAACTCCGCTTCAATTTTGAGAACTTATATTTCTCCGGTTGCATTTTTTTCGGAACACATAGTTTGTGCTGCGGAAACCGGATTAACCATTACATTATTCTTGATTGGTGCGGGATTATCAAAAAATGTAATAAAATCCTTAGTTGTAAAACCATTAATCCATGGGATAATTATATAGGCGATAATTATTAAAAACAATTCCTGGTCGAATTCAAATATAAAAATCATCCCTTCGGGTTTTAATATCAAACGCCAGAGGTGTGAAATTATTCTAAAAAAACAATAAACAGACAAATCAAAAATCCTGTAGGGATGAAATTAAAATATTATTAATATTTATTTGTATAAGCCTGTTGTTGTTCATCTTAAACAGATATGATATTTCCATTTTTACTTTTTTTTAATTATTTGAATTGATGCGTGAATAATATATTTTTCATTTCTAGTTACATTCAAATAAAATCTGCATTATTAAAGTGGAGAATGAAAGATGAAACCCCGGCATTTTTCAATTAGCAATTTAAGTATAACTATTCTAATCGTTTTTCTTTTCACTATTTCAGTAAATGTTTATTCACAAAATGATTCACTCTACATTTCTCAGCATTTTAACAAACATGAATACATGATTCCCATGCGTGATGGTGTAAGACTTTTTACAGTAGTGTATTCACCTAAAGATAATTCAATAAAATATCCGATTCTTCTGAATAGAACGCCGTATAGTGTTGGTCCGTACGGAGAAAATAATTATAAGAATGATTTAGGACCTTCTCCAAAATTTGAAAAAGCGGGTTACATTTTTGCTTATCAAGATGTTCGGGGAAAGTTTATGTCGGAAGGGACTTTTGTTGAAATGCGTCCATACATCGGAAATAAAAAAAGCAAAACTGATATTGATGAAATCAGCGATACTTACGATACAATCGATTGGTTAATAAAACATGTTTCAAATAATAACGGCAAGGTTGGGATTTACGGAATTTCATATCCGGGTTTTTATGCAGCAATGGCAACAATAGATGCGCACCCAGCATTAGTGGCTGCTTCTCCGCAGGCTCCTATTGCAGATTGGTTTATTGATGATGATTTCCATCGACACGGAGCTTTCTGGCTGCCCCACGCTTTCTGGTTTTACACTTTTTTCGGATTGGTAAGACCTGAACCAATCGATCATTGGCCGGAAGCGGTTTTTACAACAACAAATCCGGACGGCTATGATTTCTTTTTGAAGATGGGATCTTTTAAAAATACTACCGATAAATTTTATAAACATAAAATTCCCTTTTGGGATACAATGATGGCTCACCCTAATTATGATAAATTCTGGCAGTCAAGAAACACTCTGCCCCATTTTAAAAATATAAAACCGGCTGTAATGACTGTCGGCGGCTGGTTTGATGCTGAAGATCTTTATGGCGCGCTAAATACTTATAAATCCATTGAGAGTAAAAACAAAATTAATCATAACACAATTGTTATGGGTCCATGGTTTCACGGAGGCTGGGAAAGATCGAAAGGTAATTTGTTAGGTGATATTCATTTCGGAAGCAACACAAGCGAGTTTTACCAGGATAGCATTGAACTGCCGTATTTCAATTATTATTTGAAAGGAGAAAGTAATCCAAATTTGCCTGAAGCATACGTTTTTGAAACAGGATCAAATAAGTGGAAAAAATTTAATTCATGGCCGCCGAAAAATATAAAGGAAGAAAATTTATTCTTTCATGGAAACAAAGAACTTTCATTTGACAAACCCAAAACAAAGGAAAAATCCTTTGATCAATATATAAGCGATCCTGCGCATCCGGTTCCATATACAAATCATATTACTGAAAGAATGATAAGAAGATATATGGATGAAGATCAAAGATTCGCTTCTAAAAGAAATGATGTTCTTGTTTATGAAACCGAACCGCTTGATAAAGATGTTACAATTGCCGGTCCTATTGATGCAACTCTCTTTGTCTCAACATCGGGAACAGATGCGGATTGGATTGTTAAGCTTATTGATGTTTTCCCTGATACAGCAAAAGATTATTCACCAAATCCTTGCGGAGTAAAGATGGGCGGATATCAAATGATGGTAAGAGGAGATATAATGCGTGGTAAGTATCGTAACAGCTATTCAAAGCCGGAGCCGTTTATTCCAAACAAAATTACTAAAGTAAATTTCCGGCTGCAGGATATTTTACATACTTTTAAAAAGGGGCACAAAATTATGGTGCAGATTCAAAGCAGCTGGTTTCCGCTAGCGGACCGTAATCCGCAGAAGTTTGAAAATATTTACTTTGCGAAGGATTCGGATTTTCAAAAAGCTACTCAGAGAGTTTATCATTTCAAAGACTATCCGTCTGGGTTGAAGATTTTAATCCTTCAATAATTTTATTTATTAATAAAAAATGTTTTTGTAAAAATTTTCCAAAATAAATTATGATAACAGATAATATTAAAAATTATTCATTATACAAAAACCTTGGCGAAGGAATAAACAAAGCTCTTATATTTTTAAATGAAAATGATTTCAGTAAAATGCCTGACGGCCGTTATAATATTGATGGCGACAATGTATTTGCCCTGGTAAATCGATATAAAACTAAACGGATTGAATAAGCTGTTTGGGAATCTCACCAAAGATATATAGATGTTCAGTTTGTTGCGGAAGGAATTGAAAAAATTGGATATTCGATAATGGAAAATATGAAGGTTAATAAAGCATATGATGAAAATAAAGATATTCAATTTTTAAATGGTGATGGAAAGTTTGTTACACTTGAAAAAAACAGTTTTGTTATTATGTATCCTTCAGACGTGCACATGCCGGGGATTTCAGTCAAGGGATCTAAAGAAGTAATAAAAGTAGTTGTAAAAGTAAAAATTTAGTGATTAATTTTTTAGTGAAACAGATCATTTCCTTAATAAATAGACAGCATCGTTCAATTTATTTTCTTCTATTTCAGTAATAAAATATTTATATTGAATTAATTCATTTCATATAAAAAAGTTTTATGCTAATTAGTATCTTGAAAGGTAGAACATGCCGGAAAGATAATCTCACTTTAACTTTTATAGTTTGTCAGCGGAACATATCAAATAATCTATTTTAATAACCTAGTAGAGGAAAAATCATTGCTTAAACAATTATTCAGAACGAAAAGTCTTGAAGCATTAGTAAGCGAAGGCGAAGAACCCGAGCACCAGCTGAAACGTGCACTTGGTGCATTTGATGTTGTAATGCTGGGAATAGGAGCTATAATTGGAGCAGGTATTTTCGCAACCATTGGAACGGCTGCCGCCGGTGATGCCCTGAGACCTGGAGCCGGGCCTGCACTGATGCTGTCATTTGTCCTTACTGGTGTTGCCTGCGGATTTGCAGCTTTATGTTATGCTGAGTTTGCATCCATGGTTCCTATTTCCGGAAGCGCCTATACATATTCTTACGGAACTTTAGGTGAACTTGTCGCATGGATTATCGGGTGGGATTTAATAATTGAATATGCCGTTGGTAATGTGGCTGTTGCAATTAGCTGGTCAAATTATTTTAAAACATTTGTATCGGGATTCGGAATTATAATACCTGATTGGATGTCAATCGATTATAGAACTGCAGCAAAAATTCCCGGCTTGCTTGAACATGCACCGCATTTATTTGGAGTTCCTATAGTTTTCAATTTACCGGCGTTTTCAATTGTTGCTCTTATAACGGTTGTATTGGTTATCGGTATAAAAGAAAGCTCAAGGACAACAACAATTATGGTTATTATTAAATTACTTGTTCTGGGTTTATTTGTTGTGGTTGGATTTTTCCATGTAGATCCGAAGAATTGGGTCCCTTTTGCACCTAACGGCTGGAAAGGAATTCAGGCGGGTGCCGCGGTTGTATTTTTTGCATATATTGGATTCGATGCTGTTTCAACCGTTGCGGAGGAAGTCAGAAATCCAAAACGGGATATGCCCATAGGAATTATAGGCTCATTAATTATTTGTACTATAATTTATATTCTTGTTGCTGCCGCGTTTACCGGGATAATTCCCTACAAGGTTCTTATAACTAAATTAGCCACCAGCCAATCCGAACCGCTTACATTAGCTATGCAATATGCGAATTTGGGGAAACATGCTGACCTAATAATAGGGATAATCGCGTTTGGTTCGGTAATAGCGCACACAGCAGTACTGCTGGTATTTCAGCTTGGCCAGCCGAGAATATTTTTCTCTATGGCAAGAGATGGATTACTGCCTCAAAAATTTGCAAAAGTACATCCCAGATTTAAAACTCCGGTTGTTACTACAATTGTTACCGGTTTAGTTGTGGGTGTTACTGCAATGTTTACTACAATAGATGAAATGGTTGACTTAACAAATATCGGAACTCTGTTTGCTTTTATTCTGGTTTGTGCCGGAATTATTATAATGAGAAAAAAAGAGCCGGATAAACCGAGGCCATTTAAAACTCCTTTTGTACCTCTTGTACCCGCACTTGGTATTGTTGCATGTTTATATCTTATACTTGGACTGCCATGGATTACATATATCCGGTTTGCCGGCTGGCTTGTTATCGGTTTGGTAGTGTACTTTGCGTACGGTTATAAGCATAGCAGAGTGAGAAAAGAGTTGGAAGCGAATTAAATATATAAATCATGCAGGTCATAACTGCACGTATGCATGGGATTCAATTAAAAGGAGTTTTAACGAAAATATTTAAAAGACATGCAGTCATGCAGACATGTCCGACTTTAGTTGTCACCTCCTTAAAGACGGGCATCCATGCTATTAAATCGTTAATATACTTACTACTTAATTTTATTTTATGCTAAAAGAAAATTCCGGCGATAAACTAGAGCGCGGGCTTGGGCTTAGAGAAGCTACTGCTCTGAATATGATTGACATGATCGGCATTGGTCCGTTCATAGTTCTTCCTATAGTTATTCAGGAAATGAACGGCCCGCAATGCATGATTGCCTGGGTGCTCGGAGCTTTACTTGCTTTTATGGACGGTTTTGTTTGGTCCGAACTTGGAGCTGCTATGCCGGAAGCCGGCGGCAGTTATGTTTTTCTTAAGGAAATATACGGACCTAAAAGCTGGGGAAAATTATTTTCATTCCTTTTAATATGGCAGACGATCTTTCAAGCTCCGCTTGTAATTGCTTCAGGATCGATTGGTTTTTCTCAATATTTTACCTTCCTAATGCCGCTTGGACCGGTTGGACAGAAAATAGTTTCAGGATTACTCGTTATAATTTTGGTTATTCTCCTTTATAGAAAGATAACAACTGTAGGAAAGATTTCTGTACTACTGTGGATTGGAGTTATTGCTACGGTACTCTGGCTTATCTTTGGCGGTGCAACTCACTTTAATCCTAAACTTGCATTCGATTTTCCTAAAGGCGCATTTGATTTTTCATTTATCTTTTTTGTGGGATTGGGCAGCGCATCGGTTCAAACAATATATACTTATTTAGGTTACTATAATATTACAAATCTGGGTTCGGAATTAAAGAACCCGGAAAAAAATATTCCTAAAAGTATTTTCATTTCAATCGGAGGAATTGCTGTTTTATATTTAGCCATGCAGTTAAGCGTGCTTGGAGTAATTCCCTGGCGCGAGGCAATGCACTCGGAATTTATTGTTAGTACGTTTGTAAAAAAGATATACGGCTCGAATGCAGCGATTATAGCAACGATCTTAATTTTATGGATTGCTTTCTCCTCTCTCTTTTCTGCTCTACTCGGTTATTCAAGAATTCCTTATGCTGCAGCTTTAGACGGAACATTCTTTAAAGTATTTGCAAAAGTTCATCCGAAAAAACATTTTCCCAATGTTTCTCTTCTTGTAATTGGTGCAATAGCTTTTGTATTCAGTTTATTATTTAAACTAAAGGAAGTTATCAGTGCAATACTTGCCATGAGAATTTTAGTTCAATTTATTGGTCAGGCCGTTGGAGTTATGCTTTTGCGGAAAAATAAACCTGCGGGATTTTTACCTTTTAAGATGTGGTTATATCCAGTGCCTGCTTTAATTGCTATTTTTATGTGGATAGGTTTATTTCTTTCAACAGGCATGTATTTTGCGTTAGGAGGAGTTGTTGTAATGTCAATAGGTGCGGCAGTTTATTTTGTTAGGTCTTATTATAAAAAAGATTGGCCTTTCGAAAAAAGTATAAATTAAATTTCCAACGGGATGTAGGATATATATATATATAAAATAAGAGAACGTTTATGATACAAATTTTGTATTTTTATATTACTCGATTTGTTGTATTTAAATTTTTAAATTTGAGATATGCAATTAACAATTAAAAAGTTAAGCAACTTCCAACCTCGGAAAAATCTTCCCGCATATACTTCTAATAAAAGAGGGGAAAGTCTTTTCTTAATTGGTTTTGCGCAGATTCTTAAAAAAATATTAAGCCTGGATAAAAGTCGCAAACATATATTTGCTAGAGAACTAGATCTTAATGGATATGGTATCGCAGATTTAATAATTTTAGAATTAAAATACCCTCCAAATTTAAATAGGGGAAATATTAATTCTTTGAGGATTACTTCTTTTGAAATTAAAATGAAAGATTGGAGAAAAGCCTTACAGCAAGCATTTCGGTATAAATATTATTCTAACCGCTCAATTGTTGTATTACCTAATGAGAACATAAATAATGCATTAAAATCGTTAGAGGTTTTTAAAAGTTTAGGTATTGGTTTATGGGCTTATGATCAAAAATATAAAAAAATTTATAAATTTTTTACACCACGAAATAGAAAGCCCTTAAATCAAAAAGCAAAACAAAAAGCTATTAGTATTATAAGAAATAAATTTAAACTTCCGATAGCTGTTTAAACCTTGAAATTGCTAAGCTGAATGGTTCTAGGTGATCAGAGTTTGATTTAGGATGCAAGAGCAATATCTGTGATATCCTAGAATAAAGATTTAGAGCATTATTGATTTTGTTATTTAATTCTTCAAGATTCAATGAAATGTTAGGAGATGAAATAGAATTACAAAGCTTACTTAAAGCCTCCCAGCTTTGCAAAACTTCGTTTGCTCTATCTGGTTCCCCATTAGAATATATGTCATCAGTTTCAAAGTTATTTAATATTTCCGGAACTTGTTCTTTTAATGCTTCCAATTCATAAAAAGTGATTCGATTAAGCAATCCATTGCTAAAGTATCTTTGTATAGGCAGTCTTCCCCCTGTATTACTTGGAGTAAATCTTTCCAAAGAAAAATTATGAAGATTTGACCACCAACCTGTAGAACAAACATCCGAACCAACAGTACTAATTAGTGGCGAAAATATATCTGAATATCCGTTTATTACTTTAAATCCATTAATTTTTAAGCCATAATTAATTAGCATCCAAGCAGAAAGAGTTTCTGAGTTATACAATTCCGATCGTGATTCACTGTTGCGAGTGCTTACAAGTACATAAAATCCATCTGGCGGGTTCTCAAATACTGTAATATCATTTAGAAATTCTATTAATTCTTGATGATTTCTAATACAATCTGAAGATACAACCAATGAAGAAATAATAGGCTTTTCTATCTTTAATTCATTTGAAATTGATTTTGAAAGTCTGATAAAGTTTTTTGATATGACAGCTTCTCTGGAGTCAAAAGAATTAGAAATAAGTATATTTGGTGAAATTATCTCGTTGACAGGCAAATTATTTTGGTATAAGAGGGATCTTCGTATAATTTCTGAAATATTTTTTTCAATTTCTAATTTACTTCTATTCTCAAAATTAAAATACAGTGACTGATAATCAGAAAGTTTACCAATATTTAAATTGGGATGGTTGCCTATAAGACATGTATAATATTGAGGATCGATTAGGAATTCAGCATCGTGAAATTGAGTTGATAATTCATTTAATTTTTGTTCTAGTTTATCAGGCAAAATGTCTCTAGGACTAAATATCGCTCCTTGTATGTAATTATTGCTTAATCCTTTTATTATTTTTTCACCATCTCCATAGCCATGTTGGGCAAATATTTTCATTTTAGACCTTTGATCTTATCTATTAATTTTGAAATATTAGATGGTCGAATAGCTA
Organism: uncultured Ignavibacteriaceae bacterium; assembly: GCA_964498065.1. GTDB lineage: Bacteria > Bacteroidota > Ignavibacteria > Ignavibacteriales > Ignavibacteriaceae > FEN-1297. Next base: position 58,353 of record CAZCFZ010000014.1, read on the forward strand.
CAATTTTTTTCATTAGTTGATCTACAATCATACAAAAATCCTCCGTTAAGTCTGTTCTAAATTTCTTTAAAGGTTCAGGCTTTCCCCTAATAATTCTGGAAAGTGTTAACAAAAGATCATCGCTATCTTTGGCTAATGGATGTCTACCTGTAGCAAATTCATAAATAGTGATTCCAATTGTATATAGATCGCTTCTAAAATCTATATTTCCTCTGAAGTTTGGATTTAACATTTCAGGCGCTAAATATTTAGTTGTTCCTGGAGGAAGTCTTTTATCAGGAGATACTGTCAAGGGGGTTTCATTAATAATATATGCTATACCTAAATCTAAAAGAATGAAAGGTCTATCTAATAAATTTGTTTTAATTACATTTAAAGGTTTAATATCTCTATGTATAGCTTTTGAATTCTCCCAAAGACACTTAACAGCTTCTAATAAACAAATTAATAAATTTTTTAGTTCAGCTTCATCTGGTAAATAGGCTTCTCTAATTAATTTGTGTAGGTTTTTTCCGTCAATAAATTCTTCTGAATAAGATACAAAAAGATTATTATCAATATAAATGTCGCGTGGTTTAAGTTCTCCTAGTTTTACAATGAATGGAGAATTAGCGTTTTCTAATAGTTTGATTTCTCGAATGATTCTTTTTTGAGCTTCTTCAATAATATCTGATTTTATCTCGTCAGGACCATTTACATCGTTAACGGAAGGCATAAAAACTAATTTAATTGCTTCTTTCTTCTCTGCTAACATTCCACTATATACTATTTTAAATCCCCCTTTATCAACAAATGTTAAATTATTATAATCCTTAAAAGTTTCTTGCACTTTAGTTATTTCTGGTATAACCATATTTCTATATATGTTGTTTTTTTAATGTAACCAATTAAGAATATTTTTTATTAAATGCAAAATTAAAACATTATAATTAAAATTATAACTATCCTCTCCAAATCTCAATAATTTTATTAATTCGACCTATACTAAATATTCTAACCTCAACAAGAGTTTTTTCCTTAAATTTCATCCTCCATTCATATATGCTTTTATACCGATTGTCCTATTTTAAATTACCATGAATTATTATTTCGTATGTTGAATCCCACATCAAAAAACAAAGTTTAATGGAGGATATTATGAAGAATTTATTTTCTTTCAGATCTCTTTCCTTTTACTCGCTGTTTTTACTGGTTCTAGTTAGTATGAGTTATTCCATGGGGAAAATCGGGGAAAAAATTTCAATTACCACAGCATCAAAAGAAGCCAAAGCAGAGTTTTTAAAAGGCCGCGATTTATTTGAAAGGCTGAGGGCTACAGACGCAAATCAATATTTTAAAAAAGCGCATCAGCTTGATGAAAAATTTGTACTTGCTTATTATTATGATGCACTTTCAGGCGCAACCGCTAAGAACTTTTTCGAGCAGCTTGATAAAGCCGCTGCCTTAGAAAATGATGTAAGTCAGGGTGAAAAATTAATGATTATGGCAGCAAAAGCCGGCGCCAGCGGTGAAACTAAATTGCAGGAAGAAGACCTTAAAAGGCTGGTCGATCTTTATCCTAAAGATGAGCGAGCTTTAAATCTGCTTGGGCAGTTTTATTTCGGGCAGCAGAATTTTCAAACTTGTATTGATTATTTGAAAAAAGCTACAGTGATATCTCCAGATTTTTCTTCTCCGTATAATATGCTCGGATATTCTTATAGAAATCTTGGGGATTTTGCTAATGCTGAAAAAACTTTTAAGACGTACATAAAATTAATCCCGGATGATCCGAATCCATATGATTCATATGCCGAACTGCTGCTTAAAGAAGGCAAGTATAATGAATCGATTAAACAGTATGAAAAAGCATTAAGCATCGATCCTCATTTTGTCGCATCGTATTTGGGAATGGCGAGCGATTATAATTATCTCGGCAAAAATAAAATTGCTCGAGAAAAACTGAATAAACTATTTAATGATGTTGCAAGAAACGACGGTGAAAGAAGAGGGGCAGCTTTTGCAATTACTGTTTCTTACGCTGATGAAGGTGATATGGAAAACGCTCTAAAAGAAATGCAAAAACAATATGAGATAGCGGGGAAAATAAACGATCCTTCCGCTATGTCTGCCGATCTGAATATTATCGGGAATATTTATTTTGAAATGGGTAATTATGATAAAGCTAAAGAAAAATACGAAGCTTCCTTAAATATGATATTGAATTCTAATTTATCACAAAACGTGAAGGATAATGCTAAAAGATTTTCGCTTTATAATGATGCAAGGATAGCAGTTATGAAAAATGATGTTGAAACTGCAAAAAAGAAATCGAAAGAACTATGGGAGGAAGCAAATAAAACACAGAATAATTTTCAGCTTAAACTCTGTCATGAAATAAATGGACTGGCTGCGATGAATGAAAAAAATTATAAAAAAGCGGTAAGTGAATTTGAAAGGGCTAATTTACAAAATCCCTACATTATTTATAGAATTGCAACTGCGTATAATAAAAACGGAAACAAAGAAGCAGCACAAAAACATTTCAAAAAAGCTGCGAATTTTAATGCTTTAAATAATCTTAACCAGGCATTCATAAGATTGAAAGCAAAGGAAATGGCTTCCGAAATTTAATTTTAATTGTTTAAATATTATTAATGAAAAAAAGGCGAGCCATAAACTCGCCTTTTTAAACAGTTAATTATCCACAGGTTGTTTTTTAAGATTTGCTGCTTTCTTGAACTCAAGGCTTCCTTTATTCCCAAGTGTAACAGAAACTATATCTCCATCAACGAAATTACCTGCCAATAATTCCTGGGATAAAGGATTTACAAGATGTCTTTGTATTGTCCGCTTTAAAGGCCTTGCGCCGTATGTTACATCGTATCCTAGTTTAGCTAGCCAGTCTTTTGATTCATCATCAACTTCAAGTGTAATATCTTTCTGCTTCAGCATTTTCTGAACATTACCGATTTGAATTTCAACAATTTGTCTCAATTCTTTTCTTGTTAATGTTTTAAAAAGTACAACTTCATCAATTCTATTTAAGAATTCGGGACGAATTGTCTTTCTTAAAAGATCAGTTAGTTGATGTCTGAGTTCTCCAAGTGCATTTTCAATATTATCGTCATCGATTTTTTCAAGTTTTTCCTGAATCAATTGAGAACCAAGGTTTGATGTCATAATGATTATAGTATTCTTAAAGTTTACAGTTCTGCCCTGGTTATCGGTTAATCTGCCGTCATCTAAAACCTGCAGTAAAATATTAAATACATCCGGGTGAGCTTTCTCAATTTCATCGAGTAAAACAACGGAATACGGCCTTCGTCGTACCGCTTCGGTTAATTGGCCTCCTTCTTCATAACCGACATATCCGGGAGGTGCGCCAATCAATCTTGATACCGAAAATTTTTCCATGTATTCCGACATATCAATCCGGACCATTGCATGTTCATCATCAAAAAGAAATTCCGCAAGAGCGCGAGCTAATTCTGTTTTACCAACACCCGTAGTACCCAGGAAAATGAATGACCCGAGAGGGCGGTTAACATCCTGTAGTCCTGTTCTCGATCTTCTAATAGCATTTGCAACAGCATATACGGCTTCATCCTGTCCCACAATTCTTTTATGCAATTCTTCTTCAAGTTTTAGTAATTTTGTCCTTTCACTTTCCAGCATCTTGCTAACCGGGATGCCCGTCCATTTGGCAACCACTTCTGCAATATCCTCTGCATGAACCTCTTCTTTAAGCATTTTCTTTTCTTTTTGAATTGAAGACAGTCCTTTTGATTCTTCTTTTAGCTGTTTTTCAAGAGTTGCAATTTTACCGTAACGCAATTCTGCTACTTTTCCAAGGTCACCTTCCCGCTCAAATTTATCAGCCTGGGATTTTGCATTTTCTATTTCGCTTTTCATCTCTCTTATTTTTTGAATTTTTTCTTTTTCCAGGCTCCAGTGCATTTTAAATTGATTCCTTTCCTCTTCCAGGCCGCTCAATTCTTTTTCTAATTCTACGAGTCTGTTTTTTGAAGTTTCGTCTTTTTCCCGTTTTAGGGCTTCTCTTTCGATTTCCAGCTGTTTAATTTTTCTTTCAACAACATCAAGTTCTTCCGGCATTGAATCAATCTCAATTCTTATTTTTGATGCTGCCTCATCTATCAAATCAATAGCTTTATCCGGCAAAAATCTATCGGCTATATATCTCTTTGATAGTTGTGCTGCTGCGATAATTGCGCCGTCGGTTATTCTTACACCGTGATGAACTTCATAGCGTTCTTTTAAACCTCTAAGAATTGATATTGTATCTTCTTCGGATGGCTCGGTAACAAGAACCGGCTGAAACCTTCTTTCCAATGCAGCATCTTTTTCAATATATTTTTTATATTCATTTAAAGTCGTCGCTCCTATTGCGTGAAGTTCGCCGCGGGAAAGTGCTGGCTTTAGAATATTCGCAGCATCCATAGAACCCTGAACAGAACCGGCGCCCACAAGTGTATGAAGCTCATCAATAAAGAGAATTATTTCTCCGTTAGAATCCTGAACCTCTTTTAGAACAGCTTTCATTCTTTCCTCAAATTGTCCTCTGAATTGAGTGCCCGCAATTAATGCACCCATATCCAGCGCTACAATTTTTTTCGTCTTTAAATTTTCCGGAACGTCGCCTGAAATTATACGGTGAGCAATTCCTTCCGCTATTGCGGTTTTACCAACTCCCGGTTCACCGATTAAAACAGGATTATTTTTTGTCCTTCTGGAAAGTACTTGTAATACTCTTCTGATCTCTTCATCTCTTCCAATTACCGGATCCAGTTTACCTGTTTGGGCAAGCTCGTTTAAATCCCTTCCATATTTCTTCAATGCCTGATATGTATCCTCCGGGTTTTGGGATGTAACTCTTTGGTTGCCTCTAACATCTTTTATAGCTGCAAGAATTGCATCGTGAGAAGCTCCGTTATCTCTTAATAACTGTCCCGCCTGCCCTTCTTGTGACGCTAATGCCAGTAAAAGATGTTCGGTTGAGACATATTCATCTTTTAAATTACGTGCTTCTTCGGCAGCAATATCTAATAATTTTGCTGTAGAATTAGACATCTGCTGATTGCTTATCCCTCCGCCGCTTACTTTTGGTAAGCGTTCAAGCAGTTCATTTGTTTTGAGCTTAAGCCTGTTTACATTCCCGCCGGTTTTTTGGAGAATTGTATCGGCAATGTTGCCGCTTTCCTGAATTAAAGCTGCTAAAATATGTTCCGGCTCTAATATTTGATTGTTATAACTTTGTGTAATCTCAAGAGCATTTTGAACTATCTCTTGAGCTTTAACAGTTAACCTGCTAAAATTAAATGCCATTAAAACCATATCCTTTCATGTCGCTTCTATTTTTTACCATCATGTGGTAAAAGTATAATCAACGTTCATTTATATTTTTTTAATTTCCGTGTACCAATCGCTTGATTGTTCTAACATTTTATTTAATCTTGTAACAAGTTTATGCGGATCGGTTAAACTGCCATCCAAAAGAAGAGCAGACTCAAATAACTCTTCAACAACATTATTAATGTACTCATCATTTGAATTTACTTTAAAAATCTTCAAGAGGTTCCGAATTAATTTATGATCTTTATTTACCTCAAAGATTTTCTTTTGTATTCCCATATCTTTATTTGTCATCCTTAACATCTTTTGCATAGATGACGACATTGAATCATCGGGGTTAACCAATACTGCCGGGCTACCGGATAAACGTTTCGACTCTTTTACTTCAGCTACACTGTCGCCTAGTATATCTTTTATCTTCGATAACAGGCTGTCAAAATGCTTTTCATCATCTTTATTCAATTCCTGAACATTTTCTTTTTTCTCATCGACTTCTTTGAACTTATCAAGATTTTTCAAGTCCACAGTATCAACTGATTTTAACTCAAAATCCTTGAATTTTCTAATAGAACTGAGAACAAATTCATCCAGAGGATCATATAAATAAAATACTTCCAGTCCTTTGCCTTTGAAAATTTCAAGATGCGGATCCTGATCAATTGCTTCGCGGCTGTTTCCGAAAGCATAGTATATTTCTTTTTGATCTTTTTTAAATCTGGAAACGTATTCTTCAAATGATGTCAATTCATCAGAATTCTTATTAAATGAAGAATTAAATCTTAAAAGTAAATTGTATTTATCGGCATTAGCAAAATCAGAATATCCAAGTTTAAAATATCTTCCGTGCTCTTTCCAAAACTCGGCATACTTCTCCGGTTCATCTTTAGCTTTTTTGCTTAAGTAATTCAAAATTTGCCCGGTTATATTTTGGGCAATTTTGGTAAAGATAATATTTTCTTGTAATGTTTCCCTGGAAATATTTAAAGGCAAATCTTCGGAATCAACAACACCTTTTACAAATCCTAAGTATTCGGGAAGTAAATCTTTATTTTTATGCTGGATTAAAACTCTTCTTACATAAAGATCCAAACCATAATCATCTCGATTATATCCGAAGAAATCATAGCTTTTCTTAGGGATAAAAAGCAGAGCGTTAAATTGAATCGGTGCATCAACAGAAACATGAATAACATCTGCCGGCTCATCCGAATCATAAGTTAAGAACTTATAAAATTCATTGTACTGCTCTTTTTTCACGGTTGATTTCGGCTCGCGCCAAAGTGCCGCAACTGTATTTATCTTTTCGTTGCTTAGATAGATTGGGAACGAAATAAAGTTTGAATGCTTTTTAATAACAGTTTCCAGTCTGTATTTTTCTGCAAAATCTTTGGTATCTTCTTTTAGATGTATTTCAATTATTGTCCCGCGTTTTATGTTTTCATCTAATTGAGAAATTTCATAATCGCCCAAACCGTTCGATTTCCATTCGACCGCCGGTTCGTCTTTTTTAAATGATTTTGTTTTAATTACAACTTCTTCGGCTACCATAAATACCGAATAAAACCCAACCCCGAATTTTCCGATAATATTATTTGCATCGGCCTTATTTTCTTTTAGCTGTTTTAAGAATTCGGCAGATCCTGATTTAGCAATAGTCCCGATATTATTTATCAATTCATCTTTAGTCATCCCGATTCCGGTATCGGTAACACTTATAGTTTTTTTCTTTTCATCAAAATCTATTTTTATTTCCAGAGGCAGATCATTATCTATAATATCAGTTCCTTTATTTGATTCAAATCTGATTTTATCCAGCGCATCCGATGAGTTGGAAATTAATTCTCTAAGAAAAATTTCCCTGCTTGTGTAAAGTGAATGAACCAAAATGTCCAATAACTGTTTAACTTCAGCTTTAAATTCATATTTTTTTGCAGTTGTCTCGGTACTCATTATATATCTCCGGTTTTCTTTTTAAGTGTTATATTATTTTAATTAAAATTTATTAATGACTTTTTAATCCGGCCAATTTCTCAAATAATTTCTTTTCTTCTTTTGTCAGTTTTTTAGGAAGCTGCACTAAAATTCTAACATATAAATCGCCTTTGTCATTTAAGTTATTATTTCTCGGCATTCCCATTTTCTTCAACTTTAATAATTTACCGTTATCGGTTTCTTTGGGAATAACTATATTAATTTTTTTATTATCAAGAGTTATTATCTGTACATTGCCGCCTAATATTGCCGTGTATAAATCCACATCAAGATTATAAAATAAATCCTCGCCTTTTACTTCATAAAACGGGTGATTTAATATATGAATGATTAAATATAAATCTCCTTGTGTACCGCCGTGTTTACCCGGTGCACCCATATTTCGCAGTCTGAGTTTTTTACCGTCTTGAGTACCAGCAGCAATATTAACTTTTATTGTTTTTCCATTTATGCTAAATTGTTTTTGAACTCCGTTGTATGCTTCCTCAAGAGTTAGGTTAAGGTTTGCTTCGTAATCTGCTCCTTTACTTGTCTGGGTAAATGGATTGCCGGCCGTTCTCTGTCGCGACCTTCCTCCAAAAAAGCTTTCAAAGAAATCAGAGAATCCGCCTATATTTCCGAATAGGTCTCCCAGATTTCCTTCAAAGTTATAAGACGTACCTTGACCGCCCCGGCCAAACTGAGAAAAAATATCGTTCATTCCGTTAGGGCCGGCATATTGATATTTATTCCAATTAGATCCTAATTGGTCATACTTCTTTCTTTTATCGGGATCGCTTAAAACCTCGTTGGCTTCAGTAATTTCTTTAAACTTTTCTTCAGCTGTTTTATTTCCAGGATTTCTATCAGGATGATATTTCATTGCGAGCTTTCGGTAAGCTTTTTTTATTTCTTCCGAAGAGGCATCCTTTTCAACACCGAGTATTTTATAATAATCTTTATATTCCATTTTAAAACCTCCCGTTAAAATTTAAGAGAGGTTATCTTAATATTCAATTATTCCAACCTTATTTATTTTTAATTATTATACTAAATGAAAAGGGTAGCCCTGGGGTACCCTTTTCATTTTAGTAAATTTATTTTTAGTTAAAATTAGTTAACCTTAATAGATATTTCTTTAGGCTTAACTTCTTCAGCTTTGGGTACAGTAATTGTCAATTGTCCGTCTTTAAATTCAGCATCAATTTTGTCTTCCTGTATTTTGGAAGGCAAAGTGAACGATCTATAGTATTTTCCATAAGCTCTTTCAACACGATGATACTTTGAGTCTTTAGTTTCTTTTTCTTGTTTGCGCTCGCCGCTGATAGACAACTGCCCATCCGAATACGAAATCTTCAAATCATTCTTGCTAACGCCTGGTAAATCAAGCTTCAATACAAAGTTGTCTTTATCTTCGGAAATATCTGTTAAAGGCATCCAAACAGCATTATCATATTCACTATCATCTTCTCTATCAAATAAACCGAATCTGCTGTTAAAGTTATTGAATAATTTATTGAATTCGCGTTCTACATTTAACAATTCCCTAGACGGGTTCCATCTTACAATTGCCATAGCTTTTTTCTCCTTTCATAAACAAAATATTTATAAATTGTTTTAAGAATAAATTGCTAATTGTAAATCTTTAAAAACAAGTAATATGCCATTCTTGTAGATCCCCCTAATTTATTGTAATTAAATAAGTTACGGCAGATTATTAGATTTTTATTGCATCTGCCATTATGGCAAGTATTTTGCCTTAGTTTCTAATGAGAGATAAATTTTGTCTTTTTATAAGTAAGATTGTCAGTAAGAAGAATTTTTAAAGCATTCGTTCCATATCTTAAATTATTGGATTTGGATAGAATATTGTGATGTCTTTTAAACTGTATTAAGATTAATTGGATAAATAACATTCGAATTATTTCGAAAGATTTAATGAATTGTGATTGCCTATTTTATTATTTATTTTTGCAAACTTAAATTTTTTAATTTATGGAACCTAAAGCCATTGCGGTAAATCAGGCAACTGAAGATACCATCGTCGCTATAGCTACTCCTTCCGGAACAGGCGCAATTTCAGTGATTAGAGTGAGCGGTTCAAAATCATTTGATTCAATTGATTCTATTTTTAAAGGAAAAACTCAAATATCTGAATCTGCTTCACATACTATTCATTATGGAAAAATTTATGATGTGAACGGTGGTTTAATTGATGATGTTCTGGTATCTGTATTTAGAAGACCTAATTCATATACGGGTGAAGATAGTATTGAAATCAGTACTCATGGAAGTCCATTAATAGCAAACAAAATAATTGAATTGTTATTGGATCAAAATTTAAGAATTGCTGAACCGGGAGAATTTACTAGAAGAGCATATTTAAATAATAAAATAGACCTTGCACAGGCAGAAGCAGTAGTTGATGTAATTAATTCGCGTACGGAAGCATCGTTGAGAGGCGCCAGAAATCAGTTGGATGGTATTCTTTCTAAAAAAATTGATGAATTAAGATCATTACTTATTAATGCATCCTCATTTATTGAATTGGAATTGGATTTTGCCGAAGAAGATTTGGAATTTATTGGGCATGAAGAACTCCTGGAAAGAGTTGAAAAAATAAGTTCTGAAATAGAAATACTCTTAAGCAGCTATTCTTTTGGCAGAGTGATTAGAGACGGCGTGAATGTTGCCCTGGTTGGAATGCCGAATGTCGGCAAATCATCTATTCTAAATTATCTTCTAAAGGAATCCAGGGCTATTGTTAGTCATATTCCCGGAACAACTCGTGATATAATTAGAGAAGAGTTGTCGATTGACGGAATACTCTACAAGCTTTATGATACGGCAGGTATAAGAGATTCGGAAGATCTTATTGAAAAAGAAGGAGTACTTAGAAGCAGGGAGGCGATAAAGAATGCAGATATAGTTTTATTTGTTTCTGATGTAGAACAAGATATTCCAACTGAACTTGAAAGAGAAGTTGGTTCAATAATAGATAAAAATAAAATGATAAATGTTTTAAATAAGATTGACTTAAAACCAAATACTGATAAAACTGGCGATGTTTATATTTCTGCAAAAACCGGCGAAGGAATGGAAAATCTCTTTATTAAGTTGAAAGAAAAAGTATTTCATAAATCGAATTATAGTGAAAAGTCTGCAATTGTTTCAAATTTACGGCATTTCCAGTGCCTTAAAAAAGCAGAAGGACATTTGGGAAATGCAAAAAATTCTATTTTTAACAAATTAAGCGGTGAATTTATATCCGTTGATTTAAGGAGTGCAGAGATAAGTTTAAGTGAGATAATAGGCGAGGTAACTTCAGAAGACATATTAAATAATATATTTATGAAGTTTTGTATAGGAAAATAAGATCGTTTCACGTGGAACTTAGAATTGTAAGTTAGAACCTAAAATTTGAAAATAAAATGTTTCACGTGGAACTCAAGGTTTTTCTAACCGGTAAATGTTTGTAAAATAAAAAGATAGAATGTGAAGTATAAAAAGTAATGAGATATTATGATATAATTGTAATAGGAGGAGGGCATGCAGGAATAGAGGCAGCTTCCTCAGGAGCAAAAATGGGCTGTTCGGTTGCTTTAATTACAATGGATAAATATGCGATTGGTCGTATGTCATGTAATCCTGCTGTTGGTGGAACTGCAAAAGGACATCTTGTAAGAGAAATTGATGCACTTGGCGGTATGATGGGTATTATTGCTGATAGAACCGGGATTCAGTTTAGAATGTTAAACAGATCCAAAGGTCCGGCAGTTTGGTCGCCTAGATGCCAATCAGATAGAAAACTCTATTCCGAAGAGGCTTATAATATTGCTTCCTCAGTTCCCAACTTGGAAATAGTAGAGGCTTCGGTAATTGAAGTAATTACTGAGAATAAAAAAATTACTGGAGTTAAGACTTCAGAAGGAAATATTGTCGGATGTTCTGCCGTTATTCTTTCGTCTGGAACTTTTCTGAATGGTTTAATGCATACTGGGCTTAAAACTACAATAGGTGGTAGGTTCGGAGAACAGCCTGGCCTTGGAATCACGCAGTCACTTGTTAACCTTGGTTTTGAATATGGCAGGTTAAAAACTGGTACTCCTCCACGTTTGGTTAAGGATTCAATTAATTGGGATATTTTAGAGGAACAGCCCGGGGATGAAAATCCCGAACCTTTTTCACATCTAACAGATAAAGCCGTATTTCCTTTTCTTCCGCAGCTAAGCTGTTATATTACTCATACAGATGAAACGGTGCATAAAATACTTGAAAAAGGATTTAATGAATCTCCAATGTTTACCGGGAGAATCAAGGGTGTCGGTCCGAGGTATTGTCCGTCAATAGAAGATAAGATTGTTCGCTTTGCGGATAAAAAGCAGCACCAATTGTTTCTTGAGCCCGAAGGGTTGGATAGTAATCAAATTTATCTTAACGGATTTTCATCTTCTCTGCCGGCAGAAATTCAGCTCGAAGCGATGCATAAGATAAAAGGTCTGGAAGAAGTTGAAATGGTAAGACCTGGCTATGCAGTGGAGTATGATTTTTTCCCCCCGCATCAAGTGGACCTCACTTTGGAAACTAAACTTATTGAAGGACTATATTTTGCCGGGCAAATAAACGGAACATCCGGTTATGAAGAAGCTGCAGCTCAAGGTATCGTTGCCGGTATTAATGCTGCATTAAAGATTCAAAAGAAACCGGAGTTTGTTCTAAAAAGAAGTGAGGCTTATATAGGTGTTTTAATCGATGATCTTGTTACAAAATCTACCGAAGAACCTTATCGTATGTTTACTTCAAGAGCTGAGCACCGTTTGTTACTCAGACAAGATAATGCAGATAGAAGATTGATGAAATATGGATATCAACTGGGATTAATAAAAGAAGATATATTTAATGATGTAGTTAAGAAAGATAAAATTATTTTAGAAAGTTTGAATCTTTTTAATGAAATTAAATTATCATCAAAGGTTGTTAATCCTTTTCTAAAATCCAAAGGTCTTTCCGAAATTGACTCAGCAGAAACCGTATCAAAATTATGTAAACGTCCGGAACTTAATCTAAAGGAAATAATTAATTTAAATGGAACTGGGCAGAATTTAGTTGTGGAAGAGTTGCTAAAAAATGAAAAAGCTCTTATGCAGGTTGAAATCGAATTAAAGTATGAAGGTTATATTAAAAGACAGTTTGATATGATTAATAAACTGGAAAAATATGAATCGCGGAAAATTCCTTCAACATTAAACTATTTAACATTAAAGGCTCTTTCAACTGAAGGTCGGGAAAAACTACATAAAGTCAAACCTCGATCTATTGGCCAAGCATCAAGGATATCAGGTGTTACACCTTCAGATATTTCAATTTTATTGGTATATTTGAAAAACTAATTTGAGAGGATTTTCTATGGTTGATGTACAGGAGTTATATCTCAAAGAGTTGCAGTCATTTTACTGGGAGAACAATTTTAATCCGGATATAATGAAAGTAGAAAGACTTGCATTTTTTGCCGAACTTATCGCAGAAAAAAATGAGAAAGTAAATCTCATTTCACGTAAAGATGTAAATTCCATTATTGAGAACCATATTTTTATATCATCATATATAAGTAAATACCTTCCGGATAAATGCACAAATTTTTTAGATATCGGAACAGGCGGCGGTCTGCCGGGAATACCGTTAGCCATAATACGGCCTGAGATGAAATGTGTTCTTGTTGATTCTACACAAAAGAAAACCGATGCTGTAAAAGAGTTTGTTGACAAGCTGAAATTAAGTAATGTAACCGTTGTAAATGATAGGGTTGAAGGTCCTGAATTTATTACTCAATATACTGATAGCTTTGATTTAGTCGTAAGCAGAGCGACCGTTCCTTTAATTATTTTATTAAGATATGCTTTGCCTTTGATAAAAGAAAAAGCATATTTAGCTACGTTAAAAGGGGGTAATCTGGATGAAGAATATAAAAAAGCAGAACTGAAATATAAAGCATATATAAAGAAATCAACCATTTTTGAGCTTGCTTATAAGCCTTCCAACCTTAGAAATAAAAAGGGTAAAAAGTTAATATTATTGGAACTTCAAAAATGAGCAGTGATACTGACTCTAAAGCACTTTTTTCCGAGATCAGTAATCTCTCTACTGAACAAAGAAACCCAAAGTCTTCGGAAATAGATGCAAAATCCACCTTGGAAATCTTAAAGATAATAAATGATGAAGATAAAACGGTGCCATATGCTGTAGAAAAAGAACTTCCTTACATTGAACAAGCAGTTGAGATTATTGTTGATGCGTTAAAAAACGGAGGTAGACTTTTATATTTTGGTGCGGGAACAAGCGGCCGATTAGGCATTATCGATGCTTCCGAGTGCCCGCCGACTTTCGGCACACCATATGGACAAATAGACGGTTATATTGCAGGCGGTAAAAATGCTATGTTCCGTGCTCAAGAAGGTGCAGAAGATTACGAAGAAAACGGAGCAAAAGATATTCTTTCAGCTAAGGTTAGTCCTAAAGATGTTGTTTGCGGAATAGCTGCAAGTAGAAGAACTCCGTATGTTGTTGGTGCAATAAAAAAAGCCAAGGAACTTGGCGCTAAAACATTGTTTGTTACTTGCAATCCGAGAGAAAATTTTAATATTAGAGAAGTTGATGTTGCTGTTTGTCCCTATGTAGGACCCGAAGTCATCATGGGTTCAACTCGTATGAAAAGCGGCACGGCTCAGAAGCTGGTGTTAAATATGTTAACAACTACCGCAATGATTCGAATGGGCAAAATTTATGAGAATATGATGATTGACCTTCAGATGACAAATAAAAAATTGGTTGAGCGATCAAAAAAAATAGTAATGACAATAACTGGTATCGACTATGATAAAGCTTCCGAATATTTGAAGAAAGCGGATGGACATGTAAAGACTGCGCTAGTAATGATTAAAGCAGGTATTGAAGCTGAGGAAGCAAAAGAAAGATTATCAAAAGCCGATGGTTTTGTTCGCAAGGCTATAGAGGGGAAATTTTAATTCACATTTTAATGAAAAAATTTATCCCTTTGTAAATTGAAAAAAATATTTAGTACCCTTTTATTTCTTTCACTCTTATTTTCTCCATTAAATCATGCACAGATAGTATCTAAGGTTGAAGATGATTTTTTAAGTTTTCTTCATACCGGTGGAAACCTTTATACAAGCTTTACTCAATTTGATAAATCAACACAAATAAAAACGGCAGGTTCATTATTATTTATTGCTGCAGGCTATTCAATAGATTATAATGCTAAAAAATTTGCTTCTCTAAATCATTCAAATTTTAACAACTCACTTTTTTCGATCGACAAAGTTTACGGAAGCGGTTATACATTACTTGGAATAGGCGGTTTATATGGATACGGGATCCTTTTTGACAACGATAATGTCAGAAAGCTTGGACTTCAGACAATTGAAGCTGTGGGTTATGCTGGTTTAATTACTTTAATATTAAAAGCTGTGGTAGGACGCAGCAGGCCATATGCAAATGAAGGTAAGGCAAGATTCAGACCTTTTAATGTTCACGCTGCATATACTTCTTTTCCATCCGAGCATGCAACTGTATCGTTTGCTGTCTCTACTGTTTTAGCAAATAATACAAATAGTTTATTTTTGAAAATACTATGCTATTCTGCGTCAACATTGGTAATTGGTGCACGTATTTATCACAACGCTCATTGGTTGTCTGATGTTATTACGGGAGGTTTGATAGGGCATTTTGTTGGTGATTTTGTTAGTTCACAAAACAATGGCAAAAAAAGGGGAATTACGGGGCTTTCAATCGGCTTTTCTTTTAATTCTATAGACCTTTCATATTCTTTTTGAAATAAATTTAAACAAAAATTTTATTAGTAATTAAATTTGATGAGATAGAAAATTAACTCATCACATTAAATTATAATGACTGCTTTTTAACGGATAATTTTCAAAACTTTTTATTTATTTTTAAATTACTTGTTCTTAATTAAAAATAATACTCTTAAAATGGCTTAATGGATAAAAAATTATTACTGTATTTAAGAGTAAGTAATTTTGGAAAATATTAGACAGGTAAATAGAATAGAGTAATTTTAAAAGATGACAGTCAATTCCAAAGATGTTCAAATTGATAATTTTGTCAACACAAATAAAGAATTATCCGGCATTCAAAATCGTTTGTATGAAAAAAATTTAGTTTTTATCTCTCCTTTATTTGGTTCATTAAAAAGCTTATTTGCTGCTGATCTGCTTAAAAAAGAAAAGCAAATTATTGTATTATTAAATAATGTTCAAAGTATAAATGAGTTTATTGTTGAGCTTGATGTTTTAGGGGTTACAAAATTTGTTATTTCATTAATCGAATTAAACACGGAGACGATTCAGGAAAAATTAAATGAATTGGCAACGCGAGATAAATTCATTTTAGTTGCAGGTTATGATCTCTTAAATTGTGAGCTTCCTTCAAAAGAACTAGTAGAACGGAGAACTACAAAAATTCAAGTAGGGGGGGAACTTACTTATAACGATTTAATAGAATATCTAAATCTTCTTAATTACCAGAAAGATAATTTTGTGGAAGCTCCCGGATATTTTTCACAAAGAGGAGCCATAATCGATTTTTGGTCGTATAGTGAAAGGAACCCGGTACGCTTAGAGTTTGACGGTGATTTCTTGGAATCAATACGGTATTTCGAACCTGAAAGTCAAAGGTCAATTGAAACAATTGAAAGTACTACATTAGCTGCCGCATTAATTTCCAATAACGGCAACCTTAAAAATGAAACAGTTGATATTTTTGATTATTTAGACAATCCGGTTGTAATAGCTTCATCTTATGAGCTTGAAAACCTCAAACAGAACAAAATAAATTTATTTGAAGAATTACCTTCTGTTGATTCCAAACCATTAAAAGCAAAAGAAAAATTTGAAGAAGATGATTTTCCTGATGTTGAAGAAACGATTGAAACGACAAATGAGGATTCCCTTGAAATAGGTTATAAGCCGTCGCTTAATCAGAAAGTTAAATGGTTAATTGAAGAAGAGCTTACATCGGGCAATGGAAGGATTGAACTTGGTTTTTCAGAAGCTCCTACAATAAATTCCAATTACGAAATTTTATTTTCGGTTTTAAAGAATTATGCCGAATCAAGCTTCAACATAGTAATTACTTCCGAGAATGAATTACAATCAGCCAGATTGAAGGACCTGCTTTCCGAATTTAATAACGAGCTTGCCGGATATATTGAATCAGGAAAAGTTAAGATTGAAACACTGGCAATTAAAAAAGGTTTTTTAAATAAAGAGGATAAAATTCTCGTTCTCACGGATTATCAAATATTTAATAAGCCTTACAGAACAAAAATTTCAACTGCAAAAAAACATAAAAGATCGAAGGCTAAAGCTTTTGCCTCAATCAATAAAGGTGATTTTGTTGTTCATGAAGATTACGGAATAGGAAAATATGTAGGGCTGGAAACAATAAAAATAGGGGAAGTGGACCAGGAATCGATGAAGATAATTTATAGTGAAGGCGGGATTGTTTATGTTAATTTGAATTATCTTACACTCGTAAAAAAATATTCTTCAAACCAAAACCTTGTTCCCACGTTATCCACCTTAGGCACTTCCGACTGGACAAACACTAAGCACAAAACCAAAAGAAAAATAAAAGAAGCCGCAAGAGAATTGATAGAACTCTATGCAAAGCGAAAAGCAACCAAAGGCTACAGATTTAATACTGATACGGTTTGGCAAAAAGAACTTGAAGCATCATTTTTTTATGAAGACACTCCCGATCAGGAAAAAGTTACTGAAGAAGTAAAATCCGATATGCAGGCCGACAATCCGATGGATAGGCTTGTCTGCGGCGATGTCGGATTCGGTAAAACAGAAATCGCAGTTAGAGCAGCTTTTAAAGCCGTGCAGGATGGAAAGCAGACGGCGGTTTTAGTTCCTACAACAATTTTAGCAGAACAGCATTATAATACCTTTACGGATAGGCTTTCTCAATTTCCTGTGAAAGTTGCTGTAATATCCAGGTTTCAAACTAAAAAAAGACAAACAGAAATTTTGGCGGAATTAAGCGAAGGCAAGATAGATGTTATTATCGGTACACATCGGTTATTGTCCAAAGATATAAAATTTAAAGATATCGGCCTTTTGATAATCGACGAAGAACATAGATTCGGAGTGATGGCTAAAGAAAAGCTTCGTTCACTAAAGTTGAATGTTGATACACTAACTTTAACAGCAACTCCAATCCCAAGGACGTTGAATTTATCACTGCTCGGCGCAAGAGATTTGTCAATCATCGCTACTCCGCCGCCAAACCGGCAGCCTATTTATACTCATGTTTCTGTATTCGATGTATTTAAAATAAAAGAATGGGTATTAAATGAGCTTAGAAGAAACGGACAGATTTACTTTGTTCATGACAGAGTGCAGTCTATTGATAAGCTTGCAGGCTACATTCGTAAATATCTTCCGGATGTTAAAATTGCAATTGCTCACGGACAGATGAAACCGGCACAATTAGAAAAAGTTATACATGGATTTTTAAATAGAGAATTTGATATACTTCTATCAACAAAAATAATAGAGTCCGGAATAGATATTCCTAATGTGAATACAATAATTGTTAACAGAGCCGATCGGTTCGGACTTGCAGAACTTCATCAACTTAGAGGAAGAGTAGGAAGATCTAACAGACAAGCCTACGCATATTTTATTGTACCTTCTTTGAACGGAATTACAAAAAAAGCTTTACGCCGTTTGCAGGCCATAGAAGAATTCACCGATGTAGGGGCAGGATTTAATATTTCAATGCGAGATCTGGAAATTCGAGGTGCAGGAAATTTATTGGGTACAGAACAAACCGGCTTTATAAATGATGTAGGTTTTGATCTTTATGTAAAATTAATAAATGAAGCTGTTGAAGAATTAAAGTACGAAGAGTTCAAAGAAGTTTTTAAAGATTTACCTAAACCCGAAGACAGGACCGAGCCGACAATCGATACTTATTTTGAAATCGGCATACCTTCAACGTACATGCCTGAACAGATGGACAGGCTAAATTTTTATACCGCACTTTATTCGATAAAAAATTTAACGGAAATAGAAGAGTTGAAAGAAGAAATGAAAGACAGGTTCGGACCATTGCCTGTTCTTGTTCAGAGGCTTATATCTGCGGCTACATTAAAACTTTATGCTTCTTATGCATTATTTGAAAGAGTTATAATTCAAAGGAAGAATATTTTTATAATACTGCCAAGGGGACAAAAGGAAGATTATTATAAATTTAAATTCGTTGAGCTAATGAGATTTATAATTAAAGAATATAAAGAGACAATAAAATTTAATCAGCAGAAGGATGTGCTGAAGCTGGTAATTCAAAATAATTTTGAATCACCCGAAAAATTAATGGATTTTATTATTGAGCTAAGTAAGAAAGTCATGAATCTGTTCGGGGCGGTAATAAAAGAAAATGTTCCCGAGCAGAATTTTAGTTAAATTTGTACACTAATTATTT
>CAZCFZ010000015.1:0-75325 GCA_964498065.1 uncultured Ignavibacteriaceae bacterium
AACTAATGTATTAAGATGCAAAAATAAAATATTAAGCTGGATTTAGAAGAGCAATATTCTTCTTTTCAGTAACATTAAAAATGGTAATTAGAAGTTAATAAGATCTAATTAATTTTCTACTTTGTAGGATTCCAGATAAACTTTCCTTCACGATTGATATAGCCCCATTTATTGCCTACCCTAACCATCGCAAGATTATGAAAAAAAGCAGCCGCACCATCATACCTGGGTTGAATAACAACTTTGCCGGATTTATTTATATATCCCCATTTGCCGTTAATTTTTACTGCAGCTATTCCTTTAAAAAAATTAGAAACATCTTCATATTGAAACTGAATTACTGTTTTCCCGGATAAATTAAGGAATCCCCATTTATTAACGGATTTAACGAGTGCCAAACTATCCGAGAACGATCTAGCGTCATCATAAATACAAGGTATTATTAAACTGTCTTCTACATTAACAAATCCCCATTTCCCATTTAAACTGACAGGAGCCAAACCACACGAAAAATGACGTGCAGAATTAAACCTCGGTTGAATAATCATCTTCCCTTCTTTATTAATAAATCCATGTTTACCATCAATCGTTACGTTTGCATATCCTTCGGAAAAATTACCCGCATGATCAAATTTTTCAGGAATTACTAATTGTCCTTTCTTATTTATATAACCATATTTGTCTACCACAACAATGAATAGAAAAGACTCTTTATGTTCCACCCAGGCGAGGCTGTCTGAAAAATTACCCACATTATAATATTTCGGCTGGATTGCAAATTTAAATGAAGTATCAATAAAACCCCATTCGGAATCTGAAAAAATACCGAATGCCGGCTTTTTAATTTTAGCCAATCCTTCATAAAATAAACCTCCATCGGAGAGATCTGAAATTTCATGATATTCCCCATTAGTGCTGAGATATCCCCAATTCTCAAGGACATAAGAGCCGTCCGGCTGTTTAGTTAACATTGAAACTCTGGATTTTCCATCTAAAAAACTCGAAGCTTGATCATATTTGGGTTGTATAATTATATTACCGGATGAGTCAATAAAACCGTACTTATTATTGACTATAACAGGGAATAAAGTAGTCTGACTAAATATCATAATATTAAAAATATAAATAAGACTTAAACTAATTAAGAGGAATAATGTTTTAGACATTTCATTACCTTATTACGAATTTATACTAATTGAAAGAATAAAATTTTTTATTATTTTGAAATTCATTTCAAATAAGATAGTAATTTTATTAAAAATAATATGACTAAAATTACTTTAAATTTTAAAAATTTGAATTTATCTTTTAATAGTTATGGAAGGAGAATATTTTATTAATAATAACAAAACGAATATCAAAAGAAAATTTTTTATCATTCATACCTTAATGCTTCAATAGGATCAAGGTTGGCTGCCTTATAAGCTGGATAAGTCCCGAATGTTACACCCACAATTATACACATTGATAATCCGATAAATACCCAATCATAAGGAATAACAGCAGTTGCATTTAGATACGAGCCTGCAAAGTTACCGATTGTTACTCCCAGAAAAATCCCAAGGAGACCCCCGATAAGTGATAATATTATAGCTTCAATTAAGAATTGAAAAAGTATGGATTTTTTTTTCGCTCCTACAGCTTTTCTAATTCCAATTTCCCTTGTTCTCTCAGTTACCGAAACAAGCATAATATTCATTATTCCAACACCGGCTGCAATTAAGGCAATTATTGAAACTACCAGTGCCCCTATTTTAACACCTGCTGTCATATCGTTTATTTGAGATATTACCGATTCGTTGCTGAAGATTTCAAAATCATTCTCTTTACCGGGTAAAATTTTTCTAATAGTTCTCATATAACCTATTGCCGCTTCTATTGAAGCTAAATAATTTTGTTTTGAAGAAGATTGTACTGTAATTGAAACACTTCTATGCCTTTTGCCGTATATTGATTCAAATGTAGTAACCGGAATAACTATATAATTATCCTGTGTTTGCCCGAATATATCGGGTTTCTTTTTTAGCACACCAATTACTTTATAAGGCTGCCCGTCAACTCTTACTTCTTTACCCACAGGAGGAATATTATTAAAAATATCATCAACTATGTAATGGCCAAGTACGCATACATGTCCGCTGTACCTAATTTCATTTTCTAGAAATTCTCTGCCGCTTTCAATTTCCAGGTTTAGTGTTTTATATACACCTTGCGTAACTCCAATGATATTTGCATTAGGATTAGTCTTATTACTACCATATTTAACTATTTTGCCGCCTGCCCCCAAATAAGCACCCATACGTTCAACATTACGCAAAGAATTTTCTAGTCTGTAAAAATCATTTAATGTTATATCTTTTCTGTTTCTATATTTCCTCCATTCGCCATGACTCATTACAGCAGGATATTTTCGTATTTCAAACGTATTTTTACTTAAAAACTGTAAGCCTTCTTCAATAGTATTTTGAAGCATAGTAACTATTGTCATAATTACTATAATTGAAAAAATTCCTACAACTACTCCAAGTATAGTTAAAAAAGTTCTAAGTTTATTTGTCCTTAGAGATTCAAATGAAATGAAAAATAGCTGGTTAAACTTCATTATTATTCCCGCTTTATTAAAATAGATTGATTTTTGAGAATACAGATTAGGTCTCAAAACCAAAATATTAGTAATTAATTATCAAATTTATTGCAACATAATAATGAGTAATCTTAAATACAACTGGAAATCTTACAATTTTTATAATAATAAACCGTTCATCAGAAAATTTCCGATATATTTAGTAACTCATTTTACACAGCAATTAAAGTTGACATCTTTCTTAAATAAAAGTCTATTTAATCTTTGATTTTTTAGAATATAGATTTCATCTTTTCACTGAACTTTTTATGTAACGTGAGTTAGTAAATTATTTCATGGCGGATATATAATGCGGACATTACAATATAAATGAATAATGTAATATTAAAAGTACTTTTAGAAAAAGTGTTATATTTATTCTAAAAATATTTTGTTATTCAAAAAAATTCATTCATGTCTTAACGCTTCAATCGGATCCATGTTAGAAGCTTTGTAAGCAGGATAAGTTCCAAATACTACTCCGACAAACAGACACAAAGAAAAACCTATTATTATCCAGCCGACAGGTATTGCCATTGCGGCATGTAAAAAACTACCCGCAAAATTTCCAATACCAACGCCTAGAATGATTCCGATAAGACCTCCAAATATAGATAAAACGATCGCCTCAAAAAGAAATTGCAGTAAAATTAAATTTTTCTTTGCGCCAATAGCTTTTCTTACTCCTATTTCCCTTGTCCTTTCGGTTACAGATACAAGCATAATATTCATTATTCCAACGCCGGCGGCAATTAATGCTATAATTGAAATAACCATGGCGCCTATTTTTACTCCGCCAGTAATTTGATTAATCTGGGCTATAATTGACTCGTTGCTGAAAATATCAAAATCGTTCTCTTTCCCGGGTTGAATTTTTCTAACAATACGCATATAACCTATGGCAGATTCAATTGTAGGTTCATAATCTTCTTTGCTTTTTGTCATAACCGTAATATCAAGGCTTCTGTGCAGCTTCCCGAAAACATTTTGGAAAGTAGTAATCGGAATTAAAACATTACTATCTCTACTTCGGCCAAACATCGCCGGTTTTGAATTTAACACACCGATTACTTTAACAGGATAATTATTAATTCTAATAATCTGACCAACGGGATTTATATTGGGAAATAATTTATTAACAACATCCTGTCCGATATCGCATACATCATTAGAATATTTTACATCCAGGTCTCTCAATTCTCTTCCATATGCTGCTGTCCAATCGTTGGTTTTCATTGCTTCGGCAGTAACACCAATAACAGAAATATTGGGATTGGTTTCTTCCCTTTTATATTTTACAACAACACCTTCCCATTCGTCTTGCGCACCTACATACTTTGCGTTAGTCAACATATTTTTTAATCTATAATACTCATCAAGTGTAATATCAGGGCGATTCCGGTATTTCATCCAGGCTCGATGACCGCCGGTCATTATTGCAGGAAATTTTTGAATTTCAAACGTATTTTGCCCCAGCTGAGATACTCCGTTTTCAATACTCTTCTGAAGCATTGTAATAATTGTCATAATAACAATAATCGAAAATATTCCGACAACCACTCCAAGTACGGTTAAAGATGTTCGTAATTTATTTGAGCTTATAGATTCAAGCGAAATGCGAAAAATTTGAGATAATTTCATAACAACCAGCTAAATTTTGAAAAATAATTAAATTAAGTATCATTCCTTAGACACAGAAAATCCTTTTTTCGTTTATTT
Organism: uncultured Ignavibacteriaceae bacterium; assembly: GCA_964498065.1. GTDB lineage: Bacteria > Bacteroidota > Ignavibacteria > Ignavibacteriales > Ignavibacteriaceae > FEN-1297. The sequence goes on from CAZCFZ010000015.1 coordinate 4,343, forward strand.
ACTATCAAAATAAAAAATGATTAATATAAGTACAAATAGATGGTTGTGATATAGAAAAAGTCCGGTTTACTAATTCCGGACTTTTTATAAAAGATTTGTCATTATTTATTCATATCTTAAAGCTTCGATAGGATCTAGGTTGGATGCCTTATAAGCTGGATATGTACCGAATATCAAACCAACAAATATACATAAAGAAAACCCGATAATAACCCAATCAACAGGGATGGCCATTTGAGCATGTAAAAAGCTGCCGGCAAAATTACCTACACCTATTCCCAGAACAATTCCAATAATTCCCCCCGTTAAACATAAAATTATGGCTTCTATTAAGAATTGATAAAGGATAGAACGTTTCCTGGCACCAATCGCTTTTCTAATTCCTATTTCTCTTGTCCTTTCCGTAACTGATACCAGCATAATGTTCATAATGCCTACGCCTGCAGCAATTAGTGCAATAATTGAAATTACCATAGCTCCGATTTTAACTCCGGAAGTAATATCATTGATCTGACTAATAATTGATTCATTGCTGAATATGTCAAAATCATTATCCTTCCCAGGACCTACTTTTCTTATTGTTCTCATATACCCTATAGCCGATTCTATAGTTGAATTATAATCTTCTTTACTTTGCGACATAACTGTAATATTGATACTTCTATGCAGCTTACCGTAAATTGATTGGAATCTTGTGATAGGCATAATTAAAAAACTATTCCAGCTTTGTCCGAACATAGCCGGTTGTTTATCAAGAACACCTATTACCCTTAAAGGATAATTATTGACTCTTATAATTTTACCAATGGGATCAATATTAGGAAATAATTTATCAACAATATCCTGTCCAATATCGCAAACATCATTCGAATATTTAACATCAAGTTCTCTAATATCCCGTCCGTTTACAGCAGACCAATTATTTGTTTTCATTGCATCGGCAGTAATACCAGCAACTGAAATATTAGGATTGGTTTCTTCACCGTTGTACTTAACTATCTGTCCACCTTGCCACTGCTCTGCCCCAATATATTTTGCTTCTACAAGCATACCTTTTAACCTATTATAATCCATAAGCGTCAGATCTTTTCTATTTCTATACTTCAACCAGGCATCGTGCCCGCCCGTCATTACTGCAGGAAATTTCTGTATCTGGAAAGTATTCTTACCAAGCTGCGAAACCCCGTTTTCGATACTGTCCTGAAGCATGGTAATAACTGTCATTATAACTATAATTGAAAAAATTCCTACAACAATACCAAGCATAGTAAGCATTGTTCTAAGTCTATTTCCTTTAATAGACTGAAACGACATAAAAAATATTTCATTTAATTTCATTATTCAAACCTTAATGCTTCCACCGGGTCCATTTTTGCTGCAGTATAAGCAGGTGCAAATCCAGATATTAATCCGGTAATTAATGAAACCAAAATTGCTATTAAAACGACGCTATAATCAATAGAAGTAGGTAAAAACTGATTTACCAATAAGCCCAAAAGAATGGAAGCTATTAAACCGGCTATACCTCCTACTAAGCAAATAAATGAAGACTCTAGAAGGAATTGAGTTAAAATTGTCCTTCTTTTTGCGCCTATGGCTTTTCTTAGGCCTATTTCTTTTGTTCTTTCTTTAACCGATACAAACATTATATTCATAATACCGATAGCACCGACAAACAGTGACAATCCTGTAATAAATATACCTGCAATTTGAATTACTCCAACTCTGCTATTATATAGATCGGTTAATCCGGCCTGCTGGTTTATTCCGAAATCATCCGGCTGATTATACATAAGTCCCCTTATTTTTCTCATTATTCCTTCAGCTTCGGCTTTAGTATTTTCAATTGCTCCGGTACCGGCAGCACGAACATCAATTGAAATACTGTTTCGTCTATGTCCTGAAAAATATTTAAATACCGTACCTATTGGAACGTAAACACGTTGATCGGGATTAAAATCACCCAAAATAAAACTACCTTGTTTATCTAAAATACCAACTACTTTAAATTCAACAGGTCCAATTTTTATATTTTTACCTAAGGCATTTTTATGAGGGAATAAATCATCCGCTATCTGACTTCCGAGTACACAAACATTTCTTGCACTTTTCGATTCAATTTCATTAAAAAACCTGCCCTGCTCAAATGTTAGATTAGTTGTTTTAATATATTCTGCATCCGAACCTTCAACGGAAACACTTTCCACCGATTGATCCTTGTATTTTACGGTTTGTCTTGTATCCAAACTTGGAGCAATAGCAACCGGCAGTTTTGCCATAGATTTAAATTTTTCATAATCCGCCATGGTAATATTCCTTCTATTCCTTTGCTCCCACCAAGGTACATTGGTAAACCATGTCCATTTATCAATATACAAAACATCCGCTCCTAAGGCGCTTATTCCCTGTTGAAATGAATTATTTAATCCTTTTATAGCAGTCATCATTAAAACAACTACCGTTATTCCTATAAATATACCAAGCATTGTTAAAGCAGCTCTAACTTTATTGGCTCTTAGTGCTCTTAAAGCAATCATCATACTTTCTTTAAATTCAAATGATAATAACGCAATTCCAGACATAGTTTCACCTAATTTTAAACATTTTACTTATTTATTGATTAACTTCACTCTTAGCTTTAGGTATATATCTATTTGCAACCGGCGTATCGGCTTCGATTAAACCATCTTTAATTCTTATAATCCTTGCAGCATGTTCCGCAATATATTCTTCATGGGTAACCAGAATTATAGTATTTCCCTTTTCATAAATTTCATTGAATAGAATCATTATTTCTTCACCGGTTTTAGAATCAAGATTACCCGTAGGTTCATCCGCTAATATAATTGAAGGTCTGGTAACGAGAGCACGAGCAACAGCAACCCTCTGCCTTTGACCTCCGGAAAGTTCATTAGGTTTATGATGCATTCTATCTTTTAATCCGACATCAATTAAAGCTTCTTCAGCTCTTTCACGTCTTTCAGCTGCCGGAATACCTGCATAAATTAACGGAAGTTCGACATTGTGAAGAGCATCGGATCTTGATAAAAGATTAAATGTCTGGAATACAAAACCTATTTCTTTATTTCTAATTTTTGCCAGTTCGTTGTCTGTCATTTGACTTACACTAACTCCGGTAAAATCATATTTCCCGGAAGTTGGTGTGTCCAAACAGCCTAACATATTCATTAAAGTAGATTTACCGGAACCGGAAGGGCCCATTATAGCAACGTATTCATTCTTATCGATTCTAAGAGATATGTCTCTAATTGCGTGTACCTCTTCGGAACCGACTTGATATACTTTCGAAATGTGTTCAATATTTATTATGTTCATCTTATATATCCGATTTTATTTATTATTTTGGCCGAACATTTTCTCTTTATTTTCTATTCTTATATCTGAACCATTTTTTAAATCTCTTGATATTGCTTTATAGGGACCGGATATAACTACCTGACCTTCTTTTAGTCCGGATTTTACTTGAATATAATTATCATCACTTATTCCAGTTTCAACATCGACAGATTTTGCTTTACCTTTATCTGCAAGGAATACAATTTCTTGAAGCTTATTAACATTTTCTTTTTTCTTATTTTCTTTGGGGCTTTTATTATCGCTCTCTTCCTGCTGTTGACCTTCCATAGCATTTCTTGCCGTAACACTTTGAATCGGTACACTCAATACATTATGCAAAGTCTTTGTTTCAATATCAGCATTGCAAGACATACCGGGTCTAAATCCCGGATCAAAATCAATAAATTTAAGTTTTACTTCAAAATTTACAACTTGTTCCTGCGTGCCCGCCCCTGTACTAATAGCTGTATTTCCAATTTGATAGACAATACCTCTAAATACTTTATCTCCAAAAGCATCTATTTTTATTCTAGCAGTATCTCCAACAGAAAGTAAAACAACATCATTCTCATCAACATCAACTACTGCAAGCATACTTTTCAGATCCGATACTGTCATTAAGTTGGTGCCCTGGCTGTAAAAACTACCAAGTACTCTATCACCGAGTTGGACATTTAACTGGCTTACAACGCCATCCATCGGTGAATAAATTGTCGTTTTACTTAATTGATCTTTTTGAACTTTTAATGCGGCTTCTGTTTGTGATATTTGAGCTTGAGCTGCTTGATATGAGCCTTGTGCCGACAAATAAGAACTTTTTGCAGATTCTAGGTCAGCATCGCTTTCAAGATTTTTAGCATGTAGTTCTTTTGCACGGTTATAATCTGATGTAACTTTATCTAATTGGGCTTTACTCATCGATAAATTAGCCTGAGCACTTTTTAAGCTAGCTTCAGATTGTTCTACCTGTGCTAGATAAGTATCTTGTCTAATTTTAACAAGTAAATCCCCTTTATTAACACGCTGTCCTTCTTTCACGGGTAAGTCGACAATTTCTCCTGTTACCTCGGGAACAATTGTTACTTTAAATTCCGGATCTAATGTTCCGGTAGCAGTAACGCTTTGAGTAATAGTTCTCTTAACCACTTTTTCAGTTTGAACGCTTATAATTTCCTTTCTACTACTTCCCAAGATAGCTATAACGATAATAGCAACTACCAAAACTCCTAACGCTGAAAATATTATTACTTTCTTTTTTGATTTCTTTTTTTTCCCGTTAGCCATTTAACTACTCTCCTTCATTAAAATTTTTTATTCGAATTTTTTATAATTAAGAACTCCTAGATAATATTTTAATTGTTCATTAAGAACTATATATTGAAATTCGGAGTTTATATAGCTGGTTCGTGCATTTGTATAATTATAATTTGCCGTCAATAGGTCCAACAAAGTTCCTGAACCCAAAGCATACTTTTCCTGTGCTATTTTTAAATTTTCCCCACCGGCCTTTACATTATTTTTACTTACTTCAAGTCCCGTTTTCGCAGCTTGAAGGTTCAAATATGTAGTTTGTATATTTTGATTTATAGTTCTTCTTAAATCTTCAAGATCAACTTTTTTATTCATTACATTTACTTTAGCCTGTTCCACCTGATTTTCAACACTAAATCCTGAGAAAATCGGAATACTTAGAGTAAGACCTATCGAATAAGTCTGGCTATTTGAAAGATCACTTAGACTATGTAGAACATTAGAATGCAAGTAATAATCATAACTGCCTGTTAATCTAGGTAAATGACCTGAAAAAGCCATCGTTACTCCCTCTTCAGCGCTTTGTACATCAATCATTGCGCTTTTATAATCCGGCCTGTTATCTAGCGCTTCTTTAACTAAATCCGACATATTTTTATACTCATTGGTTAAATTAGTATTAAGCATTTCTTCTTCCTGGGCGGTTAATGAATCAGCAAAAGAATAATTTTCAAATACATTTAAACCGAGATAATATAAAAAATTGCTTTTAGCCGTCTCAAAATTATTTTTCGCTTGGATTAAACCTAATTGTGCATTCCCTTCCTGCACCTGTGCCGAATATACATCTGCTAATGTAACCGCTCCCAATTTATTTCTTTCAGTAATCGTTTCAAGATTTCTTTTATTCCATTTTACATTATCTTCCTGAACCTTTAATAATTGCTGGTCGTTAACTACAGTATAATATAAATTCATAGTTTGGAAAACAATATTTTGTTTAAGATTTTCAAGAGATAACTGTGCTGATTTCAGCTGATTTTTACTTTGACTTAAATTTGCAAAATCGGATAAACCATCAAACAAAGTTAAATTGCCACCTACACTTGCAGAATAACTCCTGGAATCACTTGTTATAGTTGTATCAGGCTGATTAATAGTAATACCCTGAAATGTATATGAACCGCCGGCTTTTTGTTTATTGCGGGACCATCCCCAGCTTGCACTTGCACCAAGTGAAGGAAGAAAATTCCCATAGGCGGCTTTTACCGTTGATTTATTTGCTTCAATATTATTAATAGCTTTCTTTAATGTAGTATTTCTCTGAAGTGCTATGTTGATTGCTTCGTTTAATGAAAGTACTTTTTGCCCGTAGGACATGAAAGTAAATGTTAATATGCACATTATGCCTAAGAAGAGACGCATTATCGACTCCGATTAATATTTATTTTAAAATAATTTGCTTGTGATTTAGACATGTTCTATTGTAAAAAGGTTAATTCATAATTAAAAAAAATTCAAATTTAAATTAGGTAATTTTTCCCTAACAATTTCGACACAAAAATAAGGATTATGATAAATTATATAATATTTTATGTATAAACGGTTATATTATTAAATAAACGGCAGAAACAATATCGTTATGTGAAATGAAATTAAAATCTTAATGATAATTTTCGTACAAGTACAATTTCTCGGGCTAACAATTATATATTTTAAGATAAAAAATCCTTTACCCTATAAATAAAATTAATTATTAAATTGTTCTTTTATTTTTAATAAATAATTATAAGCTTCTTCGTAATTATTTCCAATTTTTCCATCAAGAATCGCATCTTCTATCGCAGATTTAATTTTACCAACCTTTTTTGAGGGTTTAAGATTACAGACTTTCATAATTTCATCACCTCTTACGGGTGATTGAAATGCTCTCAGTTTGTCTTTCTCCTCAACTTCCCATACTTTTCTCATAACTTTTTCATAGTTATCCAAATATTTTGAAACTTTATCCGGATTTTTACTTGTAATATCCGCCCTGCATAATGTTATTAAATCTTCCAGGTCTTCTCCTGCAGAAACAATTAATCTTCTTATAGCGGAATCGGTAACTTCCTCTTTTGCGAGAGCTATAGGTCTTAAATGTAAACGAACCAGCTTTTCAACATATTCCAATTTATTATTAGGCAGTTTAAGCTTTTTAAATATAGTTTTCATATTCCGCGCACCTAATTCTTCATGTCCGTGAAATGTCCAGCCAATATCTTCAACAAATTTTTTAGTTTGAGGTTTGGCAATATCATGAACTAAGGCCGCAAATCTAAGCCATACGTTTTCAGTTACTTTTGCAATATTGTCTACTACTTGGCACGTATGTAAAAAAACATCTTTATGATGAAAGTCGTTTCTTTGCTCTACTCCCGACAAATTAACAATCTCCGGAAATATTATTTCCATCACTCCCGAGTTAAATAATAATTTTAAACCGATTGAAGGTATTGGCGATGCAAGTATTTTAAAAAATTCATCGGTAATTCTTTCTTGAGATACTATTCGTAATCTTTCCCTTATTTTATAGGCAGCATTATTAATTGAATCGTCTACTATAAAATTGAGTTGAGAAGCAAACCGGTATGCTCTCATTATTCTTAAAGGATCGTCATTAAAAGTAATTAAAGGATCAATGGGAGTTTTAATTATTCTATTATTTATATCATTTAATCCGTTATACTTATCTATAAGCTGTCCAAAGTTCGATTTATTAATTGAAACAGCAAGAGTATTTATCGTAAAATCGCGCCTGCTGATATCCTCATCAAAAGTTCCGGTAGTTACTTCCGGCTTTCTGCTTTGTCTATTGTAAGATTCTTTTCTAGCGCCCACGAATTCAAGATCGAAATCGTTAATTCTAAAATGTGCGGTACCAAAGTTTTTGTATATAGATATTTTATTAATTCCTAATGAATCTGCATAATAAGATGCAAATTTTGGCCCGTCTCCCATTACCAGAAAGTCAATTTCATTTCTTTCACGATGCAAAATTAAATCCCGCACAAAACCGCCTACAATAAATACCTTAAGCTTCATATTTTCTGCAGCTTCAGTGGCATTGGCAATAAAAAGATATTTAGACAATTCCTCTTTGAAATTCATTCAACTAAAATACTTGAAAATTTATTTTAAAATTTTTAACTGTTTATTTCGGCTACTTTTCTTCCCATTATAATGGCAATAGGCTTTAAAGGTTCAATATTACTAAAAAATATTTTTATAGCTGCTGCAATAGGAACAGATAAGAACATTCCCGGGATACCCCAAATCCATCCCCAAAATATTAAAGAGAAAAGGACAAAAACCGGACTAAGATCCATCTGCCTGCCCAGGTAATGAGGCTCCACAAAATTACCGATAATATTTTGGTTAATAATTAGTAAGGCCGCTAATGAAATAGTTTTAACTCCGATACCGTATTCCAGCAAAGATATAACAATAGGAAATAATGTTGCTATAACAGAACCGATATTAGGAATGAAATTTAATATAAAAGTTAATAGTCCCCAAAATATTGCGAAGTCAATTCCAAAAAGCCAAAGTATTATTGTTACAATCATTCCGGTAGTAAAAGAAGTAATTGTCTTGATAATTATATACGACTGGAGCTGGTTATTGATAGAATTTATAGTATTTTCAATTATATCTCTTCTTCCCTCAAAAGCCGATTTCAATCTTTCTTCAAATTGCTTTTTCCCCATAATCATGAATATCCAGAAAATTAATAGTATAAAAAAATCTCCTAACATCGAAGAGAAAGAAGAAAATAAATTTTGAATTATACCGGCCTTAAATAAATTTTGAAATAATGAACTTACATCAAATTGTTCGGTTTTAATATTAAACATTTGTGCTACTTCTTTAACCGTCAAATTAAAAGGACTTAGTATTTGTTGAAGAAATACGGCTAAATTTTCGGAATATGTTTGCAATTTTGCAGTGAAGGTGCCGAAGTTAGCTACGACCAATAGACCTATTAGATAATATATTCCGCTAATAAAAAAAATTATTAAAATTAGAGAAAGCCATTTGGGAAACTTGAATTTTTGAAGGTACTCTATTAAAGGATGAAATAAAAAAGTTAAGAAGATTGCAAGCGTAACCGGGACTAATATTTTTTTGAACGCTATTAGGATATAAACGAAAATAACAAATGTTATAAATCCTAAGAAATAAGATGTTAACTTCATATAATTTATAGTTGAGCCCTTATTTTCTTCCATTTTATCTGTTCTATTTTAAAAAAGTATTTTTTAAAATCTGCCCGGCATGCTTTTTAAACCAAATTGTTTTCGAGTAATTATTCTGCAATGTAATTTCAAAATTTTCATCTGCTTTATATTTTAATGCCAGAGATGCCGTTTCTTCGGCTTTATTAAAGTCGAGATGCTCAAGCATGTAGTTAGAAAGTTTGAATGCCGCATAACTGCCTGCAAAATCAGTTACTTCGATTTTTTTGTCAAATATTTTTAAGAATATATTATAATCTTCATCAAACGAACCGGCAAGGTTAATTAATACCGGTATCGAATAATAATTATAATTCGAAGAATTCATTTCTTTTAATATGATGTATTTATCAAAATCATTCCCTTTTAGATATCTAGCAGCCAGACTATCTTGAATTAAATTGACTCTTAAATTTGCAATATACGAATAGGCGTATGTTGGCTTTTGTTTTATTATACTTTGATAAATAGAATCTGCTTTTGTATAATTTTTTTGTATTGAGTAAAAATCACCCAGCCTTAATTCAATACTATAATAAGAAGAGCTTCCTTCAAACTGTTTGATATTTCCGAGTAAAAATCCAATTGCCTTATTAGTATTGTTTAATGCATTAAGACAACTGGCATATCCGATTACAGCAGAGTAATTATTTGTAACTTTCAAAATATCCAGGAATATGCTTTTAGCCGGATGATAATCTTTATTTGAATAATAATTCCAAGCCTCCTTTAATTTTTCCGCAACATACCTCGGACATGCTTTATAGAAAATAGACTTATAGCCATAATAATAATTTGCTTTATCCTTTCCAGACATTAAATGTAATGATGTAAGATATTGATAATATTTTCCTATTGAAGCATCAATTGGAAAGCCATAAGCTTTTTTAAAATTATTTTCCGAATAATAGCTCTTGAATTTCTCTATACCGTAAGTCGAAATTAAGTATTTACAAAAAGATCCGGCATAAATATAAGATAACGATGACGTAAGAGTATAAAAATCGAAGCTATTAAAAAGTTTTTTCAAATTAATTTTATAACCGTTATTGTATGCCAGCAAAGCCATATAATCAATATTATTTTCATTATATACAGGGTCAGCGGCAACTGCACAGCCTTCTATCAATGCCGGATTTAATCCTGCGGCAACTTTAAATAGCCCTGTTCCGAATTCAGAAGAATAACAATGCGCCAATTCATGTTTTAAAATTGTAGAAAAATCATCATAAGTTATAAAAGTACTTTTCAGCCATGGTTTTGCAATATCGGCATTTGCAGAACCGAATAAATTTTCTTTCTGCCGATTGTTCAAAAACAAATAGGAATTAATTTTTGCAGGAAAATCATATCCGAAGAATTGTTTTAATTGATCATAAAAATATTCATGGTAAACAGCAATAGCTTCAACCAAAGTATGATCCAGCTTCTTTGGATAATGAATAATAAAATGCCGGGTCTCCGCAGTTCCATTAAGCTCATATTTTAACCTACTAAAAGTGGTTGAATATCCTAATTTTGGCGATAATAAAATAAATATAACAGCAATAATAATCGTAGAGATAAGTGTTATGGTTCTTATTCTTTTTAAGGAATTAATTATAGCTTTATAAAGTAAAAAACCGATTGAACCGAAAAATAAAATGTTTAAAATCCTATATCCTAGCAGCTTTATACTAACGCTAACTGCTTCGTCGTAAATTGTTCCGGGATAGTAAGCAAAAATCGGATTAAAAAAATAAACTTGAGGATTAAAATAAAATTCAAGTAAAGGGATTAAAAGAATTATTATAATAAGCAGAATGAAAAACGTTTTTTGAAATTTTTTAACCGCGCTAAAACTTATTAAAGCAAGAGAAAATCCGACAACAATAGAAGGAACGGTAATTACCAAATAAAATGAAATACCGTCGGTCAAAGAACAGCTAACGGCAAAAAATGAATGAATAATTGATATTAAAGCGGGTAATATAAGAAACAAAGCCGCCGCAGTCGTTAAATATTTTTTAAATATATTTTTATCAAATTTGCCCTTTAAAAATTTTTTAAAAACAGAATTAGTATATAATCCGAACAACAGAACTAATAGAATTGCATTGACGGCAGAAAACTCGTAGCCGAAAACATTTGTTAAAGGATAATTTATTAGGATAATGTTAAAGACTACTATAATAATTAAATATACAGATAAGTAATTAAAAGCGGATAATATTTTTTTTGTACTAGCCAAAATTAATATTCGGTTCCTTCAACTCTTTCTATATCTGCACCTAACGATCTTAATTTTTCTTCAATTCTTTGATATCCTCTGTCTAAATGATACACTCTCAAAACTTCTGTTGTGCCTTCTGCAGCTAATCCGGCTAAGACCAGGCTTGCACTTGCACGCAAATCAGTTGACATTACTTTTGCTCCTATCAGTTTGGGAACACCTTTTATAATAGCGCTATTTTCCTTTACATTTATATTAGCTCCTAATCTAACTAATTCGGGAACATGTTTGAACCTGTCCAAATAAATTGTATCCGTTACTGTCGAAGTTTCATTAGCAAGACACATATATGCAGTCCATTGTGCCTGCATATCGGTTGGAAAGCCCGGATAGATAGCAGTAGTAACATCCGAGGACTTTATGAAATTATTAGAAGAATCTAATTTCACTTTTGAGTTGTTAATTTGAATTTTGCAGCCGCTGTCTTCAAGCTTGGATAAAACAGATTCAAAATAAATTGAAGGAAAATTTTTCAGTTCCACGCGTCCGCCGGTTATTGCAGCGGCAATTAAAATTGTACCTGCTTCTATTCGGTCGGGAATTGTTTCTATTTCCGCAGGATGTAATTCATCCACACCTTCAATTTCTATTGTGGAAGTATTTAAGCCCTTTATCCGGGCACCCATTTTAATTAAATATTCTGCAAGGTTTGTAATTTCAGGTTCCATAGCCGCATTATTTATAGTGGTTACTCCTTTAGCCAGCACAGCAGCCATTAGAATATTCCCTGTAGCACCAACCGAAGAAACATCAAAATTAATTTTAGTTCCGGCAAGCCTTTTTGCTTTTGCAATTATATAGCCTTCAACCAAATCAATTTCTGCACCCATTTTTTTCAAGCTTTCAATATGAAGATTAATCGGTCTCGGTCCCCAAGCACAGCCTCCCGGCAGAGAAACCTTGGCATGTCCGAATTTTGTTAACAATGGGCCAAGCACATAAACTGATGCACGCATTTTTTTAACATGCTCATAAGGTGCTTCCTGTCTTGTTATATTTTCAGTATTTAATTGCAGCGTATGATTTTCAAAAGAAGTCTCCACTCCTAAATGTTTTAAGAGTTTAATCATAGTATAAATATCATTTAATTCCGGGGTGTTATGAAGAGTTGAAACCCCGGAAACAAGCAGTGATGCCGGCATTAAAGCTAACGACGCATTTTTAGCACCGCTTATTTCAATGGCACCGGATAATTTTTTACCGCCTTTTATAACAAATTTATCCAATATATCCTCTTAAAGAAAAATGAGAATTAAGAATTATTTTAAGTGATTGCAGTAATTAAGATAGGTTAAATTAAATATTATGATTAGTAAAATCAATTTAAGCTAAGATTCAATTTGTAAGAATCTTACCAATATTTGTTACAATATAAATTTTTCTTGATGGTGTTTCGGAACTGCAGTTAAGAGATGCATAAATCCCGCTCTGTTGTAATTTCCAGGTTTTTCCGGCATCCTTTGAAATTAAAATTTCGCCGTTACTTCCCAGGATTAAGCCTGTATTTTGATTAAGAAAATTAATTGAGTACAATCCGGAAGAAATGTTAGTAGGGATCAATTCCCAATTCAATCCTCCATCGGATGTTCTAGCAATTTCACCGTTTCCGCCGGCTAAGATTCCAATTTTATTATTAATGAAATAAATATCTTTAATATACTGTTCATTTAATTTCTTATCCTCAACCCAGGTATTCCCCTGATCAATTGATTTTAATATTATACCATTTTTACCAACTATAAAACCATTATTGGCATTGGCAAAAGAAATACTGTACAAAACATCTTCTAAAGGTGCAGGAATTTGTATCCAATGATTGCCGTCATCGTATGTTTTCAAAATAGTTCCATTCGCCCCGACTATAAATCCGACGGTAGTGTTTTTAAGAAAATATATTTTAAAAAGTGAAGCTGAAGAACTATATTTTATTTTATGCCAATTCTTACCTTCATTGGAAGTACTTAAAATTGTACCGTCACTCCCAATTATAAAACCTTTATCATGGGAAATAAATTTAATATCATAAAAATTAATTAGTGATGAATCGGATAAAAAGGTCCATGACTTTCCGCCATTTATTGTTTTAATTACTGTCCCTTGTTCGCCACATGCATAACCAACTGAATCGTCTACAAAACAAATTGAATTAAGACCTGTTGTAGTTGGACTATCGGAGGATTTCCATTGTGTACTTACTAAATTTAATTTGTTAGCGGAATTTGCAATTAACTTTTTTTCAGTATTAACTCTATGCCAAAAATGCGAAATATCCTTGTACATAAAATAAAAAAGAGTAGAAAGCATAGCTGTAATCAAAAATGCAAAAACAAAAAAACGGACTTTAAGTTTAAACTTCTTACTGCTTTGTGATTTTACCTTGGTTTTTGTCCTGGTTTTCTTCTTCGCTTGGGGAGAAGTAAGCTGTTCAATTAAGTTTTCGACATCGATTAAAAAATCCCCGCATGTTTGATATCTTTTAGCAGTTGACTTATTAAGCGCCTTCGCTATTATTCTATCCACTTCTATGGGTACATTATCATATAAACTTGAAAGCCTTGTGGGATTTTTCTTTAAATGAGCTTCCATTATTTGAAATTCATTTCCAACATCAAACGGCGTTTTTCCCTTTAACATTTCAAAGAATGAGATACCAATTGAATAAATATCACTTTGCGCAGTAGGCTCCATAGCTTTAATCTGTTCGGGACTCATGTAAAGGATAGTTCCAATTTTTGTCCCCGTTTTAGTTATACCCTGAGATTCAAACATCGACTTTGAAATTCCAAAATCCATAATTTTAGCAACACCGTCGTTACTAATAATGATATTTGACGGTTTTAGATCGCGATGTACAAATCCTTTTGAGTGGGCAAATTCGGCGCCGGCAAGAATTTGCTTAAGTACATTTAAAGCATCGAGCAATTGAAGTTTACCGTTACGTTCAATTATATTTTCAAGAGTTTCACCTTCGACATACTCCATTACTATGCCTAAGGTTTTATTAGCTTCGGCAAAGCCGAATACGGGGACAATATTGGGATGATTTAATTTTGCTTGATTTCTTGCTTCCCTTTTAAATCTTGCAACAAATTGCGGATTTAACAGCGCCTGTGCATTTAAAATTTTAATGGCAACAAACCGTTCGAGTTTTAAGTCGAAAGCCTTGTATACAATCCCCATTCCTCCTTCGCCAAGGACGGAAATTATTTTGTAATTTTCTATAATCCCGCCTACCATTTATTCCATCTTCGTTATTAATACAAAAGAATAATTGTCCGGAGCGCCTCTTTCCTCTACCAAAGTGCAAACCTTATCTGCTATAATATCTATATCTTTTAATTTTAAAAGACTTAGTAAGTCGGAATCACCTAGTACGGCGGTAACTCCGTCCGTACAAATAAAAAATTTAAAATCGTCTCTCTGGCTTATTTTTAATTTACTTAAATCCACATCAATTGCATGACTATCACCCAAAGCTCTCATAATAATATTTTTATTAGGATGATTCTCGGCTTCTTTAAGCGTCAGATATCCCTCATCAACTAATTTTTGAACCAGTGAATGATCTTTGGTTAATTGTTTTAATTTATTGTTTCTTAAATTATAAATTCTGGAATCTCCTACATGGCCCCAGTAGGCATTATCTCCTTTTAAATACAGCACTTCACAAGTTGTGGCCATACCGTTCAATTCACTGTCGTTAGATGATTTCTCTAATACAGTTCGATTTGCTTCGGTAATTGATTTTTGAATTCTAACTATATAGTCATTTCCTATTTGGTTTTTGAAGACTTCATGAATAGTTTCAACTGTAAGCTTAGAAGCTATTTCGCCTGCTTTGTTACCCCCTAAACCGTCGCAAACAACTGCAAGCAATCCATTTTCAACTTCAAATACACCTACCGAATCTTCATTTTCTACCCTCTTTAAACCTATATTAGATATTAAGGTGTGCTTATATTTCATTGGTCCTCTTTTTATAAACGTACTGGTTTTTTAATTATAATATTTTTTGACCTATAAGATAATTACATTTTAGTTAAAAAACTTAATTCCTTTAAATTTTTACGAATTTTACCTTAATGGTTTGCAAATTTAATAAATCAAATTGAAGGTACTTCATAGACAAAATTTAGTATAAATAACCTCCATCCGGATACGAAAAAATCAGTCATAATCTTTAAATATAATTGATAAAACAGTAGTTATTATGTTAAATTCGTTTATTTGCTAAACTATAGCCATAACAGTATATTTATAATTCGATTTTTTAACAATAGGCAAGATTCCTTTTGTTGGGAAGACGAAAAAGTATGCGAGAATGGCGGAATTTGGTAGACGCGCTAGACTTAGGATCTAGTACCGTAAGGTGTCGGGGTTCGAGTCCCCGTTCTCGCACTTTCTTTATAAGTATTTAATAATTTTCAAGTATGAGGTTAGTTTGGATTATAAAGTAAACGAGTTATCGTTAACAGAAAAAGAAGTTGAGGTCACTTTTACTTATGATGAAGTAAAATCAGATATCGAAACTGAAGTTCGTAAACAAACAAAAAATATTCAAATATCAGGTTTCAGAAAAGGAAAAGTTCCGCTATCACTTTTAAAGAAAATGTACGGGGATACGTTGGAGTATGAAGCATCTGAAAAAGTTGCAAATAATCAATTCTGGGAAATTGCTAAGGAAAAACATTTACATCCAATAGGTAAGCCTTCTTTAACCGAAATAAAATTTAATCCCGGGGAAAATCTTTTCTTTAAAGTTAAATATGAGGTTATACCGGAACTTGAAGTGAAGGATTATACCGGATTAGATATAGAAATACCGAATTACGAAGTAACAGATGCCGATGTTGAATCGGAAATAAAATATATACTTAGAGCAAACAGTGCTATGGAAAACGGTGAAGTTATAGACAGCGATAAGTATATAATGGAAGCAGAAGTAACACGTTTGGATGATGAAGGAAAGCCTTTCCCCGACACAAAGCCGGAAACTCTTAAAATAGACCTGACAAATGAACGTGTAAACCAGGAAGTAATTGATAATTCCAAAGGTAAAAAAGTCGGGGATACGTTTAATTTTTCCTTTTCGGAAGAGAAAACAAATAAAAATGAAAAAGGTGAAGATGAAAAGATAACGGAAAAGTTTAATTATAAGGCCGTTATAAAAGACATAAAAAAAATTGTAATACCTGAATTAAATGAAGAGCTGATTAAAAAAGTTACCAAGGACAAAGTAAATAACGAAGATGAATTAAGAACCGAAATAAGAAAAGATATTCAAGAATATTACGATAAAAGAAACGAGGAATTAATTCAGGACAAGTTAATTAGTTCTATTGTTACAAATAATGAATTCACCCCTCCGACAACAATTGTTTCCAGCGTGTTGGAAGATTTGGTGAAGAATGAAATTGAAGCTGCTAAGAAGCAAGGTTATAAAAATATAGACAGAAATGAAACAGCAAATAAGTTAAGGAAAAATGCCGAATATAATGTTAAGTGGTTTTTAATAAAGGATGCTATTCAAAAGAAAGAAAATATTTCAATTACGGATGAAGAGCTAAGCGACTTGGCAGCGAAAGAAGCGGAAAAAACCGGCATTGCCGTTGATAAGCTTATAAATTACTACAAGTCTTCAAACTACGGTGAAAAAATAATTGATAAAAAATTGTTAGATTTCCTGAAAGAAAAGAATAACATAAATAAAGTAGATCCAAATAAACTTTTACAAAAAGGAACTGAGGAAACCAAATGACAAATAATTTTGAAATATATAATCAGTTAGTACCCTATGTCATCGAACAGACAGGCAGAGGGGAAAGAGGGATGGATATTTATTCCCGTTTATTAAGAGAAAGGATAATATTTATCGGAACTCCGATTGATGATCATATAGCCAGTTTAACTATTGCACAATTAATTTTCCTTGAAGCAGAAGATTCGGAAAAAGATATTAATCTTTATATAAATTCACCCGGCGGCAGTGTATCTGCGGGATTGGCTATTTACGACACAATGAAATATATAAAACCCGATGTTGCTACAATTTGTGTAGGAATGGCAGCAAGCATGGGCGCAATACTTCTTGCAGGTGGTGCGGAAGGTAAACGCACTTCTTTGCCGAACTCACGTATTATGATTCATCAACCTTGGGTTGGCGGATTACAGGGACAGACTTCGGACATTGAAATTCATGCAAAAGAAATGATTAAAACACGCGATATCCTATACCAAATATTAGCAAATCACACAGGAAAGTCTTTTGAGCAAATAAAGAAGGATTGCGACAGAGATAATTTTATGTCGGCTGAAGAAGCAAAAGATTATCATCTCGTCGATAATATCCTTGAAAAAAGAATTCCTTCCAATAAAAAATAATTATTCTCATTGGGGTTGATGTTTAATCAGCCCCATTTTAAATTTTCATCTAATCAAATTAGCTTAAAATTTTTTACCAGTTTATTCAGTATGATTTTTAATACTTGATAAATTTTATTTGATAAATAACACAATACTATTCTAAATAATTCGTTTACTTATTTATATAAATAAATACTTGAATTAGTTAAAATTTCTTCCTTGAATTACTGAACTAATATCATAATCTTTAAGTTAAATCAAAAAAGCACAAAAATTATGATTGGAACAAGATTCACAGAATACGTTCCTGCACCAAACTCAGGCGGAAGTTTTGAAAATCTGCTTAAATTATTTTTGCAGCTTCTGACAATAACTTCCGGAGATGTTGCAGAAGCTTTAAATTGGCTCAGCCAAATTGATCAAAAGTACGGTTTAACAAAAAATAATTACGGCATAGGTGATTTTATCCAGGAACTTAAGGATAAAAATTATATCGAAGAAAACGAATCCGGTACTTTATACGTTTTAACTTCCAAAGGCGAACAATCGATAAGGAAACAATCTCTGGAAGAAATTTTCGGAAAATTAAAAAAATCTCCCAGAGGAAATCATCGAACCCCGCTTACCGGATCCGGGGATGAATTGACTTCGGACAGAAGGGAGTACTATTTCGGCGATACTTTGGATCAGATCGATATAACGGATTCAATTAAAAATGCACAAATAAATCACGGTATAGATGATTTTAAATTAACCGAAGATGATCTGGAAATTGAAGAAAAAGATTTCAAGGCTATTACATCCACCGTCCTTATGATAGACATTTCCCATTCGATGATACTGTATGGTGAAGATCGAATTACTCCGGCTAAAAAAGTTGCTATGGCGCTTTCCGAATTAATAACAACAAAATATCCAAAAGACACTTTGGATATAATTGTTTTTGGCAATGATGCATGGCCGATTGAAATTAAGGATCTTCCATATCTTCAAGTTGGACCATACCACACAAATACCGTTGCCGGATTACAACTTGCTATTGATATTTTAAGAAGAAGGAAAACCAGCAACAAACAAATATTTATGATTACCGACGGCAAACCTACATGTTTAAAAGAAGGAATAAAGTACTATAAAAATAGTTACGGCCTGGACAGAAAAATCGTGAACAGGACCCTTGACCAGGCAGCAACATGCAGAAAATTAAATATTCCAATTACTACTTTTATGATTGCACGCGATCCTTACCTTCAGCAATTCGTTAGAGAATTTACCAAAACAAATAACGGAAAAGCTTTTTACAGCAGCCTTAACGGCTTGGGAGATTACATATTCGAAGATTATATAAGAAATAGACGAAGAAGAGTCAGATAAATAACTTAATTGAATTTTTGTTTCATGATTTTGGAAACGGAGCATAATATATAATGGAAATAAACTCGATATCAACAATCGGTGAATTGAAAAAGAACGGATATAAACCTATATCTATTAAAAATGAATTGAGAAAGAATTTAATTAGCGCCTTAAAAAAGAAAGAAAATCCTTTTAAGGGTATACTGGGTTACGAAGATACTGTTATCCCCGACATACAAACAGCAATTCTTTCACGACATAATATTATTCTTCTCGGGCTCCGGGGTCAGGCAAAAACTAAAATTGCACGTTTGCTTATTAACTTGCTTGATGAATATATTCCCGTAATAGAAGGATCGGAACTAAACGACGATCCTTTATCACCATTATCAAGAGTGGCCAAAGATCTTATCTCCGAACATGGAGACGATACAAAAATTACATGGCTTCACCGATCAGAAAGATATACCGAAAAATTAGCAACACCGGATGTTTCCGTAGCCGATTTAATTGGTGATGTTGATCCGATTAAAGCCGCCGCTTTAAAACTTCCCTACTCCGATGAAAGAGTAATTCACTTTGGCCTTATTCCAAGATCTCACCGATCAATTTTTGTTATAAATGAATTGCCAGATTTACAAGCAAGGATTCAAGTTGCCCTTTTTAATATTTTACAGGAAAGCGATATTCAAATAAGAGGTTTCAAAGTCAGGCTTCCGCTTGATATCCAGTTTGTGTTTACTGCAAACCCTGAAGATTATACCAATAGAGGTTCTATCGTAACTCCGTTGAAAGACAGAATAGATAGCCAAATACTGACACATTATCCTAAAACAATTTCAGTATCTAAAGAAATAACAAGACAAGAGTCGGAACTATCTGCCGAACAATGCGACTCTATTACAAGAAGTGAATTAATGGAAAGCCTGGTAGAACAAATTTCTTTCGAAGCCAGACAAAGCGAATACATTGATTCTAAGAGCGGTGTTTCGGCTAGACTAACGATTTCTGCTTTTGAAAATTTGAACAGTACTGCTGAAAGAAGGATGATTATAAATAATGAAAGAGTTACTTCTCTGCGTATATCCGATATTTACGGAGTAATACCTTCCATAACCGGGAAGATTGAATTAGTTTACGAAGGAGAGCAGGAAGGCCCCTCCAAAGTCGCTTATATTTTAATTAGTAAAGCAGTAAAAACTTTATTCCAAGATTACTTCCCTTCCCCGGAAAAGATTAAGAAAAACCAGGAATTAAATCCATACCTAGCAATAAGCAATTGGTTTTCTAAAGGCAATACGGTTGATATTCTAAATACTATTTCCGATAAGGAATACGAAAGGGTGCTTACATCAGTGCCCGGGTTAAAAGAAATAGTTAAAAAATATCATCCCCATGAAAAGGGAAAGGATCAATTACTGCTGATGGAATTTGTTCTACACGGCTTAGCCGAGTACTCAATGTTAAGCAAGTACAAACTTGAATACGGACTGCAATTTAAAGATATGCTGAGTTCTATGTTTTCCATAAATGACAGTGAAGATGAGGATGATCAAAATATTACCGGCACAGATGATTTTTACAGGTAGGAATTAATATTCTTCAGAATTTCTTTTTTTGTTTAATTTGAGTACAACCTGCTTATCCTCTTTTCCCTCAAATAATTTATTAAGGGGAGATGAAGATTTGAAAATGGAGACTAATTGAGATGCTTTTTCTTCCGTTGATGATTGAGTCTTTGTTTTATCTTTTTTATTAGACTGACTGCTCTCCAGGAATTTTCTGAAAGAACTTTGTTCTTTATGGCTATGTTTAATTAGTTTAGGTATTAATTCCGAAGATTTAGTTGACGAAGTTTTCACCGAAGAAGGATAATCTTTACTTTTTTTTCTTTCCTCGGTTTTATATCCGTGCTTTACATTTATCTTCATTATCTCTTTATAATCAAAATCCTGATCTTCGGAAATATCGTGATGAATAACTTTAAATTCATCTTTGGATTTAGTTTTGTTTACATGCGGACGAATAATTTCATCTTTTTTTGTTTCATGTTTTTTATCATTTAATTCGTTTTGTTTTTCGTGAAAAGTATTCTTTTTCGGCAAAGGGATATCTTCTTCAATCTTATCGCTGACTTTTACAACATCATCGAATGCAAAAATGGCATCGGCAAATACTTTGTCATTTTGAAATTTTGCTTCCGTCGCTTCAAGATCTATACTATAAATTTCTGCATAATTAGGCAGGTCGCCCTTTCTATTTAATGTTGTTAAACCGACTTGCTGAATTCTAAATCTGATATCGTATAAATTTAATGTTTCGGCATAATCTTCCAGTTCTTTTATTGCAAATATAGGATCGAAATAAATTAACTCTGAGGCACCATTTATATTTACAAAAAATCCGTATTTCGAAATGCGCATTCCAAAATCTTTAGCATTTGTAAGCAGTCTGTAAACAATTAAGTTTTTAGGAGCATATTCATTTATATAACTGCAAACTTCATTGTACCCGATATCTCTGGCAACTTTGGTCGGATCATCCTTAAAAATGATTTTGAAATTTTTATCTATGTTGAACTGATTTTGGGAATATATTACAACATCATTTTTTTTAATATCTAATGTTTCTAGCAGCATTCAAAATATTATTTATTCACTAATAACAAATTCTATAAAAATTAATGAAATAGTTCCAATTCGAGATAATGAGCTCAAATTATATAATCGATAAAAATATTAATTTTTCAAGCTAAATCTGATACCCGAATCTTTATATTAATTTAAGCAGTTGTGTGAAAAAAAATCAGTTAAAAATTAGTGAAATAATAGACACTTATGTCAGTCTGAGCGTAGTCGAAGACTTATATTCACCGTTCGACTCCGCTCACGGTGACAATTTAACGCGTTTTTGAAAATATTTTTATATCGAAAAATTCATTTAATATATATTATTATTTAATTCACACAACTGATTAATTTATATAATATAATTAACTTGCCCAATATACAACATCTAATTCAAATGGATTTATCAGCAAATGATGATTTGGCAAAATCCTTATTGTAAAACCCTGATGTCCGCTTTTTTGACAAATAACACTACCGGAATAATCGAAATGACCATTCTTAGATTTTGGAGATTCAGCTTCCATAACTACGGTAGAGTTAAGCGTCGGATTATCTTCATTCTCTATAGGTCCGTAATAAATCTGAACTTCAACATCTTCCGGTGTTAAACTTCCTAATTCAATTTGCGCTTTTACCGGGAATTCCTGACCAACTAATAAACTTTTCGAACCGCCGTTAGTGTCTACATTAATTACTTTTACATTTGTCCAATTTTCTATAATTTTTTCTTTCCAGGCTGTAAGCTGTTTTCCTTCAGTCCAATCATTTTCAAGCAATAAAACTCTCTTTTCATAAGCTTCGCGGTAGTATTTTGCAAAATACTCTTGAACCATTCTATGAGTATTAAAAAACGGTCCCAGTTTTTTCATTGAGTTTTTAATTTTAGCAATCCACCTTCTTGGAATATTATCTTCTCCCTTGGAGTAAAACAAAGGAACGATCTGCGATTCAAGAGTAGTATATAATTGTCTTGATTCAACTTCATCCTGATAGTCAGGATCAGAATACTCCTCCCCGTTTCCAATTTTCCAACCGACTTCAGGATCAAAACCCTCATCCCACCATCCGTCGAGAACGCTGAAATTTAAACCGCCGTTTGCTATTACTTTCATACCTGATGTTCCGCTTGCTTCAAACGGGCGTCTCGGATTATTCAGCCAAATATCGCATCCTTCAACCAAATAATGGGCAACATTCATATCATAATTTTCAACAAAAACAATCCTTCTTCTAAAACGATCTTCTTTTGCAATTTGAAAAATTTCCTGAATAAACCTTTTACCCTCTTCATCTTTCGGATGGGCTTTCCCTGCGATAATAAATTGCACAGGATGCTCTTTATTATTTACAATGTCGGCAAGTCTATCGATATCTCTAAAAATCAAAGTTGCTCTTTTATATGTTGCAAATCTTCTGGCAAACCCTATGGTCAAGGCATTGGGGTCCAGAATTTCGGCAGCAGTTGCCAGTTCTTCTTGACTTCCACCTCTGTTTTTAATTTGTCTTTTTAAGCGGCGCCTTGCAAATGCAACTAATCTCTCTCTCCTTCTTTCATGAGTTCTCCATAACTCTTCATCAGGAATTTTATCAATCCGCTCCCATAAATTTGTAGAAGCAGGATTATCAACCCATTTCTCTCCAATGTACTGCAGTAAAAGCTGTTCCATTTCATGGGAAATGTGAGATCTTATATGAACTCCATTTGTTACAAAGCCGATAGGAATTTCATTGAAAGGTACATTTCTGAAACCCGATACCCACATTTTTTTGGAAACCTCGCCGTGAAGTTTACTTACACCGTTTATGTACCCGGCGGTGTTCATTGCCAGATGGGCCATATTAAAAACATTAGATTCGCTGTTCTTGTATATAGTACCCAACGAATAAAATTCGTTGTCGGAAATTTTCAGTTCGTTTCTATAATAAGAACCAAAGTATTTTTCTACCAAATCATTGGAAAAAACATCAATTCCGGCGGGTACCGGTGTATGTGTGGTAAATATATTTGAATGATAGCCCACTTCCTTTGCTTCATTAAAAGATAAACCTTCATTTTGAATTGCATATCGCATTCTTTCCAAAGATAAAAATGCTGAATGACCTTCATTCATATGGCAGACCATAGGCTTTATACCCAACGAATGCATCGTTCTTATTCCCCCGATCCCGAGAATAATTTCTTGTTGAATTCTTGTTTCTACATTTCCGCCATATAGAGTTTCGGTTATTTTCCTATCATTTTCACTATTCTTAGTAACGTTGGTATCCAGTAAATAAAGCGGAATCCTTCCTATTTGGATTTTCCAAACTTGAAAAAATACTTCTCTCTCGGCAAGGTTTACCGAAAGCATTAAGGATTCCCCTTTCTTATCCTTAACCAGTATCATCGGCAGATTATCAAAATCATTTATTTCATAACGTTCATGCTGCCATCCATCCGAATTTAAGTACTGCTGGAAATAACCTTCTTTATATAACAATCCTAATCCAATAAGAGGAATACCTAAATCACTTGATGCTTTAAGATGATCACCGGCTAATACGCCCAAACCGCCGGAATAAGTTTGCAGGCATTCAGTTAAACCAAACTCGGCTGAAAAATAAACAATATTAAAGGAGTCTCCATAATCATAATTCTTCTTAAACCATGTTTTTTCAGTCAGATAACTTTGAAGCTTGTTATAAACTCTGTCCAGATGCGCTATAAATCCATCATCATGAGAAACTTCCATTAATCTTTCCTGGCTAATTCTACCAAGCATCATAACAGGATTATGGCTTGTATCCTCCCACAGTTCCATGTGCAATCTTCTGAATAATTCCCGTGAGTCCGGGTTCCATGACCAATGAAGGTTATAAGCAACTTCTCTTAATTTTTCCAGATTTTCAGGTAAAGACGGAACTACATTATATGTCCCTAGGAATTTAAACATGAACACTCCTGATATTGTAAAATAATCTAATTTTTAAATTTCAACTTAATAATATAAACAAAGAAAAATATATGATGAAATGATTTTGTCTTAATATTTATGTCCCGGTTTGATATTTATTTAACTAAAATTTTTTAACTTACGGAGCAAATAATAATTGTTAAATATTTCAAAACTTGATTTAACTTTATGTAAATAAACATATTGCTAAATATAAATCAAAATGATTTTATAAGTTTAAAAATTAAAAAACATGAGGAAATTATGGGCAAATTTAACTTAAAAAAGATGCAGGATATAATAGAAAAAATGAATCTTGACGGATGGTTACTCTATGATTTTAGAGGTTCAAATGATCTGGCATTAAATATATTGGACATACCGCCTGAAACACATCTTACAAGACGATTTTATTATTTTATTCCCAAGGAAGGGACACCGACAAAAATTGTAAATGCAATAGAAGCATTTCATTTAAATCATCTGCCGGGAACGCAGCTTAAATATTCCAGTCATTCCTCCCTATCAGATCACCTGGAGCACACCCTAAAGAATATAAATAAAATAGCGATGGAATATTCACCAATGAATTCTATTCCCTATGTATCTAAAGTAGATGCAGGAACTCTGGAGCAAATAAAGTCTCACGGAGTTGAAGTTGTAACCAGCGGGGATCTAATTTCACTATTTGATGCAGTATGGACGGATGAACAATACCGTGATAATATCCCAGTTGCAAACGATTTAACAAAAATCGCAAAGGAAGCCTTTAATTTAATTAAAAATAAGACGTTAGGTGGGGTTACTTTAACTGAATACGACGTCCAAAAATTTATTGATGGTGAAATTTCCAAAAGAAATTATATAACGGAACCTCCAATAATTGTAGGCGTTAATGAAAACAGCGGGAATCCGCATTATGCTCCCGATAAAGATAACCATAAAGAAATAAAGAAAGATGATTTCGTATTAATTGACCTTTGGGCTAAAATAAACAAAGAAAACGGGGTTTATGCTGATATAACATGGACAGGTTACATGGGAGACACTGTCCCGGAAAAATATGTTAAAATTTTTAATATCGTTGCAGAAGCACGCGATGCAGCTTTCAATTTTGTGGCAGATAGATTTAAACAAGGCAAAGAAGTAAGAGGTTACGAAGTTGACGATGTAACTAGAAATGTTATTACCAAAGCAGGCTACGGTGAATATTTCTTTCACAGGACTGGGCACTCAATCACTAACGAAATTCATGGAAGCGGCGCACATATGGATGATTATGAAACCAGGGATGAAAGATTATTATTACCTTCAACATCCTTTTCTATAGAACCGGGAATTTATCAGCCTGAATTCGGAGTTAGATCCGAAATTGATGTTTTTATTAAACCCAACGGTGAAGTAATTGCTACAGGAGGTGAAAGACAAAAAGAAATAATTCCGATATTGAAATAAACTAATAAATAGGAAAGCTTTAAGTTATATGAGCTTAAAGCTTTTCATTTTTATAACGCTCACACCTTTATTCGTATTTTTTAACTTCTTTTAGAATATAAGTAGCAACAGCTCTGGCCTGCACAGGATTCAATCCGGGATTCGGCATTGGCGGATAACCGGGATTATTTTGTTTAGGATTTAAAATAAATGTCACAAGCTTATCAACATTACCCTTATATTTAGGCAGAGTTTGTTCGTAAGGAGGACCAACGACTTTATGATCAAAACTATGACATGCCGAACAGATATTTTTATAAATTGCTTCGCCGCTTACTTTGGGTGCGTTACTCTCTCCTGTTAGCTTTTCCATAACTTGAGTAAAATTAGCGCTTAAAATCTCATTTTGTTTTTGCGTGGCATTACCCATAGCTAATTGATCTTTAATTATAATGGCCATAAGGGTAAACAGAATCGTAAAGAATAAATAACCGCTGTGTTTTACAGTTGATGTTTTAAACATTACATAAAGGTAATGATACGCCAGAAATAGAAGCAGCAATGCAATAGTTGTAAAAATAAAAACCGAATAAGATAGAGCTTGATTAGGAAGTACCGCTACATTAACCCACAAAAAGATTGGCAACAGCAATGCACCGATGGCCGTTACAGAAATAGAGATGTTTTTTACAAATTCCGAGTAGGCTTCATCAAGGTTTGGCTTACCTCCATCCCAATAAAAGAATTTAAATAATATTACTACTCCGGTAAATGCAGCCGAACCAAGCAAAAATGTGATAAATCTAAAAATTACATCTAAAGAGAACATTGTGGATAGAATTCCATGTGAATTCCATTTTGCAGGAAAACCCGCTATTGTTACTCCTGCAACAAAAAGCCATAACCCTATAAAAAGAAATAGTAATCCGAAATTTCCAGTACTCGAACTAATACTTATGCTTTTTTCACGATACCTATGTAATTCTTCTTCAACAGAATCATCATCTGTGTGAATATTTTTAATTGAATCAAATAAACGACTGAATGAAAATGAATACCTATAAGTATAAATTAAAATTAGTCCGAACGTAATTATCAGTAGTGAAACAAATAAAAAACTAACAGTTGATAGATTAGCATCATGGAATAATTGGACAAAAATAAAAATCGATGTAATTAAAGTTAAAATTCCCAATACTATTCCCATGCTTGTATTTATAGTAACCGTTTCAATAACATCTTTTGCAAACCGGATAAACAGATGGTTACTTTCTTTTAATCCTTTTCTTTTATAAATAAGAGAAAGTACAGTTCCTCCAAGAACCATACTCGAATAAGGAATAAATAGGAAGAAAATAAGCATGGCAATATAGTGCAATAAAGCGATATGTTCTGGAGATAATGGTATAACTAATTTATCAAGAAAATTCATTTATGTTCTCACTTTTACTATTTAAGTTAAATAATCAGTTTATCGATTGATAAAAGGACAACGACCAGAATTGCGAATATGTTGATATCTTTAAATGCAAACCTGAACCAAATTTTTTCTTTATCTGATTTTAAGAGCTTTAGTGAATTCCACGACAGCCAAAGACCGGAAATCAGTATGCTAAAATCTATCAATACATTATGTACAATGCCGAAGAGTGGTATTAACATGCTTGTTACAAATGTTGCTATGATCCACATAAAAGTAATTCGCGCCAATTGATCCGTATTAAATATTTGAGTAAGTGTTGGAAACCCGGCTTGTTCATAATCTTTCCCAAAAACAAGAAGCAGAAGCCAGAAATGCGGTATCTGCCATATAAAAAAGAAAAAAGCAAGTATAATAATTTGAGGATCAGCCAGACTTCCGCCAGCTGCAACCCAGCCAACCATTGGGGGTAAAGCTCCAACTAACGATCCGGGAATTATAGCTAATGCATTTTTTCTTTTTAAAGGTGTGTATATTCCGTTGTACCAAATCAAGTTTAAAAGTCCTAGTCCCAATGCAAGCAATCCGGAACCGACAAAAAGCACTATTCCGCCTAAACCGACTAAAATTAAAGCAAGCAAAAGAGCATTTCCCGGTGAAATTTTTCCGGAAGGTATCGGACGGTTTTTTGTCCTTTTCATTAATGCATCCGTATCACGTTCCTGGAAATGATTTATTACTGCCGAACCTGATGAAAGCAATAATATTCCAATAGCAGGAGCGATCAAAGCAGTCGTAATTTTTTCAGCAAAACAGATAAATCCGAAAACAGTAGTTAGAGTAACGAATGTAGTTATCCTAATCTTAGTAAGCTCTGCAACAATCGAAAGTTTATTTCTAAGATCAAATGGAATAAATTTTAATTCTGATTTTTTAATTAATAATGAATTCATCTTACATATTACTTGTGGAATTTGAATTATCCGTGTCGTCTTTATCCTGTTTAGCCTTTTGTTTTGCCATCCAGGCCTTATATTGGTCGACAGGCATAACAACAACAGCACTGTACATATATGAATGTCTCAAGCCGCAATACTCAGCACAAAAGACATCATAGGTGCCTACGTGAGTTGCCTTAAACCAGGCAAAATTCGTTCTTCCCGGAATAACATCCTTCTTTGTTTTAAATGCCGGTACATAAAAAGAATGATCTACATCTCTTGAATGCAACAAAACCTTTACCGGCTTATTAAGCGGTACAAACAAAGTATCTGTTTCCACTCCGTTTGCATACTTAAAAGACCATTTCCACATTTGAGCATAGACATCTACAACCATTGCGTCTTTAGGTACATCTACCATTTGTTCGTATCCGGTCCATCCCAGCCAGAACATTATAAGGACTAACAAAGTTGGAATTACAGTCCAGGTTATTTCCAATGGAACACTGCCGTGTATATTCTTTGCTTTTTTATTACGCTTACTGTTATATTTGAAGACAAATACAAGCATTAAAACAGTTATTAATACAAGAAAGAAAACACATACGGCGACTATAAAATAGAAGGTACTATCAACAGATTGTACAAAATTAGATGCGAATGCAAACATATTTTTTCACCTTACATAAAAAGAATAATCGGTAAACAAAAGAGTAAATGAAATAGTCAGAAACAACAATGCAACAAAAACGAATACTTTAAAAGCTTTCTGTTCCATCTTAAGATGCATAAATTCAGTAAGGACCAGATAAGATTTTGCCATGGCAATAACAATTGCAACAACAACACTCAGCTTCCCAAAGTTAATGCCTGCAACAGCTGCAGTTAAACCGGTTAACGTAATCAATGCAAGCCATACTAAGAAATAAATGCTGTAGCTATGTGTATGTTCTTTATGTGTTATATTTTTTTCCATTTATTACCTCAAGTGATAAGATAGAATAACGGGAATAAGAAAATCCAAATTATATCCACTAAGTGCCAGTATAATCCGGCAGCTTCAAGTTTAACATAATTATCTTTATTAATTACTCCTTTAATAGTAAAACGAAGCATAAAAGCAATCACTGTCATTCCAACTAATACGTGAATACCATGCAGCCCCACCATAGAGTAATAAAGACCAAAGTAAAGTATTTGCCCTTGCGGTTTACTTTGTAATACTGCTGAGCCGGGAAAATTCCCTTCTCTGAATTCAGCGCTCCATTCTAAAAATTTATTCACCATAAAAGCAGCACCGAAAAGGATTGTGGTAATCTGGAGACAAATCGATAAAATCTTTTTACCTCTTTGAATTGCCGCAATTGCAAGAGCCATGGTTAAACTGCTTGTCAAGAGAATTATAGTATTCATCGTACCGAAAAAAGTATTCATTTCTTTTGAAGCAATACTAAATGCATGGGGGTGCATAAACCGGTACACCGAATAAATTAGGAATAATCCTCCAAATAACAGTAGTTCCGAGAATAGGAAAAGCCACATCCCCATTCTGCTGCGAATATCATCTCTATGTACGTGTTCTTCTACGTGTTCCTGGGTACTCAATTTACCTCCTCCTCTACAGTAGTAAGTTCATTTTGCTTATATTCATAAGGACCATCAATTATATTCGGAATATCTTCAAAGTTTTCCGTTGTCGGCGGTGTTTGTATCTGCCATTCAAGAGTTTCACCTCCCCAGATATTATTTTCCGTAACTTTCTTTCCTCTAACTAATGACATTAATAAATTAAATAACATTGTAAAAAGACCAATCACCAATATCCATGAACCGACTGTAGAGATAACATGATAAAGCTGGAACTGGGGTAAATAATGATATGATCTTCTCGGCATGCCCATCCATCCTAATATAAAGAATGGAAAGTATGTTATGTTAAAACCTATAAATATATTCCAGAAGGCAAATTTGGCAACCTTTTTATTATACATTCTGCCGAACATTTTAGGCAGCCAATAATGGAGGGCAGCAAAAAGTGCTATACCGGTTCCTCCAAAAACCACATAATGTATATGACCTACTATGAAATAAGTGTCTGTTAAATATATATCTACATTAAGAGCTCCTTGTATAACTCCTGTTAAACCGCCAATTGAAAAAAGGAATATGAATGCAAGGCTATATAATAAAGGTGCTTCAAGTTTAATTGATCCCTTATATAATGTTGCCGTCCAGTTAAATACTTTAATAGCACTGGGTATAGCAACTAAAAACGTCAATAATGAAAAGACAAACTCAGACGTATTACTCATTCCGGTAGCAAACATATGATGCCCCCAAACCAAGGAGCCGAATAAAGCAATGGCTAAACTTGAAAATGCTATAAATTTATAACCAAAAATTGTCCGCTGCGAGAATACCGGAATTATTTCGGATATTACTCCCATGGCAGGAACTATAATTATATATACCGCCGGGTGAGAATACATCCAAAACATATGCTGGAATAATAACGGATCACCCCCAAGTGTCGGATCAAATATTCCGACATGAAAGACTCTTTCAACAACAACCATCAACAGAGTAATTCCAACAATAGGAGTAACAATAACCTGGATCCAGGAGGTTGCATATAATGACCATGCAAAGAGCGGCATTTTAAACCAGCCCATTCCAGGCGCTCTCATACGATGAATTGTCGTTAAGAAATTAAGTCCGGTTAAAATTGAGGAGAAACCCAGGATAAAAACCGCAGACAATGTAAAGATCATATTTGTTCCGGTTCTTACACTGTAAGGGATGTAGAATGTCCAGCCGGTATCTGCTGCGCCGCCAGGTAATATAATCGAAAGAAGAATTAATGTACCGCCGGTTATATAAAGATACCAGGAAAGTAAATTTAATCTTGGGAAGGCTACATCTTTAGCACCAAGCATAATTGGTAAAAAGAAATTCCCGAAGACAGCAGGAATTACAGGAATAACTACAATGAAAATCATTATAACTCCGTGAAGAGTAAAGAATTCATTGTATGCCTGCGGACCAACTATTGTACCTTGCGGTGTTAACAACTCAAGGCGAATTAAAAATCCAAGAGTAACACCCACAGCAAAAAAACTTATGATTGCAATTAGATATAAAATTCCAATCCTTTTATGATCTGTAGATAAAAGCCACGCCCAAATGCCTTTATGTTTGCCTTCATACTCCAGATAACTGGGACTGTGTCCGTTATGACTAATTGCTAATGTATCACTTGACATAAATGTTTACCTCAATTAACTATTTCCTTTATACGGATTAGCTTTTTTAATTATGACTAATACAGCGGTTATTGTGAATATACCGGTTATCATAATTAACACTAAAATAAGACCATCTTTTCCTTTAGAAATAAATGTAGTACATGTTTGAAGAACTTTTTGTATAGTTGCTGTAACGGCGCCTTTTCCTGTTTCAATTACAGCCATTTTAAATTCAGAAGGTAAAATTGTAAAATCGCCTCTGCTTGTATAACCAGGATGAACATACTCACATATTTTACCATTCTTATCAACGAAAATCAGAACACCTTTGTGTAAATATCCGTTACCCTGTTTTTGAAAATAAAATCCTGCTGCATCCGTAATTTTTGCTATAGATACACTATCTCCGGTTAAAAATTCCCATGAAGCAGGCGGTATTTTTTTGCCGATTACACTTAACATTGCATTCTTTTTCTGAGCTGCAATTTTAGGAGTCTCAGCCGGATTTATACTAATACTTATAATCCTATAATCTTTTCCCGGCTGAAGATCCATCTTGCCTATAACGCTGGCTACTTCAACCATTAACGGTGTACAAATGCCGGTGCATCTATAATAGACAAAATCAAAAATGGTAGGTTTATTTACTAAATCTTTCAATAAAACTTTATCACCGACAGAGTTTCTAAATGTTAAGTCTAATGGAAGTTTCTTTCCCAAATGTTCTACAACTTCTGCCTGATGGATATTATCCGATGCATGCACTTTAAAAAAGCCGATCACTACGAAAAAGAACAACAATATTTTTATTTTATTTTTCAAATCCGCCCCTAAATACATATTTATAACTAAAAATATCTCATAAGAAATAACTTCTGATATTTAGTTATTCTTAACTCATCTTTAGAAATTTATTTATGAACTAATTAATAATTTATCCGCAAACTCAGATTGTCTTTTTTGGTTTCTTTATCACAAAAAAGAACAGACCTAATACAATTAAGACTATACTGATACCTGATATTTTGAAGACATCCAGCACATAAGCTTCATTCTTAGGTTTATACGTAAAACAATATCTTAATGCCTTATCTATTACCGGGATTGCTTGACCTTTTGAAGCATCCAGCAAAGCCATCTTAAAATCAAAAGGAAGAATCCTAAAATCACCTTTGTAATTAAATCCCGGTTCAAGGTACCTGCAGATCTTTCCATTCTTAGAAACGAAAATCAAAACACCTACATGCAGGAATGTATTTCCCTTCCGTTCAAAATGAAATCCGGCTGCGTTAGTGACTCTTTTTATATTCAGACTATCTCCGGTAAGGAACCACCATGAAGAAGCAGGTATACCGGTATTAAGTAAATTTACCATTGCAACTTTTTTTTCTGCAGCATCCTTCGGTAATTCATTTTCATCAAAACTTATTGTTATAACCTGATAATCTTTCCCTGGCCTTAAGTCAACTCTATTCATTACATCCGCAACTTCTGTCATTAAAGGAGTACAAATGCCCGTACACTTATAATATGCAAAATCAATTACAGTCGGTTTATTTATAAGTTCTTTTAATGTTACTTCATTGCCCTTTGAATCATAAAAAACAGCATCCAAAGGAATTGTTTTACCTAACTGCTCATCAATTCCTATCTTATCACTCAAATCTTTTGGAAAAGAAATGTTAAGACTAAAAAGAAAAAATATTATACTCCAAGCCCCAATTATCTTTTTCATTTGAAAATTAAAAGTCTTAATTAAAAATATTTGCTCATATAAGTATATAAAGTATTCCATTCACTATCCGTAAGCGAGTGCACATTATCATTAAAGCCGTCTTCATTCAATTCATTAACTACCAAATCTACGAACGCCTGTTCGTCATTATGCCATTCATTTGTAGAGCTTAAAACTGTAAGTGCACGAATTTTATTTTTTGTTACTTTATCAAAAATTGCGGCACCATTGTTATTTGAATCATTCGTAATTTGATTCAACACATTTTTAATCTGCTGGTATTTTGAATGACCTTCATTCTCAACAAACACCATAGCGTCTTTGATAGGAATTTGTCCAGGGTTACTCTCGCCTTGAGCTAAATGATAAGTCTGTTCAAGATCGGTAATTTCATCTTGAGTAACCGGCGGAGGATTCGGAACAAATGTGGAACGAATATATTGTGCTAAAGCAAATTTATCTTCAGGAGTTAATGTTCCGAAAGCAACCATTGCACTTCCGGTTATACCTTCCGACAAAGTTTTGTAAATACCTGAAATTTTTGGTCCGTTAATCCATCCTTTATTGCTGGTAAAATTTCTTGGTTTGGGTGTAAGGCTTGCAGCCGCTGCTCCATCACCTTTGCCATTTGCACCATGACATGCTATACAATTGGCAGTGAATAAAGCTTTTCCTTTTTCAACAAGTGCCTGGCTAGCTTTTGTTAACTCAGCCACATCTGCTTTTGGAGTAACACTTGGTTTTATTAGCGTTAAATCTTTAACACCGGAAGTTGTATCCGATATTGACGGAGGAATCTTATTCATTCCAATTTTATCCAGTTTGCTGTAATAGAACATCCCTATGCCAACGCCAATAATCAATATATAAGGATAAATTAATCCGAGAATTTTAACAGGATGAGCTTTAAGATCTTCAATTATATTTTTTTTCCCGTTTTCCATATTATTTATTCAAGTCCTTTTATTCCTTTAAAGATTAAATATGAAATTCCCAGCTTCGTTTTAATTTAGGATCACCTACAGCCAATAGATTATTCTTTTTAGCCAAGATGCTAAACAACCATAAAATCAATCCGACAACAGCAAGAGGGAAAGTGAAATCAATCCAGCTGAATGAGTATGTAAAACCGTTGTCAACCATACTAGGCATTACCAGCCAGTATACATCCAAAAACTGAAATATAATTATCCAAATGGCAGCAAATTTTAACATGCCCGGATTTGTTTTGGAACCTCTCGGTAATAGCAATAAAAAAGGAACAATAAAGTGTGTTATTACTAGTGCGAGAGAAACATACTTCCAGACTCCAGTCCATCTATGCACATAATAAACAATCTCTTCAGGTAAATTTCCGTACCATTGAAGCATATATTGGGAGAAAGCTATATAAGCCCAGAACACAGTAAATGCAAACATCAAAATTCCAAGGCTGTAATAATGATCTCTCCTAATTTTAGGTGATAAATAACCTCTTTCAGTTAATACTACTGAAAAAAGAGTAAGAACCGCCAATGCAACCCACGCCGAATCAGCAAATAAATACACTCCGAAAATAGTTGAGAACCAATGCGGTGTCATGCTCATCAGCCAATCGAATGATATTACCGAAATTGTGAAAGCGAATATTACAATAAAGGCGATGGAAAATTTTATATTCCTTGTTGTTAAATTTTGATCGGCAGAAACATCCTGTTTGCGTGAGTTTTTTATTATGATAAAATAAAATGCAGTCCAGATTAGAAATATGATTACATCTCTAATAACAAAGAAAGGAATATTTAAATAAGTCGATCTTTGCTGCAGAACTTTATCATGAGCAACCGCAATTGGATTCGTCCATATAAATAAATTATGCATACTGAAGAATAAAGGTATTACAAGAATTATAAAGAATGGAACGCTCGCTGCCAAAAATTCGCTCACTCTTCTGAACGGAACGCTCCATACAGCACCGGCTGCATACTCAAGGCTCACTAAGAATAAAGATCCTATTCCAATACAAACCAGATAAATGAATGATGTTAAATAGCTGAAGGCAGCTCTTGCGGGATCAACAAGATAGCTGGCAACTCCCAGTGCAATCCCGGCAATTAAAAGTATTGCTCCGATTGTACCGAGGTTTTTTGGTAATTCCTTTTTAACATAACCGGATTCAATTTGGGACATTTTTTCCAGACTCCTTATTTATCTCTTTGATCTCCGTAAAATCAGACGGCTTAGGATTTTGCGCCCTCTGTAAAACTCGTATATAATTTACAATTGCCCATCTTTCATCTCTTGTAATTTGCCTTTTATAAGACGGCATTATACTAAAACCATTTGTTATAACATTATAAATTTGTCCATCGGTAAAATTGATTATCCTTTGTGAGTGAAGCGTAGGTCCGGGAGGAAACTGTCCCATCAGCCTGCTTTTACCATCAGCATAATTTCCATGACATGGGCTGCAGAATGTTAAAAACTTTTTCTGACCAAGTTCTAGAACTTTTTTAGTCGGTAAGAGAGGATTTGATAAAACTTCTTTGGGATCTGTTTCTCCTGTATATGCATAAGGAATATATCCTCTGGCGACCGTACCCGCAACAGGTGTTCTCATTTCTCTCTTATCATAGAAGAATGAACTTTCTTCTTGCGAAACACCTTTATTCTGATTCAGCATAAAATCAAACGGAGGCAGATACATAAACTTATTTAAAGTAACATATGTCGAACAAGCAGTAAGCACTGCTATTATTCCAAGGAAGACTAAAAATTTAGGTTGAAAGATACTATATTTCTCTTCCTCCGGATTATAAACCAGTTCAATATTTTTACTTCCCAAGCTCTTTAATAATTCAACAACCTTGTCTTGTTCAAATAAAGGATCCTCAGCTTCAATAACTAAACCATATTTATCAGAAGAAACATTTCTCATATAGTTAGTATCATGAATAGGATGATTATTAAACGGCAAATTGAAAACAACAGCAATCATTCCAAAAACAGTCGACAACACTCCGAGTAAAACTGTAAATTCAAATGTTATAGGAACAAATGCCGGTAAAGCGAAGAAAGGCTTCCCGCCGATTACCAAAGGATAACTCACGGCTAAGGTCCACCACATAAATCCTAATATGAATGCCGCAGCAGCAAATCCAAAAAAGAGAGTAACATAACCCATCTTTGATGCTTTAAATCCCATTGCCGAATCCATACCATGGACCGGGTAAGGAGTATTAACATCATACTTTTTATAACCATCGGCTTGTACTCTTTTAGCTGCCTTTAAAATATTATCAGGTGAATCAAATAGAGCAGCAACGCCGTACAAACTGTTCTGATTACGATTCATGCTCACCTCCGTGCGTAGGCTGAGCACCTTGTATTACTCCCTTAATTTCAGTGATTGAAATTACCGGAAGCGTTTTGGCAAATAATAAAATCAAAGTAAAGAACAATCCGAAACTTCCGAACAAAATTCCTAAATCAACTAAAGTTGGCTTAAAGTAATGCCAGCTTGTAGGCAAAAAATCTCTGCTTAATGATGAAGCAATGATAACAAATCTTTCAAACCACATTCCGACATTAACAAGAATAACTATTATTAATGTAGCCGGTATTGAACGTCTGATTTTCTTAAACCAGAAAAGCTGCGGGAAGAAAACGTTGCAGCTAATCATTATCCAGTAACCCCATGCATACGGTCCAAAAGCCCTATTTAATGTAACAAAGAGCTCAAATGGCGAACCGCTGTACCAGCCCATGAACCATTCAATTATATAAGAATATCCAACCATGGAACCAGTTAACAGTATAATCTTATTCATTTTTTCAAGATGGTCGAGAGTAATGATATGTTCCATATCAAAAACTTTACGCACAAAGATTAGTACTGTACTTACCATTGCGAAACCGGAAAATATTGCACCGGCAACAAAGTAAGGTGGAAAGATTGTTGAATGCCAGCCAGGCAAAATTGCTGCAGCAAAATCCCAGCTTACTACGGTATGAACTGAAAGCACTAATGGTGTAGCTAAACCGGCTAATATCATATAAACTTTTTCGTAATGTACCCAGTGACGATTTGAATGTCTCCAGCCTAAACTGAAAACCGAATAAATTGTTTTTTTAATTTTATTTGTTGCACGGTCTCTTAAAGTTGCAAAGTCTGGAATTAAACCCACATACCAGAAAACAAGTGAAACAGTTAAATATGTTGATACGGCAAATACGTCCCACACTAATGGCGAAATAAAATTAGGCCATATAGAATGCTGATTCGGATAAGGGATTAAATATCCGGCAAGCCATGGTCGGCCCACGTGAATTATCGGGAAAAGACCGGCGCATATAACAGCAAAGATTGTCATTGCTTCCGCGAACCTCGCTATTCCGGTTCTCCAATGCTGCCTTAATAAATATAATATTGCGGAGATTAATGTTCCGGCATGACCAATTCCTACCCAAAACACAAAGTTTGTAATACCAAAAGCCCAAGCAACCGGAATATTGTTGCCCCACATTCCGATGCCGTAATAGAAAGTTAATCCGACACAAATTGCTCCTATTAAAAGTAGGCTTCCCGTAATAGATAATGCAATATGATATTTATGTGAAGGCCGGGAATCTATCGGTGCAGAAATTACCTCATCTAATTCCCTTAGCGGCGGATTACCTTCAACCAGTGCCAATTCAACAGAATAATCCTTGGTCACTATACCTCCTCCGATTCAGTATTTCTTAATTTTGCTATATAAGTAACATTAGGACGCGTGTTTACGTCTTCCAATACATAATAACCTAATTCATGAGTTCTGTATTTTTTATAGAACTCAGATTCTTTATCATTCATATCTCCAAATTTAATTGCTTCGGTATTGCATG
The DNA here is from genome assembly GCA_964498065.1 of uncultured Ignavibacteriaceae bacterium. GTDB lineage: Bacteria > Bacteroidota > Ignavibacteria > Ignavibacteriales > Ignavibacteriaceae > FEN-1297. The sequence continues at coordinate 42,423 of CAZCFZ010000015.1, forward strand.
CATCCTGGCAGGCTGTTCTTACATCGGAACCTTTTAACGGACGATGTTCTTTAATTGCTTCCGACCTTGCGTCCATTATTCTTTGGATGCAGAATGTACATTTTTCCATAACTCCGCGTGAACGGACGGTTACTTCAGGATTATTAACTAGACTAAATAAATGACTTTGCTGATATGAATTTTTAAAATGATCTCTATAATTAAAGAAATTAAATCTTCTTACTTTGTAAGGACAGTTGTTTGAACAATATCTGGTGCCAACACAGCGGTTGTATATCATTTGATTTAAACCATCAGGACTGTGAGTTGTTGCAGCAACCGGGCAAACATTTTCGCATGGTGCGTTATCGCATTGCTGACATAACATCAGTTGATTGCTGGTTACAGGTTCATCTATCGTTCCTGAATAATATCTGTCAACCCTAAGCCATTCCATTTCCCTGCTTACAGCGACTTGATCTTTGCCGACAATCGGAATATTATTTTCGGCGTTACAAGCAATTACGCATTCACCGCATCCGATACATTTATTTAAATCAACTGCCATTCCCCACTTTACTCCGGGATAAGCATGAGGATTATACAAGGACTCCATTTTCTCAGGATCTTCTGTTTCTATGAAGTGCGGATTCTTTCTATACTCTTTTACTGTTCCTTCCTGGATAATTTTTCTTTTCTTTGCCGCATTTTCTGTTAAGGCTTCGGCAAACATTGTATGCTCCATAGTGGAAACCAGCTTATGACTGCCGCTGCCTTTATAAACTTTATTAGCTTGATAAACCCAATGAGAAACTCCGCCGGATTTTGATCTTAAAATATTAGCATCAAACCCTACATCAGTGCCAACTACTCCAATTGTTTTTCTTCCGAAACCTAGTTCGATAGTAATTGTTTTATCCGCTGCTCCCGGTTGAATGAAAGCAGGAATTTCTAACTTTCTATTTCCTACTTCAACTAATATTTTATCATTTGATTCTATTCCTAGTTCCTTTGCTGTTGTATGCGAAACAGCAGCATAATTGTCCCATGTTATTTTTGAAATAGGATGAGGAAATTCCAGCATCCAGCCGTTATTCAAAAATCTGCCGTCGCCTGCTTGATAACTATCCCTAAGTACAACTAAATAATTTGATGATGCTTTACTATTCGATTGTAATTCTGTTAAAACATTTTTATTAAAGCTTCCGTAGCTTTGTGGAGCTTCATCAAAGATAACGACACCGTCATGCAATGCAGCCACCCACAATTCTTTAAATGACATTTTAGAATTTAGCGATGGATAAATATTATTCTGCCAATTGTCCATCAGGTATTTATGATAAATCATATCATCATAAACAACCGGCTTACCTTTTAACCAGGTAAGAAGAATTGCTTCTTTTTGTCTTGTATCGAAAATCGGATCGATAACAGGTTGCTGCATCGAATAAAAACCTGTTCTTGTTTTTGCATCTCCCCATGATTCAAAATCGTGATTAATTGGAAGCGTGTAATTTCCAAGTACAGAAGAGTCATTCTGACTGCCTGAAAAACTTATTATAACATGAACTTTTTTTAGAGCTTCAGCATATCCTAAATCATGCGGCAGATGGAAAACAGGATTTGAGTCATAATGAATTAGAACACCTACGTTCCCGGAATTTATTTGGGAAACCAGTTCTTCAAATTCTTCATATTTAGATAATGGAAGGACATTTATACTAGATGTATCATCTCTATAAAGTTTTGAATTTCCAAGAACTTCATTTAATAAATTAACTGCAATATGAACTTGTTCCGGCAATGTTCTGCCTGCATAAACAATTGAAGCACCTTGGTTATTTACCAGATCATGAACTAATAATTTTAAATTCTTCTTAGACAGCGAATATTTACCGGCAAAATTTTCCAATGAATAATCAGCCAGTGTTTCAGCATCGAGCGGTACAGCAACTCCGCTTTTACTAACTTCATTTAACAGACTCATTACAAATTCGTATTGAGCATCCGGCCTGAGCCTGAATCTATAATCCGAATTCATACCAGTTACGGACAAACTCCCTTCGGCAACATAAAGTCGATTAAACTTTTCTAAATTATGTACCTCCCTGCCTTCGGCAAATAATCTAGCTGTTTCAACCTTATTACCATCTGTTCCAAGAAAATCCGATTCTAATCCTACTATAATTTTGGCATCATTCCACTTAATGAGTGGGGCTACATCAGTACCATAACATTTTTCCCAGGCTGAGTTTCTGTTTTGTTCATTAAATAATTCGTAAGAATAAATTTTAGTATTAGGATATTTTTTAGTGAAATCATCCAATACTTTTTTACCGGAAGGAGAAATAACCGAATGAGCTACAAACGCAATTTGTTTATCACCTGTTTTATTTAATATGTCAATTATCTCATCATCAATAGGTTTCCAGTCGTACTTATTAAATTCGCCGTTATGATTTTTTTTTATCGGGAATTTCAATCTCTCCGGATCGTAAAGACTCAAAATGCTGGCTTCGCATTTTGCACAGGTCTTCCCTTTACTTACCGGGTGGTCGGGATTACCGCTTACCTTAATTGGTCTTCCTTCTCGGGTTTTAATTAAAATGCCGCAGCTATGTGCACATACGGTACTTGTTGATGCATAATAGTTAGGGTTACCAACTACAATTTCTTCGGGCATTTTATTGTAAGGGATGATATGCCCTTTACTTCTATAGTCGGAACAGCCTACACCTGCCAAAGCGGCAGAGGCTCCCGCCAATGCTAAAAATTTTCTTCTTGAAATTCCCGATAATTTTGACGGTTCAAAATCATCTTTAACGCCTTCGGCAAATTCGGATTGATTAGCCTCAATTAAAGATTTATCACGGAATAAATCTCTAAAGCTCCGCCAATAATCATGGTCTTTGTTTTCTTTATCTTTATTTAGATTTAAATCGTTATCAACTTCGGGCATTATTCCCACCTATTTTTTTTCTGCTGACCGCAAGCGGATTAATACGGATATTAACTTTTAGCTTATCGTTATGCTCTAATAATTTGCTGCTTCTAAAAAGTTTAAATGGAAAAGATTTCATAGCAAAATAGCCTGCCAATCCGATTCCTAAAGATGTAAAAAAATTTTTCCGTTTAAACTTTTTCTGAAATACTTTTTCTATTTCCATTTTAACTCCCTACTAACGATGACAAGCAAAACAATTATCAGGACCGTTGCTTACATTTTTAAGATAAGGCAATTCTTGTTTTGCATGTCTGTGACAATTCAAACAATCAGACATCGTAAATGATCTTACCTGAGTTATTCTGCTCATTTGTCTGACATTACCATGACAGCTTTCACACTTGATTCCGCTGTTTATATGAACGCTATGATTGAAATAAACAAAGTCCGGTACTTTATGAACTCTTACCCAGGGTAAAGCAATATCCTTGAAATAATAATTTCTCAGTTTTTTAATTTCAGGACTATCTTTTTTTGCAATTGAATGACAATTCATACAAGTTGAAACTGCCGGCACCATAGCATGTCTTGATTTTTCCACACCGGTATGACAATACTCGCAATCAATTCCCATTTGTCCGGCATGTAACTTATGAGAGAAGTTTATTGGCTGAACCGGAGAATACCCCACTCCATAATCTTCCGCACGTGTTGCAAAATAAGTAATAGTAAAAGAGGCAATGATAACAAATAATGTGATAGGTAAACGTACTCGTAAGATATAATCAAGTAAAGATTTTTTCATCATCAGCCTTCTATAATAACATTGCTATAGTAGTTAGGTGAAAAATTTAAACTTCTTTAACAAATCGGGATTACGAATTAACCACTAATTTGTTCTTTTATAATAATCTAAGTTTGAAATAATTGATTCGTCCGAAACCAGATGAATCCGCATTTTGTAATAGAGAAATTAAATATTTATTTAATTTATTAATTTAATTTCCAAACATAAAAATTATTACTTACAAATCAAAAGTGCTTCACTTTATTAATTATACCCAAGTATTATTTAACTAATTAAATGAAACGTCAAATTAATTTATTAAGGATTTCTTCAGCCCTTTAATAATTAATTGTTTTAAGTTTATATTTATATTGATTGGACTCGGTAACAAATCTATTTAAAACTGCATTAAAATATGGTGATTTAAGTCATTAAATGGTTTTACTTTGAGATAAGTAAAACAGTGTATGTTTTTTTAGTATATATAATTCTTACTAAGAATTATTATTATTGTTTAGTATCGATTGTTTAATTAAAGTTATAGGATGTATAACTTTTACATTAATATTATATTTCTTCGCGCCGTATTTTATTTGTTGAATGCAGCCCGGATTGCCTGTTAAGACTATTTCGGCTTCAGTGTTTTTAATGTTGTTCATTTTTCTATTTAGTATTTGCATAGAATCATCATAACGTATAATATTATAAATACCGGCGCTTCCGCAGCACCAATCAGCTTCTTCCAGATTTTTAATTTTTAAACCCGGAATAGATTTTAGTACTTCTCTCGGCTGAGATACAACTTTTTGAGTATGAGCTAAATGACATGCATCATGATAAGTAACCGTTTTATTTACTTCTCCATAATTCTTAATCGGCTTTTCGACAGCAAGGAATTCGGTAATATCTTTTACTTTCTGCGAAAACTTTCTTGCTCTTTCAGCATATACGGGATCATCAGCTAAAACTTTGTCATATTCTTTCATAAATGCACCGCAGCCTGCCGAGTTTGATATAAGAAATTGGTAATCAAATTTTTCAAAAGCATCTATATTTTTCTTAGCGAGTGTTTTAGCAGTTTCAATATCACCGTTATGAGCATGCAAGGAACCGCAGCAGACTTGTTCTTTGGGGTTATAAACTTTACAGCCGGAAGCAGATAAAACATCCACTGTGTCTTTATTAATTTCGGCGAACATTACATCCATCAAACACCCGGTATGAAAAGCAGTTTGGTATTTTACTTGCCCGCCCGGTTTTGTAATCTCCGGTATTAATTTTTTACTAAATTTCTTAGAAACTGCCGGAGCGATTTCATCTATTTCATATAATTTTACAGACAATAATTTAAATATTCCGATTTTATGAAGAAGTTTTTGAACACCTAATTTTTGATAAAAGTATAAAACCTTAGCCGCAATTTTTAAATTGTTATTCGAGGCAAGAATTAATTTTAAAGCGATTTTTTTAATTAATCTTCCAGACTTTGAACCAAAACCTGCATTCTCTATTTCTACTCTTGCAGCTTCTACCATTGTTCCATACTTAACTCCGGCCGGACATGCAGTCTCACAGGCCTGGCAGTCTAAACAAAACTGCATTTCATCGGCAAACGTATCCGTTATCTGCATTTCACCTTTTGCAACAGCTTTTATCATTCGAATTCTACCCCTGGGCGACGAACGTTCCAATTTTGTTAATTCATAAGTAGGACATGAAGATAAACATAATCCGCAATGAATGCATTGGGACAGGATATCATCATTAGGCAAGACCCCAAGCAACGCTGATTTCGGATGATCGTTCATAAATAGAAAAAATTTATGTAAAAATTAATTATTAGATTTTATTTTACGAAATCATTTATTTGATCCCGGCTACTTGGAAGCGAACCTTCGCATCGCGGACTGATTGAAAATATTTTCCCCGGATTCAGGATATTATTTTCATCAATTACTGATTTTATCTTTTTCATCATTTCAATTCCCGGAATACCTGCAACCTGCTCGAGGAATTGTTTCTTTGCTAAACCTGTTCCATGTTCGCCGGTTATTGTACCGCCTAATTTTATAGCTTCGTTAAAAATAAAATCAAATGCTTTATGCGCTTTTGTAATTTCCAAATTATCGCGTTCATCAGTTAAGCATGTAGGGTGTAAATTTCCGTCACCGGCATGTCCGAAATTCCCAAAGGTAACATCAAATTTTTTAGCTGCCTCAGTTACTTTTCCAATCATTACAGGCAGTTCACTTCTTGGAACGGTCGCATCTTCCAGAATAGTTGTGGGCCGTTTTCTGGCTAATGCACTGAAAGCACTTCTTCGTGCTGTTTTTAAAAGCAAAGCTTCCTCCAAATCGGCAGCAGTTCTAATGAATGAAGCATTATTTTTTTTCATTATTCTTGTTACGGTTTCCGCATCCTCCCGAACAATACTTCCCCGTCCATCTACTTCTATTAATAATACGGCTTCACTATTTCTAGGTAATCCGATTTTTGTATAGTCCTCAACACAATTTAAAGTAGTGTTATCTAAAAATTCCATCATACAAGGTGTGATATGCGCTGAGATAATATCTGAAACCGCTTGAGCACTATCTAGTAATCTGTCAAAATATGCCAAGAGAGTTATTGAGTTTGTCGGTTGAGGAATTAACTTCAATAATATTTTAGTTATTATACCTAAGGTTCCTTCGCTTCCGACAATAAAATCCCGAAGATTATAACCGGCAACATCTTTAACGTTTTTACCTCCGGTTTTTAATAAATCTCCATTGGGCAAAATCATTTCTGTTCCTAAAACATAATTTTTTGTTACCCCATATTTTAATCCTCTTAGTCCCCCTGCATTATTTGCTACGTTTCCTCCAATTGTGCATACACTCATGCTCCCTGGATCAGGAGGATAGAATAATTCGAATTTTTCCACTTCGCTTTGCAGTTTTCCCGTAATTACTCCGGGTTGTACTGTTACTGTAAGATTTCTATCGTCAATTTCAAGAATTTTATCCCATTTAGTCATTACAACAACAAGAGAATTTTCAACCGGTATTGCCCCGCCGCTTAAACCCGTTCCGGCCCCGCGCGGAACTACATTAAAATGCTCCTCATTTGCAAGCTGCATCAACCTGGAAATTTGATCTTCGTCATCCGGGAAAACAACTGCTTCGGGGAGCTGGTGCAAAAGTGCGGTGCCGTCGTATGAGTAGCATAATTTATCTTCATCGGAATCCGAAAAATTAACCGGACCGACAATGTTTTTAATTTTGTCTTTTGTTGATTTATCCATAATTCATTTTAACAAAGGGAAAATTAATGTTAACCGTAATAAAATAAACAAGAGATTATTTAATTATCTTTAGCTGAAAATAAAATCCCTTAAATAAGCCCTATTGTAATTTTTATAACTACAATTAAAAGAAGAATAGAAAAATATTTTTTCAGCCTATCGGATTTAGTTCTCAATGTAAGTTTTACACCAAAATAGGCACCAAGAACCGCACTAATACCTATTGGAACTCCTGCTAATAAATTTATATAACCATGTTGATAAGATAATAAATTATCATGGATATTATGAAAGCCGTATGAAACAGACGCTGCTAGAGCTGTAGCAAATATAACCGCAGATGAAGTCCCGATAGCCGTTTTGGTTTTCAATCCGAAAAAATATATTAAAACAGGCACAAAAATAATTCCTCCGCCTAACCCGGTAAAAGCTGAAAATATTCCGACTAAAAAACCGAAAAATATTGTGAAGTAAATTTTTAAAGATTTTTTAGGCTTTGAATTTTCTTTAACGGAATTACTTTTTCCGAAAAACATTTTAACTGCAATTAAGATAAAAACAAAAGCAAAAGTATATTGCAGGTAAAGCGGTTTTATATTTATAACAAAGTATGCAGAAAGGAAAGAGGAGATTACACTGCCTAATGCTAAAAGCGAAGCTAGTTTAAGATTTACATTATCCGAGAAATAGTGATTCAGTCCGGAGCTAAATGAGGTCACTGTTATACAGAATAATGAAGTTCCTATAACAATGTAAGTAAGTTGATTATTGTTTATTAAGGTAAGAGGAAGCAATGTATATAACGCGGGGACAAAAATAATACCACCCCCCACACCGAGCATGCCGGCAATAAAGCCGGCAAGTAATCCGGTGAAAATAAAAAGTATAATAATTAATATTAGATTCAATTAATATTTAACAATTTATCATACTCTGTAGTATCGGAAAGGATATTTAGAGCTGTCTGAAATTGATTATCGTTTGCCAAAATATGACGAATCATCCCATCATTTCCGAGATATCTCGAAGCAAGTTCAGCTTCAATTTCATTAATTATTTCATCTTTATAAATTTTCATCTCACTGCTCCCGATTTTTTCAAATTCATTTTTTATCCTGGTTAAACCTGCCCTTAAGTCTTCATCTGCTTTTTTACCCCGAATTTCGGCTAAAAGCTGGTTAACTTGATCTTCCGCCAATGAATGAAATTTATAATCATTTGTTTTTAAATATTTTTCAAAATCATCAAATAAATCATTGCCGTTTAATTTATGAAAATCCGCTTTGGGATTTTGATAATAATAATGATCGGCATACTGGAAAAACATCCCTTTGGCTAATAAATCTTTTACAACATCTCCTAAATTTTTTTCCCTAACCAAGGTGTCGGGCGTAATTCCGCCGGCACTATATACTACTCGTTTATGATCCGTAAGAAATGATGTTTTAACAACCGTATCAACCTCCGATACAGCTTTATTATTTTTAGCATAGTCAATCTTTTGGATGCATCTTCCGCTCGGAGTATAATATTTGGCTGTTGTTATTTTCAAAGATGTATTGTAATCCAGAGGAGTAATAGTTTGTACAAGACCTTTGCCGAATGATTTTGTCCCCAGCACGATGCCTCTATCATGGTCCTGCATTGCACCGGTAACAATCTCGGATGCCGAAGCCGAACCTCCATTTATCAAAATCGCTAATCTTGCATTGGGTAAAAGAGGCTCTTGAGTAGAATAATAACTTTTTTTACTGTCTTCAGTCCTCCCTTTTGTTGTAACAACCAGATCACCTTTCGGTAAAAAATCATCAGCTATATCAACTGCTACATCAAGTAAGCCTCCGGGATTTCCTCTTAGATCCATGACTACAGATTTAATCGGTTTTTTCGCCTTCAGTTCTTTTAATGCTTTTTGTATTTCATCCCCGGCAGAGCGGCTGAAATTAGTTAATTTCAAATAAACATTATTACTATTCTTCGGGTAGAAACCGTAATAAATTAAACTTTTAACTTTTACTTCTTCTCTAATTAAATTAAAATTCAAAGTATCTTTTTGGTCGCGTATAACCTTTAAATCTACCATTGTACCTGGTTTGCCTTTAACCACCGAAGAGATATCATCCACATTTTCAGGCGTAATTTGTTCGCCGCCTGCTTCGATTAAAATATCACCTACTCTTATACCCTGCTTCTGGGCGGAATATCCGTCCATTACCTCTACAACGGTAACCTTATTTCCGCGAACTCCAATGGAAATTCCAACTCCTCCGTACTTACCGTTTGTAATTAAGTCGAAATCCTGTTTCTTATTTTCATCAATAAATATTGTATACGGATCCAGCGAACTCAACATACCTTTAATTCCGGCACGCATAAATTCTTCAGGATCAATTTTATCTACATAATTAAATGTAACATCTTTATATACTTTACTGAAAAGGTCTATATTTTTGTTTATTTCAAAATAAACATCATTACCAGAAAAAAAGCCTGAAAAAATGATAATGGTTAATCCGGCCAAAATAAATTTATAAATCTTATTAAAACTCATACGAGCTCCTTTTTATCTAATAGCACTATTTCATTAACAATCTTCTTATGAATATCTTCTACTTTTTCGCTTCCGTTTATAATCTTAAATCTCTTTTCCTGCTTGGCAATTTTTAGGTAGCCTTCCCTTACACGACGATAAAATTCCGGATCTGATAATTCAATTCTATCAAGATGATTATTCTCTTTTAATTTTTTCCTTTTCTCGGCTTCCTCAACCGGTATATCTATAAAAAAGGTTATATCCGGAATAGTATTTCCTATAGCCAGTTGATTTATACTTTTAACTGATTCAGGAGACAATCCTCTTCCAAAGCCCTGGTACGCAGTAGTTGAATCATGAAACCTGTCGGAAATTACGTAAATTCCCTGTTCAAGGTAATGACGTATTTTTTCCCTTACCAACTGTGCCCTGGCAGCCGAGAATAAAAATATTTCCGTTTCCATAAACATGTTATTGTGTTTCCTGTCCAAAAGAATTTTACGGACACTTTCCGAGATTTCGGTGCCCCCGGGTTCGCGGATGATTTCAACTTTTTTATTTTTATTAAGCAGATAGTTCTTTAATAATTCAACTTGTGTTGATTTCCCGCTAAAATCTATACCTTCAAAAGTTATAAACATTTTTCTTTTTGATTAAATAAACTTGATTTTTTTATTTTGGATTTATTGCATCAAATTATTTTATACAATTAAAAAATTATTTATTAATAAATTTAATAAATAAAAGAATAATTCCCGGTGAGATAGGTTAGTATAAATCAAATCAATTAAACTTTTTTATAATATACCGCAGCCGGTCAGGCTTTATGTATAATAAAGAAATATTTTCAGGCATTTTAATATGAGGTACAACACTGCCCAAAGTATCCAAAACGACATCTCTATAATTAACATATGCATTGAAACGGGTTGTATCCATTCTTCCTAAAATATCAATTCCTCCGCGAACTGCTATATTAATCCTATTCGGTAAAAGAACTACATTCCTGTCTCTGGGAACATCTACAACCTTTACAAGTAAATTATTAATATTTTTATCAACTATTTTCTGAACATTTAAGACTACTGAAGTAAATTTATTTTTATAGGCCATACCCGGGAGGTTTTTTAACGGTACCTGTTCCACAGTGTTATCATTTAAATCATCAAATTCAAGGGACTCAGTAGGTATGGTTTTCAATTTACGGACATAACTCGCAGGCCCTGACACAATAGTAGAATCCGGTTTAATAACAATTTTTGAAGCTAGACCGTAACCGTTTCTAAAATTCAAATTCAGGTCGGGAGTAATCATAACTTTTTTTGAAGCTATTTTTTCTACAAAAAAGGATAAAGTATCCGGCGAAATATTGATTACCTCATCGTCTGTGGAAAGCCATTGATTCTCAACCAAATAATTATAGAGATTAATGGTCCTTTTACCGGTTTCTGCTCCTACCGGTACTACATAATCCGATTCGGAAGTAAGATTAACCGCTATCAGTTTCCAGCCTTTACCTTTTAATTTTATAGAAATATTACCGGGCAAGGCCGATCCGGTAGCATAGCCTGCAGGAAAGTTTATCAACTTTAAAGGTATTTTAAAGGTTGCATAATAATCATTAGATAATGAGATTGAAACCCATAAAATAACTGAAAAAAGAAAAGAGATTATAACTATGTGAAGGTTTTTCTTCATTGTGCAAATATAAAACAAAATAGCAACAAAAAAACTCCACCGGATGGGGAGTTAAAACAGGAATTGATAAATCTCAAGAATAATTATTTACTTAATTCTCTAAAGTAAACTAAAAGCTCATCCCTATTTGCTCTCGATATTTGTCTTCCTTTTATTGGAAATTCTTCTATACTCCTCGCCAGATGTCTCAATTGATGAACATTTAAATTTTTAATCTCATCATTAGATATACTTTCCATTTTAGTTTTTTCAACTTTTTTAGGAAGTATTTCCGGTTCGGATTTTCCGGATTTTTCCGTTTTTGATTTTAAAGCTTCTCTTCTTAATCTGTTGATAGTATTATTTTCTAAGATGCCATCATCTTCAGATTTATTAATTATATTTTTTCGTCTTCCTTTTCTTTGAATTGTCGTTACTAATTCATCAGAGGACGTGGCAGTTGATGTGGAAATATTCTCTTCTTTTATCTCTTCTTTTTTATCTTTGAGATCAGAAGTTTTAGTTTCTACTAAGGACTGATTTTGGTCATCAGCAATTTCGGGAAATATTGAAATTAGTTGTTCATCCGGTTGAGGTATAACATGAACTGATACTAATTCACCAACCCTTTGAGCCGCGGCAGCGCCGGCATCTACGGAAGCCTTGACAGCGGCAACTTCGCCAAGAACTTTTACGGTAACTAAGCCGGCACTTATTTGTTCTTTCCCGGCAAGAGTAACATTAGCAGCTTTAACCATTGCATCAGCCGCTTCAATAGCTCCGACCAGGCCTCTGGTTTCAATTAATCCCAATGCCTTCGGCATAATTTATTACTTCTTTTTTGGAAGAATCGTCTCGACTTCCGAATGCGGACGAGGAATTACATGAACAGACACTAACTCACCAACCCGTTGGGCTGCAGCAGCGCCTGCATCGGTGGCAGCTTTTACTGCTCCTACATCTCCGCGAACCATGACGGTAACATATCCGCCGCCAATTGTTTCTTTCCCTAGTAATTCAACTTTTGCCGCTTTTACCATTGCATCGGCTGCTTCTATAGCACCAACTAAACCTTTTGTTTCTATCATTCCAAGTGCGTCAAGTGTCATATGAGTGCTCCCATTAGTGTGAATTTATTATATTCGAAAATAGTTTTTCACCTTGTAAATGTCAATTGCTAATAACTAATTAATTCAACAAAAAGACAGGCTCCCGGACCGTCGTTTAACTTAATTTGCCTAACTCATTCAGGTAATCCTGTAAAATTATTGCAGCAGAACCTTTGTCAAGTAAACTTTTATCCCTTCGCTTTGATTTTTTTGTTATGGATTTATTAATTATCTCTTTTGCTATAGATGAAGAATATCTTTCATCTCTCAAAAGTACTTCCAATCCTAATTTTTCTTCCAGTTGTTTTTTAAATTTCAATACGTTATTTGTAATAGAAGACGGTTCGCCGTTTTCCTTTAAAGGATAACCTAGAACAATCTTTGAGACATTTTGATCACGAACAATTTTTTCCAACTCGTACCATAAATTTGAATCATTAAGAATAGTTTTATAAGGATAAGCAAACGTAATAAGGGGATCGGTTAGTGCCAGACCTATTCTCTTTGTCCCGTAATCAATTGCCATTATTCTAGTAAATTGAGAGACTTCAGTCATTTTTGTTAAGTACTTTCAAATCTTTCAACGGAGTAAACCCCCTTTAATTTTTTTATTCGATCAATTACACGGGAAAGATGATCAAGATTCTGCACGTATAAAGTAACGCTGCCCTCAAAAGTAGAATTATTTGTATTAATATTAATGGATTTAATATTAGTATTTTGATACGATACAATTGCATGAGAAATATCATTCAAGATTCCGGGGGAATCCTCTCCCATTACGCTAAGTCCTGCAACAAATAATGAACCTTCAGCATCAGGCCATTGAACAGGTATGAGTTTACTTGCATCTTTTTCCGAAATCCTAATTAAATTATTGCATGTTTTACGATGAATTTTAATTCCTTCACCAACGGTAATATAGCCAACTACCGGATCACCAGGTATCGGATTGCAGCATTTGGCATAAGAGTACATTATTCCCGATTGTTTGCCGTCAACTAATATGCCGCCGATATCTTCGCGGGCGATGCTGGCAAAATTATCGAATTCAAGTACAGGCTGTCTTTCTTTTTTTTCTTTTTCCTTTGTTGCAGTTAAAACTTCATCAAGATTAACTTTGCCCTGAGCTATTGAACGATAGAATTGCCGGGGACTTTCATATTTCAAGTTGATTGATAGTTTTGCTACGTCGCTCGCTGTAAAAGATAATTTCAATTTTTTAATCTTCTTTTCCCAAATTTCCTTGCCGGCATTTATTATATCTTCTTCTTCTTTATTTATCCATTTCCTTACGGCTGTTTTGGCCTTATGTGTTAAAGCAAACTTAATCCAGTTTTTATTCGGATGCTGATTTTTGGATGTTATTATTTCAACTTGATCGCCACTGTGCAGCTGAGTATCAAGCGGTACAATTTTACCGTTAACTTTTGCTCCAATACAATGGTATCCGACCTTACTATGAATTTCAAAAGCAAAATCTACGGGAGTTGACCCTACCGGAAGTCTTCTTAAATCACCTTTAGGAGTAAAAACGTATATCTCATCCTGATATAGATTTAATTTGAAACTTTCGAGAAGATCTTTTCTTGCCTCGTCTTTGGACGCATTTTCAAAAATATCTCTAATCCAATTCACCCAATTTTCCAGGTCTCTATCCTTTGCTAATTTATTCTCTTTATATTTCCAGTGTGCAGCGACTCCTTTTTCAGCAACCTCGTGCATTTTAACTGTTCTTATCTGAACCTCGACCAGCCTTCCTTCAGGTCCTACAACTGTGGTATGAATAGATTGATAATTATTTGTTTTCGGGATCGAAATGTAATCTTTAAATCTATCGGGTACAGGCAAATACATTTGGTTAACAATACCGAGAGTGGTGTAACAATCGTTTGTATTTTCGGTATCCAAAATAATCCTTATTGCAAACAGGTCATAAATTTCTTCAAACGGTTTATTCCGGGTAACCATTTTTTTATAAATACTGTACAAATGTTTCGGCCTGCCGTTAATTTCATACTTTAAGCCATATTCATTTAATTTTTCAATAACCGGGTCCGTAAACTTTTTAATATATGACTCACGCTCTCTTCTTTTACTCTTAATTTTCCTGGCGATTTCATCATATGCTTCTTTATTCAAATATTTAAATGATAAGTCTTCCAATTCCCATTTTACCCGGCCTAAACCGAATCTGTTTGCAAAAGGTGCATAAATCTCCAAAGTTTCCTGTGCAATTCTTCTTTGTTTGTCGGGATTAACATATTGTAACGTTCTCATGTTATGCAGTCTATCAGCAAACTTAACCAGGATTACACGAACATCTTTTACCATTGAAAGAAGAAGCTTCCTATAATTTTCTGCTTGAGTTATTTCCTGCCCTTTAAATATTCCGCTGATCTTTGTTACGCCGTCAACTATTTCCGCAACTTCTTTCCCGAATTCCTTCGACAATATATCAAGGTTAAATTCAGTATCTTCGACTACATCATGCAATAAAGTACTAACTATAGTAATATCATCGAGAGGAATCTCCTTCGCAACGATTAAAGCCACCTCATACGGATGTGTAAAATACGGTTCACCTGATGCACGTAAATCGTTCTTGTGTGCTTCCAGACAAAATTCGAAGCTTTTAGTAATCAAAGGTTCGTTTACACTTGGCAAATGACGCCTGCAAACTTCTAAAAGCTCATCAAGCATTTTATTATATTTAGGATTAGTAATCATCCCTTATTAATCTATTTGAATTAAACCAGTATAATTTAATTTATTTAATTGAATAGTTAAAGTCAGGCCAATATCATAATTTAAACAAAGTGTCATCGGGAAAGTTCCTCTTGAAGTTTTCGTTTTAGTTTTTTTACCCGTTCAATCCTTTTGCTTAGCTTATCTTCCAAATCCTTTGGTATATTTTCAATTGACAATATTTTGTTGCATAACCTCAACGCTTCTTTGTCCTTCCCTATTTTGCAATATTGCTGCGCAATTATATGATTAATTAAGATATAGTTATATAGACTTTTACCATTATAAGATTTTAAAATATCAAAATAAACTTCTATTGCTTTTGACGTGCTGTCTTCCTCATAACAGCGTGCTAATCCCCACTTAAAAAGACGGCTTTCCGGAAATTCATTTAATGCATATTCTGCCAAATACTTGGCTTTTGAGAATTTCTTTTGCTCAATATAAATCCATATTAATGAATTCATAGCAAGATATTTATTATAAGATGAATTATTAATTGCAATCTTTAGTAGTTCAATACCCTCCGCTTCTTCATTTTTAAAAACCGGCAAAAATTTTAGAATTTCCGTCTTCCTGCTCTTCCAGTATTTAAATGTTCCTATTGCTAAATCTGCTTCATAAAAAGTAGAATCTAAAAACAAACATTTATTAAAATTCGATATGGAATTTAAACCTTCGTTTAAAGCCGAAATCCAATTCTTATTTAATGCTTCATAATAAGCATAATACCCCTGTGATAGAGCCAGAAAGTATATATGCCATACATTATTGTTTGATTTTTCAATCAATGATTTGGATTGGTCAATCGCATCATTAAGGTTTTTTAAAATAAATTTTTTATCGAAAGGAATTCCATAGTCATAAGCTTGGGCAATTTTATCTGCGGCTAAATAAATTTTCCCGAGAGGTAATTGCGGAAATTTTTCATCCAAATTTTTAAAATCGGTTTTAGCGCCGTCATAATTTTGACGGATTATTTCAGATATGCCTTTTTTTAAAAGTGAATCGACCTCTCGATTCGGATATACCTGGGAAAAAGAAATTGATGAAGATATTATTAAAATGAATACGAAAGACAGCTCTTTATAAAGTACCAAATGTTCTGTCTCCTGCATCTCCTAACCCGGGTAGGATATAACCTTTCCTATTCAGTTCTCTGTCGATTACGGCACCATAGATTTTAATGTCAGGATGGTCTTTTAACAGCTTTGTTATTCCTTCCGGGGCAGCAACTAAGCATGCGAATATTAAATTTTTAACACCTCTGTTTTTCAAATAATTTATTGCTTCGCTTGCGCTGCCTCCCGTAGCAAGCATAGGATCAATTAAAATTACTTTTGCTTCATTAATATTTTTAGGTGTTTTATAATAATACTCTATCGGCTGCAGAGTACTTTCATCTCTTTGCAAACCTATATGGCCGACTTTTGCATCCGGAACTATTTCCAAAAAGCCGTTTACCATACCTAATCCCGCTCTTAATACCGGTACAAGGACTATCTCATTCAATAATTTATACCCGGCTGTTTTTTCCAGGGGAGTTTTTACATCGACTGATTTAAGAAGAACGTCTTTACAAATTTCAACCGCCAATATATTTGAGATTCTTTTAACCGCTGCGCGAAAAGCTTCCGGCTCGGTATTAACATCGCGGAGAACCGTAATATCTCTTTTAACCAAAGGATGATCAATTAAATTAAAGTTTGTAAAATTTGAAGCCATAATATTCTCCGAATGAAATATTAAAATCTATTTTATTTTTCTTCCAAGTACCGAAAGTAAATTAATAAAAGGCGATAACGGCGGAGTATAATTGTAATTTATTTGATATAGTATATCCGCCGGCTGTTTTGTTCTTATAAAAGCTGCAATCACATCGCCGTAACCTGATACTTCCCTGCCGCCTAAGAAAGCAGCACCTAATATCCTTTTACTATTCTTTTCAAAAATAATTTTGCCGAAAACATTCGAGCTTTCCGGCATAACCTTTACCAAATTAGGCTGTATATCGGAAACCGTAGCAAAATATAAACCGTTTTTACCGGCTTCAACCGAGGTTAAGCCTACCGATACAAAATACTTATCAAATATTTTAAAAGCTAAGTTTTTTATTACGGGCTGAATATGAACATTACCGCCTGCTGCATTTTCCCCGGCAGCATGGGCACATTGATGTGCTATTGTTGCAAGAGGAATATAATCAGGACGGTTGGTTACGGCATTTATAACTTCTATATTATCTCCGGCCGCAAATATATTTTGATCCGAAGTTCTTAACTTGTTGTCTACTTTTATTGCCCCGCTTTTACCTATTTCTAATTTTGAATTAACAGCCAAACCGATGTTAGGTAAAAAGCCAGCTGCAGTAAAGATCATATCAAATTCAAGTAATCTTCCTTCAATGTTAATGCTGTTAACCTTCTTCAGCTTTTCATCATAATTTATTTTAAGATTTGAAATATTTCCGTAGAAAGGGATGTTATATTTTTTCAAGAGTTCATTTATTAAATAACTTATTTCAATTTCGGTTGAGGGAAGAGGTAAAGACTCTTTTTCAATTAATGTAACATTTAATTTAAGTTTCTTCAACGACTCAACGATTTCCAGGCCAAGATATCCCGAACCGAATACTGCTGCATTTTTTACTTTGTTACACTCGATATATTTTTTTACCTCAATTAAATTTGATATCGTTTTTAATGTAAAAACATTTTGAGAATCGGAAGGGAAATACGGCAAGTTTTTAGCATATGAGCCGGTAGTAAGAATTAATTTATCATAATTAAACTTGAATAAATTATTATTATTCAAATTCCTTACGTTTATAAATTTGTCTTTCTTATTTATTTCTTCGGCAAAATGTTTGGTAAAAACATTTACTCCTTTTTCTTTTTTAAAAGTCTCGGAAGAATAAAACACAACATCTTCTGTTTTGGGAATCTCACCGGACAGCACATACGGTATTTCGCAGGTTCCGGTAGAAATAAAATCACCTGCCTCAAAAATCGTAACTTCCGCTTCAGGATTAATTCTTTTGGCTTTAGCAGCAGCTGCGGGACCGGCGGCACTTCCTCCCACAATTACTATTTTCCCGGGTTTTATCATTTCTGCTTAAAACTCATTGTAAATGGAACTCCTTGAAAACCAAAATTTTTACGAATCATTTTTTCTAAAAAACGCTTGTAATTATCCGGTATATTTTTAGGATAATTAGCAAAAAAAAGGAAAATGGGATAATGTTCACCTACCTGAGTAATATATTTTATCTTTACATCCTTCCCTGTTTGTGTAGAAGGCGGAGGTAATTTTTCAATCTCTGCAAGCAATACATTATTTAGTTCGTTTGTCGGAATTTTCTTCTTCCTCTCATTGTTTATATCGTAGCAAGCATCAATCAATTTATAAATTCTTTTTTTTGTTAAGGCGGAAATAAAAACTATAGGCATATAGTCGATTGAGCCCATTTTATCTTTTATCGCATCTTCATATTTTTTTGAGGTGTTTGTTTCTTTTTCTACCAGGTCCCATTTATTTACTGCCAGAATTACTCCCCTTCTCCTTCCTACGGCTTCATCAATAATTTTTTGGTCCTGTTTATCGAAGCCGGCAACCGCATCTATCAGAATAATTGCAACGTCGCATTCACCAATAGCCTTTAGAGTTCTAACCATTGAATAAAACTCTATATTTTCTTCAATTCTCTTTTTCTTTCGAAGTCCGGCAGTGTCAACCAAGACTATTTCTTTGCCGTAATATTTTAGAATAGAATTTATGCTGTCGCGTGTTGTTCCGGGAATATCGGTTACAATACTTCTGTCATAACCTAATAAGGCATTAGTAAGAGAAGACTTACCGACATTAGGTCTTCCGACAATTGCTATTTTTAATCTTTTATCCTCATCCTCTTCCTGATCATATGGAATAAAATCAGCAGTAAGATCCTCCAAAAAGTCTCCTATTTTTCTGCCGCCTAACGCAGATATTGGATAAATTCTATCAATCCCCAATTTATAAAATTCCGAGACTTCTGTTTCAAAATTTTCAGAATCTACTTTATTTACAATCAGGAAAAAATCTTTGTTTGAACTTCGCAGCATTTTGCTTATTTCCATATCCATAGGATTTACACCATCGCGGACATCTACTACAAATAAAATTTTATCGGCTTCAGATACTGCAATTTCTACCTGTTCCCGGATTGCAGTTTCAAATGTATTGTTTGAATCCGGGACATAACCACCTGTATCTATTAATTGAAAAATTTTTCCGTCCCATTCAACTTCGCCATAATTGCGGTCTCTGGTTACACCGCTTATATCGTCTACAATTGCTCCCCTTTTACCGACAAGCCGATTGAATAAGGTTGACTTCCCTACGTTTGGTCTTCCTACTATAACTATAACAGGTATATTCATTTACATAAACTAGAATAAAATTATAATGCAAAATACTTTATATATATAAAAAAAGCGATTTTATTACAATTAGTAATATCATCGCTCCATAAAATTGAAAAAGCTTAAAATTTAATTTTAGCTATAAATATTTTAATGTTACTTTCTAATTCAATTAAAATCAAAAATTATATGATAAATTTAACGTCGGCATAAAATCTATCCTGCTCGATAATCTAACCGGTTGAACTCTCATATTCATAGCAATAGTATCATTATATCTGTCTACACTCCAAACACCATCTATTGCGCTTAAAAAATGATTTATATAAATAAGAATAACAGCAGTAGAACTAATGCTATAAAGATTGTTAGCATCTCCGCGAAGGCCGGCATAATAATGAAATTGCGGTGGCAGATCAGTGTATGAAGGATCACTTTCATTACTGGTATCCCACCCATGACTATATTGACTGTACTTACCAATTAATTCATAATATTGCTGTTCGCCAAAGGGCGGCAACTGATGTGTATAACCAGTGGCAGCCGGATCGCTTCCTATTGCAGATTCCATTTGATTTAAGATCGACCATTTAACAGGACTAGTATCTGTTGGGAAATCAGATTGATATTTTTGTATTTCTGCACTTGACATACTTGGAGCTAATGTTTGAAGATGTTGTGCAGTCCAGTAAGCATACCGGCTTACACTCCAATGCTGGTCTGCATAATTCTGGAAAAACTGGGTTTTCTTATTTCCCTTGTTATTGTATATAACAGCGGTGGTAATTGCAGCGGCTTCAACAGCCACAAAAATGGCAGCTTTAAGATAAGAGCCTGCATAAACTTCACCGGCTCCGGGAACAATCAATGAGAATAAACCGCCGAGCCATTTCGATTTTCTTCCTTTGGTTTGAAATGTCATTAACGGCATTTGTGAAGCAGTATAATCTTCTGCCGCTATTTTTGAATCTGCTAACAAATTTCCCGTTAATTGAGTTTTATTTGCTGAAACTTCTTGAGCACTAATAAAATTCGAAGCACCAATTAAAATTATCAGTGACAAAATCATTTTAATGCATATAGAATTCATATTAAACCCTTATAAATTTTTAGTACAAAATTTATTTATAAATTGTAATTATAATTTATCCGATAAAACTAAATATCAAATCCAAATAAAATACCGCCGTAAAAGTTCCATTCTTTACCATAGGTTACCTGTTTTCCTAAAAAATTTTCCGTAAACCTGTTAAGACCGTATGCTGCATCAAAGAATAAGTCTGTTGGAAAAATATAAAATGAATTCATGTGCACGCGGATTTCTCCTCCGACACCTTTTTTTAATTGACCGGCTACAAAATTTCCATTCCAGGCATTTCCCACATCTCCATAGACCGACATAAATATTTTATCCAAATAAAGCTGACCGATCCGGGTATCAATATTTTTTATAAGCGGGAATCTATAAGTTAAGTTAAACCATCCCACCTTGTTTCCACCAACAGCATAAAAAGGATAAGCCTTCATTCCCGTTAAACCGCCGAGATAAAAGTCAAAGAAATCCGGTACTGTCGGGCCAAAAATATTTCCGATTCTTAATCTGGCAGTTAAAGTATTTAAATGCCAAAGGGGAAAATGAATTGCAGTATTAAGTTCCAACCGGTTAAAGTCATAATGATTATATACCGGCTGCAAAATACCGTTATTATTCTGATAATTGCCATCTGGATTAAATCTGTTTATTTCATAATTATAAGTCAGGTCAATTTGTGTCCCGATAGGATTTATTTCATCATCAACAGTCGGCTCTATATAATTTAGAGTATATTTTAACTGAAAATTATTCCCGATTAAATATGTATCGCTGGTTGTAGGGTAATAAAGAGCCGGACTTACATACGGAGGCGGGATTACGAAGCCTCCGAGATCTGCCGAATACCTGCTGAAAATATATCTGAATTCGAGGTTCTGACCTCTAGCAAAAATTTTTTGCTTTGCCGAAAAATCAAATTCCAATAGATTATAAGTTACATCCGTAGGAATTGATAATTCATAGTTTACCTGCGATCCGACTGTATCAGCCCCCCATGCGACTGAAGTATTAGTTTTCCTGCTTATGTTATAAAGTTCTAAAGATAACTCAGGTCTTATCCCAAGTTCGAATAATAACGGGATTTTATCCCGGTAATTAAAAATCAAGAATAAATCTCTTTCCAATCTTGCATTTATTGCAGCACCGGCAAAAAGAGAATAACGGTCAAGCATATCCGAAGAGGAAAAGTAAACGCCCGGTTTCAGTTTTTCAAAAAAGTTACTGGATGTATTATAATTGTCGTATCTTAAAAACGGATAGAAGGTCATTTTAGTAAAAGTTCCGGTATAAGGCTTTATTTTGTAATCCGGTGTTTTGTAATCATTATAATGTATATATTTTGCCAAATCAAATTTTACCAGATCACCTTTCGGTTTATCATGACCAAGCGGCGGATTGTTTACCCACACGTAACTTTTTTGCGGATCTACTTCTGCTTCCTGTTCAGGCGTAATTTCAAATATTTTAAATCCTGTTGAAGTGTAACCGGAGTATAAAATATTTCCGTTCTTGTCTATTGAGGGCATAAATGTTCCGCCGATTACATTTGTAAGCTGCTTTTTTACCCCGGTTTTTAAATTATATGAATATAAATTAAAAATTCCCGTTGAATCCGAGCAGTAAATTATATTTCCGTTTTTATCAAAAACAGGATTTCTGTTATCGGCTTTTGATTTTATAACAAATTGAAAATTCTTTCCGTTCGTATCTACACGAGCGATATCTCTTCCTTCGCGATATGAGTAATCAAAAATTATATAACTGTCGTCATTAGAAAATTCCGGTTGATAAACCTGCTCACCGTTATTAAAAAAAGTAAGCTGTTTATAATTTTTCCCTTTTATATCCACAGTAGCTAAATTAGTTGTACCGTCTTTTTCGAAAAGGAAAACGATTTTTTTGCCGTCATGGGAAACACACGGTTCATTTGCACGTAAATTATGAGTCAGTCTTGTTTCTTTATTGTTATCCAGATTATAAACAAAAAGGTCATGAACATTATCCCAGTTGGGATTATCTTCGGTAATTTTCGAATATATTACTTTATTTTCATTCGGAACCCAGCTAATAGTCGACCTTACACCGGAAGCAATTTCTTTTTCCTTTTTAGTTTTTAAATTGTATATATAAACATTTGAAAGAGCAAAATAGTCTGCGTTTTTATTCGAAATATATGCAAACTTGGAACCGTCTCTTGAAAAGGACGGGAAGAAATTTCCAAACCCGACTCCTGTTACCGTGTCTCCTTCTACAAGGTTTGATAAAACAGCTTTACTTCTATTTCTATAACTGTCGGTAAGAAAGTTTTGCCATTCATTATAAACTTCAATTCCGCTTTTACCCAAAACATCCTTAAACGCTTGATCCATTGTAAATACATCAAACTTGCCTAAATCATGACTAATTTCTTCCAGTTTAACTTCACCGTATTTTTGGGAGATATATCGAGTTAAAGCAAAACCGGCATTATACACCGATTCATTACCCAAACTGGTCTTATCAAATTCACCCATCTGGTTCCAGGTAAGCATGTTTCCGCTTAGTGCATAGCATCTTAAAACCATATCGCGATGGGTATCCCAGTTATCATAGTTAAATTCTTTTCTTTGATATTGCGCCGTGCCTTCTGCGAACCATGAAGGTATGTTAACAGTTGCCAGCGGATAAGAAACAATTACATTCGGGAAACCATACAAGATGTCCGGTCTGCGTTCCTTTTCATAATTTAATACCTGAAGAAAGACTGCCGGAATTTGCCTTGAAAGTTTCAGTGCCGATTGTATCTGCACCATATGTGTTGTTTCATGAGTAATTACATTTCGCAGCCAATTATGGGTTCCCCGCAAATCAAAATCCAAAGCGCTGGTCCAAATTTCAATTTTATTATCAAAGAAATAAGTAGCTCCGTTGGAATAATCATCCATATCTTTTATTACGTAATGTATAGTACCGGGATCGTAATTATAAAGAGATATTAAAGGCTCAATAACTTCATCGGCAATTTTAGCAACTACCCGTGCGGTTCTTTCGGTACCGTTATGAAAATGAACTTCACAATGTTTGCCTTTAATTGTATACCACTTTAATTCAGGATGAAAATCCGTGTATTGCGAAAATGCATTTGTTTGAAAGAATAATATAATACCAATAAACGCTAATACCTTTACCATAAGTCCTTGTAAACGCTCCAATCTATTTTAATATCCGGTATTTTAGAAAGGGAAATTATCGGGATTAATCTCCGTTGTTATAAAAAAAATCGTAAGATTTTTCGAAAAGCAACTCCTTAAATATCGTCTTATTTGATAACAGCTATTTTTATAATATTTGTTTCTGTTTTTCCGCTGACTCCTTGCGCTTGAATTCTTGCAAAATAAATTCCGCTTTGAATGTTATCTACATTCCATGGTGTTTCTTTTTCCATCCCGCCTTGAGCATCATCTTTTAACTCTGCCACAAAATCTCCGGCCAGATCAAAAATTTTGATATCTATTTTGGAATCTTCCGAAACATAATAATGAATTTGTGTTATTCCGCTGTAAACCGGATTCGGGTAATTAAAAGCTTTATTTGCGGGGAAAAAAGTGTTAACAACATTTTGATTTGATGCACTCTTTATAAATGAGGTATTCAGATTATTTCCGTTTTCTTCAGCCCAATAAATTGTTCCGGCATTTGCGCCAATATTCCATGCGGAAAAATTATTATTTTTATCCACAGCAGCAAAAGATATTATTCCGTTATCTTCAAACAATACCGGTACAGCAGCCGGCTGAGTACCCAATGTAATAGGAAAACCGTCTACAACTTTTCCAGTTCCGCCGTTAATTGCATAAATTCTGCCGTCAATTGTAGTTGCAATAATTTCGGATTTAGTATCTCCTGCAAAATCCGCTGTTAATGGTAATCCGGTAAAACCGATATTTAAAGGATCATCAAAAGGAAAATTTTCAGCTTCAGCTCCTTGTAAATTTACAGCATCGATTTTATTTCCGTTGGAAAATATTATATAGTTATTACCATCCTGCTTAAGATCAGTTAAAGAGAACGATTTAATAGTATCTGTTGAATTGATTGCAAACTCCGATTGAAGCACCCCCTTATTAATTATATCGAATTTATTACCGTTAAGCAGCAGCACTTCATATCCATTCCCGTTCTTATCAGAACTCATTGCGAAATCCCTAACGGTACCGGTACCGGAATAAGTACCGTTAGCGGAATCAAAAACTATATATTTGTTGTCATTAACTAAAGAGGCGGCATAAGACAAATTATTTCCGTTAGAACAAATTTTATTTATAATGAAATTTGAATTACCGGCATTTAACGTATTTATCTGCAACGGTACCATATTGGAATTTAGGGAATACACTTCAACGATTCCGCTTTTTGTTCCTATAGCCATCTCTAAAGGAGCATTTGATTTATTTATTAATACAGGCGATGTTGAAAAAACCATGCCGGATTTATAACTATTTAATGTACGTGCCGTACCGTTATTGCTGTATATATTTATAGTTGAATCAATAACACCTATAACATATTGAATACCGTTATTGCTAATAGAAGCCACTTTATATTTTGAAAAACCCGGAATTATTTTAATTATATTTCCTGAATTATCCAGAATGGACAAATCGGAATTAGATAGAAAATTGAATCCGAAGCTATTTCCATCTTGGACAGCAGTTAAATAATTTCCGGAGGAGGAAGTTTGAACTTTAGAAGAAAAGATAGGTTTTAAAATAGAATCGCCGTACACTACATTAAAAGACATTCTATTTCCTATACTCGAAAAATCTGAAATAGTAATTAAACTATTGGCACCGGAGTTAGCATTGCTATTCGGAGTGCTGGTACTTGAGAATATATTTTTATACAGCTTAGCATAATTGTTTTTATACCAATAATCCTGATAAGTTCCTTCGCCGATAATTTGATCTCCCAAGGCGTCCGTAAATATTTCCCCGATCTCCGGTATACCGCTTGCTTCCATTAAATTTACACCGCGGTGAGCTTTGTCGGCATTTATTTCGTCCGATGCTATTTTTGCATTTATAACATTATCATCGATATGCCAAATTAATATACCGCCTTTATAATCGGATGTATCGTCTATCTGACCGGGTAAAGCCCAATCAAACTCGCTGACATCAGTAATAACACCTTTTAAAGAATCGGTATCATAGCTATAAAAGCCCGGCTGATCTTTAGTAAATGTTTTCGTATAAGTATTGCCGTTCAATACATAAGTAACAGTTACTCCGTTTCCCAGTGCATTTCTATTTCTATTCTCAAGTAAAAAATATTCCGAAGAATTTATCGGCAGTTTTACTATAGTAGTATCATTTGGCACAGCAGCTAATTGTGTAACTAAATTTATATTGTATTTGCCGGGCGATAAGGTAATTGGAGCAGCCCATCCTAAAAATATTTTTTCCCAGGCAGATGGCTCAGGCGGAAAAACTCCGTTATATGCAAAAATTGATTGAGGGTCCATTAATCCGAAACGTCCGATCGCACTCTGCCCGGTTTGAGTATCAAAAAGGTCGGGTAAACCTAAATAACTGCCTATGCTGGCAGCCAGCAAACCGTTTGTTGTTACTTGATATAAAACAGTCCCACCGTATGTGGATTGTTCTCGACTTTCAGTCTCAGGCATTATTAAACTGTTGGTTATATCAAAAGAATTATTTTCAACCGGGAATCCATTAAATCCCGAGCCGTATATATTTTTTAATGCTTTAGAACTTAAATAAATTGACGGTAAATCTCTTGAATCTGCTATTGAACCTGGTAATGAGACATCCCTTCCAACACCGGCATGATAAATTGTAAATAAATTATAACTGCTAAAGTTAAATCCCGGATTTGCTGTGTCAGCCTTTTCCCATACTTCCCTGGAAAAATTAGCTAAAGAACTAAAATCATTGGAATTTATTTGAGGAGAATAATTCCTCATCGTTTTAGATACTGTTATAACTTTTGGTAATACATAACATGATATGATTAAATGACCGTTAGAAACCTGATGGAAATAATTCTTCGCAAATTCCAAATGTTCTTCAAAGTATGCTCTATCGTGAGGCAGCGGATCAATGATAGTATTGCCGTAATCCTGAGTGTATATAGTTCCGAATTTACCGTTTCCATCGGTTGCTTCATCTTTGTCTGTTTGAAACTCAACCATCACTGCTAATATTTTTACTGTATCTATACCGGTAGTTTTAGCAAAAGATTTTGCAGGATACGGATCAATCTTTCCAATATATGTTTGAGCAGATAAACTGCTCAAACAAATTAAAAATATGACAAAAACAAGATTTTTTTTTATCATTTTAAATTAGATTCCCCTCGGCAATCCGCGAACATCTCCGGGTATTCCTCCCCATCCGATTGAAATCGTAAATCTTAAGGTATCGTTAAGCGGACTTTGATCACCATTTGGGAAGACAGAAGTAGTTAAATAGCTAAAATCAAATCCGTAGATATCATACCTGATACCGGCACCGAAAGTTATAAATTTTCTATTACCGAATGACGGATCCTCGTAGAAGTAACCGGCTCTTAAAGCAAACAGGAAATCACCCGGTTCTCCATACCAATATTCTAGTCCCATTGAAGTTTGAATACTGCGAAGCTCTTCACTAAAAGGCCTATTACCCCATGAGGTAAAAATGGCCTGATAAAATTCTTGAGAAGTTTGTGTTGTGGTATCTTTATTTATAAGCAGTTTACTAAAGTCGAGCGTATAAATTAATGAATTATACTTATCTTTATAAATATTATAAGCAAATCCCAATCTGAAATTAGTCGGTATCGGATCGGCTTGCTGCTTGTCTATATAGTACATCTTTGGGCCCATATTGCTCAAGTTGGCACCAACACTAAAATCACCGCCGATATTAGTACTTGTAAAAGGAATAATTAATTTTCCGGGTCTCCACATTCCGCCGAGATCAAAACTTACGGATGTGGAAATACCGCTGCCTTGTTCCGAAGCAGTACCAATAGACGAAAGCACACTATGTATGATCCTAAAGTTAAAGCCCAACCCCCAATCATCAGAAAGCATTGTTGCATAACCAACAGTTAACGCAGCATCAAAAGAATGAAATGTACCGAGCACTTGATCAGTTTCGCTTGTCCTTACAAACTCTCCGTAATTCATATAAGTAATACTAGCAGTTAAACTGCCGCTAATATCGGGAATAAATTGTCTATACGTCAAATATTCATAGGATAAGTCCAATCCAAATTGAGGCAGCCAATTACTATGAGTAAAGCTTACTTCCGAACCCTTTAAAAATGCTATGCCGGCAGGGTTCCAGAAAATTGCGGCTGAGTTATCAGCTAATCCTGCACCAGACTCACCCATCGCACCTCCTCGAGAATCAGGCGCTAATTCAAGAAATGGGACAGCAGCTTCTCCTTGTCCGTACGTAATCTTTTGGACCATTGTTAATAGAATGCTGACCAACACCAGCCTAATTATTACTTTCATTTTCTTCCTCCGATGATAATATTATCATTTTGTTTATCATAAATAAATTATTTCATTAAAAAATTAAATATAAAAATAATACTCTAAATATTGTGTTATTTTAATACTTCTTAATTATCTAATAACCGCCATTTTCCCCAATACACTTTTACTATATTTCCCATCCGATGAGTTTACTATTATCTTATACAAATACGTTCCGTTAGCTATTATTGATCCATCCTGATCCCTTCCATCCCAATTTACCTTTACAAATTTTTCCTGTATTCCCTCTTTTTCTATCTCTCTTATCAATCTGCCTGCTATTGTATATACCTTTATTTTTACATTTATCGGGGCCGCTAAATTTTGCTGAAACGTAAATGTTGTGTTATATTCAAATGGATCAGGATAATTATATACATCTTTTATTACCAGTCCGTTTCCGCTTACTACAGTAAAACTTACCGTCTTGCTCGATGAGTTATTGAACACATCCCATGCTGTTACTTTTAGCGTATAATTTCCAGGATCCAAATTATTGAACTGATATCTTATCTCTCCGGATTTTCCACCTGCATTCATATTTCCGACAAAATCATCTGTAAAATCTATAGGATTGTTAATATCATTATTTAATATACCTTCCATCTTGTGTCCTATACCTGTACCCGTTGTGTTCAATCCGTTATCATCACTTAATTTCACAATTAAAGTCGAGTTCGGATTTGCTAACGAAATTACTTTAGAGGTTGTATCATCTATATATATTGATATATCAGGACCTATTTTATTATTTACTCTACTTGAATCCGTACCTCCAACTATTACATTTGTTGTATAACCCAGCCCGTCAGCATTATTATTAGTATTATTATAAAAGTATATGATTGCCTTTCCATTTTTATTTTCATAAGAAATGTCTTTCGGTACCGTAAAGTCGGATTTAAATCTGCCGTTTGTAACCGATATATTTCCTCTGAATAAAAGTCCGCCCTGCTGGGAGATTTGCAGCGAATTACTGATTGCAGGAACTATTATCTCTCTCTGTGAATCGTAAACAGTTAAAATTCCCGTCCCATTAAAGTCCTGCCAGACTGTATTGTCAGGCTTTTTTATTTCACCGGAAACTCTAACATTACTTAATGCTTTAATTTGAACTGCTGTATCGACAGGATTTATCCCGTCAATTGAATCAATCGAAGCGGTATACTTTGGTATTAATAAACTTATCGTCGGATCGCCGAGTATCTCATACTTTTGAGAATTTGTATCATACAAAATCTGTTTAGTATATAATACGGCCTGTCCCAAAGTTATAGGATACCCGGCGGAATCTCTTGGTGAAAAAAGTAACTGCTGAAATAATTCATCCACTAATGATTCGTTATCCTGAGCAATTGCTACTCTTGCAGAAGTGAACGTTGCAATTGCACCGGCATGTGGTAATAATAATAATTCTTCTGCGGAACTTTGAGAGGAAGGGTCATCCCAATACCCGAAATCGCACGTTCCCGCTACAAGAAAAAAGTACCGTGAATTATCTAATTGAGGTATTGTTGTACTCTGAACAAATACCTGCTCATGCGCCCACAGTGAAGGGCTTCCGTGACCAAAATAATTAACAATTAATGTACCGTTATTCATCGCACTTACTATATCTTTATTAACCTGCGGATACCGCCTTCCTTCGCCTGTTATTACTACAGGATACATCCCGAGATAAATTTTATGCTGATCGAATGAAGTAGGTATATAATTATTGGAAAGAGTTTCCGAATATTCGGTATGATAATCACCTTCATACCCTTCGGAAGTATAATCATCATCAGCGACAAGTGTAATTAAATTTCGCCAGAGTCCTTTGTCCTGTGTCGTTTCATATTGAATTATTTTATCTACTGCTGTGTTCGCTTCCGCATCTGTTGTTACCGGGATTCTTCCATAGGCTATATCTATATAAGGATCATTTCCGTCTACCCTGACAAAGTAATCATCCGTTGTATATGAATAAATCTGGTACAAAGACTCTTGTGTCTCATATGCAGGCACAAAATCCTCATTATAACCTTCCACATCTTTTGCATCATAAGTACCTTTTCCGAAAAATAAAACATATTTTGGCCTTATCTGCCAGTTATCGTATGCATATTTTAAGAAATCCCTCATTGCTGTCGGGTCTGTCATTCCGCACGAGAATTCATTGTATATCTGATCTATATTTACCACTATTGTTGAGTACTTCTCCGGTGCCTGATTCTCCTTATATGCTGACAGCTTATTTGCAGCATCATCAAATATTTTATTTGTTATTATTACATACTGGGCACCTTTTTGGATACCATGCAAGTTGGAATTCTGCATCGTCACCGGATTCGACGGAGTTAGATAATTTCCGCTTCCTACCGCAAAGTATTTCGATACATGTCCGGATGTCTCGTTCTCTTGAAATGTACAATTTCCGCCGCTTATCTGTGCATTCGTTATTATTTTTACATTTGAATAATCAGATACATTAAATACCTGGATATTGCTTGATGAGAACCCCGATAAATTATACTGAATAGCTGAGGTAGTATCTTTTGAGAAAAAGAGTAAAGTGTCATTTACTGCTTTAAGCTGTGACTGATATAAAATTTCAAAATAGTCAATATATCCCAAAGATGATGTTGTAGTCGGAACAAAATTAAATTTAAGTAAACTTCTATTATTGGGTAATATTCCGTTATATGTTGTTGTGTAATAATATGCTTCTCCGTTATGATAAGAAGGATAAGTATACGAATTCCATCCAGGCATATTTACATTTAAGATTGGAGTTGAATTCTCATATATATCAAGGCCGACTGTTTCCCCGCTGGCATTTATAAATCTAATATTATATGTGATAGGATAATTATCTAATCTATTGTTTAAATCTGTTAGATATGTCCTTGATGTTGTTGTCGTTGAAAAATTATCTCCGTAATACTCTCTTCCCGTCTTACCTATGTTTATCTTATCCTGATCCAGTTGGGCAAATGACTTTGTCGATGTCTGGGTGTAGTACGTTGATGAATTAATACTCGATTCACCTTCTATCCGTTTACCTGGCGATCCTCCCGAGGTTATCCAGTAGTAATTTACTTTAGAGTAGGGATGAAAATATCTTTTTATCGTGTCACTGGTTGAATCAAAATCCCAAAAATCATTTCCCCTGCCGTAAAATAATATATAATCTCCGTCATCAAATTTTCCGTCATCTTGACCTACTACCATTATCGCATTCTCAACCAAATCACTCGGCCTTGGCGCATTTACGTCCTCCGGCAGAACCTTTCCCCCGTTATTGTATATTTTTATTGTTCTCGGATCCACCGTACTCGGATCTATTCCATAGGAGGCCAGCATTGTCTTTGTTATTTTGTATATCCCCTCCTGCTTAGTCTCGAATCTTACCCACGTTCCGCTTGACAGAACACTGTTTACTAATGTCTTTTTTAATCTGCGTGTATTCTTTGCCCAGTATTTTGCTACTCCGAAATTCAGTACCGCTCCCGACAGAAAATCACTTGCCGGCTTACTCGTTATTGCCTGGTTGGTCGCAAAGTTTATTTGAATTATTATCTTTGTATACAATTTTATGATATTCTGCTGAGCATTATACTCTACCGGAAATATCTCTATTCCCTGTACGGGTATACTTCTTAACATTCCGTAATCTCCGAATGATGCCAACTCCGTATTCTGCTTATAATTATTATATCCGCTCTTTACCTTGTACACAAATGAATTCATATTTTTTTTGTCCCTTACCATCTCCGGCTTTGGGGCTATCATTCCGTTTATAGTCTTATACTCCGACGATATTATCTGTATTGTATTGCCCGTCTCCGACGGCACTCCTACAGTAATTATTCTCTCTGGTACCGACGGCATACCCCAATCTTCGGGATGGGATATAATTCCATATCTCAATCTTATCTTGATATAACTTCCATTATCTATTTTTATTATCGATGTGTCTGAATAGCTGGGGGTATACGCTATTATCAGTGTATTCCGGTTGGAGGTTATGACTTGTATATCATTTTGACCAAAAAGCGGAATTGCAAAAATGACTATATAAAGAAATAAGAATTTGCTATTCATCCATTCTAACTAATTATTAAAACTTTGTTACTGGCCTGCAAGTGTACACTTGAAACATAATTTTCCGGCAACATTTTCTATCATGTAGCAAATTCTCTAATAATACTCCAAAAATTTGAATTAAATTTAGTTAAGTAAAATATATATTGTCAAGTCATTTGAAAATTTTTACAAGTGTAAATATAAAGAAATAAATATTGCATAAAAAATGATAAATTCATAAAAAAGATACCTTAATTTATCTAATTACCGTCATTTTCCCAATTCATTTTTACCATATTTTTCATTCGATGAGTTTACCATTATCTTAAACAAATATGTTCCGTTGGCAATTATTGATCCATCCTGTTCTCTTCCGTCTTATACCCTATTCATGTAACTATCGTGCTCAATACGTTATTAACATGCAATTTCATTTTTAATGCCTAGTTCGGATTTAATAAATTTAACTATTAAGGCAAATAATTTATTTTTAAAATAATTCCGATACAAAAACTAAGATTTCTCCCGAAGATTAAATGTGCTGAATTATATTTAGATTTTTTAACGATTCTATAATCTTTCTACTGTTAAGATATATTAAGGATGGCGTTGTCTTTTCATATAATATTTTTTTGTCTTTACCTATCAGTACCAATTTACGCTTTGTAAGACCCAAAATATTTACCGCCTCAAACTTTTTTACAATCTCCTTTTTATCATCACTTAAAATTCTAATACTAGATTTTAT
>CAZCFZ010000016.1:0-74283 GCA_964498065.1 uncultured Ignavibacteriaceae bacterium
TCTTCAGGATATTATAAATATACTTGGAATGGATGAATTATCCGATGAAGATAAAACTATAGTAAGAAGAGCAAGAAGAATTCAAAGGTTCTTCAGTCAGCCTTTCCATGTTGCCGAACAGTTTACAGGTTTTAAAGGTAAATATGTTAAGCTTGAAGATACAATAAGAGGTTTCAAGGGAATTATAAACGGAGAGTACGATGATCTTCCCGAAGCCGCCTTTATGTATGTAGGAACGATTGAGGAAGCAGTTGAAAAAGCTAAAACATTGAAATAATATGGCCGGATTATTTTTAGAAATACTCACACCTTCCAAGTTGGCTTTTTCGGAAAGTATTAAATCGGTTATTGTACCCGGAACCAGAGGTTTGTTCCAGGTTTTGTTTAATCATGCACCTTTGCTAAGCACCCTGGAAATTGGTACCGTTAAGGTTGAAGTCGAAGATAAAGAATTCAAGTATTTTGCAACCAGCGGCGGAACAATTGAGGTTTTGGATAATAAGATTCGCATTCTTACAGATGCACTGGAAGCAATTGAAGATATTGATCTGAATAGAGCTCAAAATGCATTGGAAAGAGCTCAAAAAAGACTTGCTAATAAAGATACGGAAAAGATTAATATCAGCAGGGCAGAGGCTGCTTTAGCAAGGGCATCAAATAGAATTAAAGCGGTTGAAAAATATTCCGTTAAGAATTAAGAATTTTATTCAGATAGATCCTATCATTTTTATTTTTTCCTCTTATTAATTGATATATCCGTTTCCCAGGATAATATTTCTATGTGCGGCATTCTCCGTTAAATTTTTTTCTACATTTTCAAAATAATCCAACAGGTAATTAAGTCTCTCGTTTTCATTTTGAATTGTTAATAAAGTTTGCTGCTGTTCGAGAGATAGGCCGGATTTTTCAGCAAGCTTAAATGACTTAACATTTGTAGAATAATAATTTATCCAGAAAGATTCTTCTAATTGATAATTTATTTTATTAAGAATGTGTTCAAAGATTGATTGAAGTTCATCAACCAGGCTCTTGTCAATTTCATAATTTGAATCCGAATATTCATTTACATTTGCAATAAAATAACCTTCGGGTCCCATTTCATAATCCAGAATATGAAATCTATTTTGAGCACGCACAATAATATCCATTTCGCCGGTTATATATCTTTTTAATATCTTAAAAATTGTTACGTACGAACCGATAGAAGAAAATTCTTCACCAATTTTGGCAATAATTCCGAAGCCTTCATTATTCTCCAAACATTTTTGTATCATTTTTTTATAACGATTTTCAAAAATGTGCAGCGGATATTTTGAATGCGGAAAAACTACAAGATTCAGAGGAAATATGGGAATCTTTGATTTCATTTTCTTGTATTTCAATCTTTAAAGATAAATTCTTTTGTAAAGTTAATTAAAATGTTCGCTTAATTAAATAAAAAAAGCCGCCCATTAGTGGAGCGGCTTAAAGAAACATTTTCGGATTTTCTTATTTTACATCAGAAAATCTTTTTGCAACTCCATCCCAGTCTATAACATTCCACCAATTTTCAATATATTCGGGACGTCTGTTCTGGTATTTCAAATAATATGCATGTTCCCAAACATCCAGACCTAAAACCGGCGAACCTTTCTGATCCGCAACATCCATTAAGGGATTATCCTGGTTAGGGGTTGATGTAATTACTAATTTATTATTCTGAACAATCAGCCAGGCCCATCCTGAACCGAACCTTGTAGCAGCTGTATTTGAAAATTTACTTTTAAATTCATCAAATGAACCGAATGCTGAATTTATAGCATCTGCTAATTTACCGGCTGGTTTTCCGCCGCCGCCTTTTTTCATTATTGTCCAGAATAACGAATGATTATAAACACCGCCTCCGTTGTTTCTTACAGCAACGGGATTTTTTGATGCGTCTTTTAATAATTCTTCGAGTGATTTATTTGCAAGATCACTCCCTTCCACAGCACCGTTTAATTTTGTTACGTAACCGTTGTGATGTTTTGTGTAATGGATTTCCATTGTCATCTTATCTATATAAGGTTCCAAAGCATCATACGCATAAGGCAATTTTGGAAGTTCAAATTTTCCCATTTCTTACTCCTATTATATTTATTAATAAATTATCTTTAACTAAATGATTGGATTAATAACAAATTAATTAAATTGAAGATAACCGCGTTTATCTTATTTAATTAATATCTTTAAATACTAAACACTAAAGGAATCACCGCATCCGCACGTTTTTGTTGCATTCGGATTATTAAAAATAAAACCCTTTCCGTTTAATCCGTCGGTAAAATCCAATTCGGTACCCGACAAATAGAATAAACTCTTACCGTCGACAAATAATTTTACGCCGTTTTCTTCAATTGTAGTGTCGCCTTCTTTAGCCGCAGCATCGAATCCCAGAGTATAAGTTAAACCTGAGCATCCTCCGCCTTTAACTCCGACTCTTAATCCGTATGTTTCCGGAACTTTATTTTCTTCCATTATTTTCTTTACTTCAACTGCAGCTTTTTCGGTAATTTTTATTTCAGATAAAGCTTGAACATTTGACATTAAATAATTCCTTTTTTATTTATTAAATAATTAAAATAAAATATATTATAGTCAAATTAATGACTTATAGTTGTGAGCGACTCAACCTTATAACGGATCACCGGGGGCAGTCGTCACAAAATCAGGATAATTTAATCGCCATCCAGATAAATTAACTCTGACAAATATTTGTTTTTCTTCCAAATACTTGCCGATACTGCGAGCTAAAACTTCTGCCTCTGCATTGGTTATTTTAATTCCTTTTTTCTCCAAATATTTCTGAATTCCGAATTGCAAATCTCTAAAGAAAAAATTTGAGTTGTGGAAAAAAGGATATCTGGCTTTCAAATATTTTAGAAATAGTTGATCATCGCTTTTAATTAAATCAATATACTTCACAGTTTGTTCCTTATTCATTTTATTTTTTAATAATATTTTATTCTTTAATTTCTATGTTAGATGAAATAATTCTTAAATTATTAATTGTCTCGGTACTTTTTTCAATAACATAATTAATCTCTTCTTCGGTATTGAATCTGCCGATACTGAATCTAATTGAAGATCTGGCAAGTTCATCAGACAAACCGATTGCTTTTAGAACATGACTCGGTTTCAAGGATTCAGAAGAACATGCCGCGCCTGTTGAAACAGCCACTTCTCTCAGATTACTAATAAAATTTTCCGAACGGATATTTTTAAAACAAAGATTAAGATTATTAGGAATTCTTTCTTTCATTGATCCGTTTACATATACATCATCAAGATAAGATTTTAAACCTTTGTAAAGAATATTCCTTAAGTATCCGATTCTTTTTGTTTCCTCATCAAAATATTTTTTAGATAACTCAAGTGCTTTTCCAAATCCCACTATACCCGGAACATTTAATGTTCCCGGACGAATACTTCTTTCATGCCCTCCGCCATAAAATAGGGGAGATAACTTTATTCTCGGACTTTTGTTTCTTATAAATATTGCTCCGATACCTTTAGGCCCGTAAACTTTATGTGAAGTAAAAGAAGCAATATCTACATTTGAACTTTGAACATCGAAAGGAATTTTACCGATAGCCTGGGTTGCATCGGTATGAAAAAGCACATAATTTTCTCTGCAGATTCTCCCGATCTCCGAAATATTATTTATGGTACCGATTTCATTATTTGCCGTCATTATCGAAACCAGTATGGTTTTATCTGTTATTGAATCTTTTAACTGATCTAGATCCAGCATCCCTTCCCGGTTTACCGGCAGCCTTGTAATTTCAAAACCCTTTCTTTCTAAAAATTGAATCGAATCAAGTACTGCACTATGTTCAATAACTGAAGTAATAATATGATTGCCTTTTTTAGAATAAGATTCAGCTGCCCCTAATTGAGCAAGATTTATTGATTCGGTAGCACCGCTTGTAAAATAAATTTCCTTTGGGTCGCAATTGATGAAGTCTGCAGTAATTTTGCGTGCATATTCTACGGCACTTTCAGCTTCCCATCCGTAAGAATGATTTTTGCTGGAAGCGTTTCCGTATTTTTCCAGGAAATACGGCTTCATTGCTTCAAAAACTAAAGGGTCAACCGGAGTAGTTGCCTGATTATCTAAATATATTGGAAATTTCATTTAATCATTAAAAATTTATTTACATTATTTGATATATCGTTGTTGAATCAAATAATTTATCTATTTCTCTTTGTAATTTAATTAAAGGGTTCCTAATATTACAATTATTCAAATGCCGGCATTCCAATTCAGAATGATTTTTCTCCATGCATTCGGTTATCTTATAATTCGTTTCAATTGCACTTATTATATCTATAATTGAAATTTCTTTCGGTGATTTACCCAGCGAATATCCGCCTTTAATACCCTGATAAGATTTAACAATATTACTCTTACTAAGCTTCTGCAAAACCTTCGACAGCAGTTCATAAGAAATATCATATTCATCGGATATTTCTTTTGCGGTAACACTAGCCCTATCCGGGTTAGCAGCTATAAATTTAACCGCCATTAAAGCATATTCAACTTTTTTAGATAGCTTAAGCATAAAATACGACTATTTTTGTCGTATTAAAGTAAAAAATTATTAAACAAGATACAAATAAGGAGTGTTTGGGATAACACTTATCTCGAAGAAAAAAGCTTGATAAATATAACATGCGGAATTATTTTGAATTATAGATTTTTAATGGACAATTAGATAACTGCCGGATTGCAGAATATTATTTGGAATATTACTTGGGGGAAGTTTTATTTTCGTCCCATGTTCATTGGAACCATCCTTTTGATAAGGATAACATTACTTGATACTTTCCTTTTATAAAGGAAAGTATTATTTTTGCTTAGGCAGGTAAAAATGAAAGATGTAATAAAAAATATAATCGCTGATTTTCATAAAAGACAGTCTCCGAAATATGTCGAAAGACATCAAATAGTGCCAATAAACTCCGGGAAGATAATTAGTGTAATAGGAGCAAGAAGATCTGGGAAAACCTATTTTCTTTATCAACTTATGGATAAACTGCCGTCGGAAGTAGAAAGGAATGAAATAATATATATTAACTTTGAGGATGAAAGGTTAAATATAAAAGCCGATAATCTGAATTTGATAATTGAATCTTACTATGAACTTTACCCGGATAAAAAGAAACCTTTATATTTCTTTTTTGATGAAATTCAGAATATACCGGATTGGGAAAAATTTGTAAGAAGAATATATGACACTGTTTCAAAGAATATATTTATAACTGGATCTTCTTCAAAACTGTTGAGTAAAGAAATTGCATCAAGTCTTAGGGGAAGATCGGTATCTTATGAGATATATCCGTTAACGTTTGATGAATATTTAAAATTTAAGGATATCGATTCAACGGACATTTCTTCGACAAGAAATAAATCAAAAATTATAAATTTGTTCAGCCGATATATGTATAACGGAGGATTCCCTGAAACAATAAACTATGATAAAGAACTTAGGTTGAAAACCCTGCAGTCTTATCTCGATGTCATGACTTACCGGGATATTATCGAAAGATACGAAATAAAAAACCCAACGGCTTTGAAATACTTTATTAAAAAAAGTCTTTCAAATGTATCAAGCTATTTATCGGTAAACAAGCTTTTTAACGAGTTGAAATCCACTGGGATAAAGTTAAGCAAAGATTCAATATATGAATTTATAAACTATGCGAATGACAGTTATTTGTTCTTTCTGGTTAATATATTTTCAGAATCCGTAAATATTCAGAACACAAATGATAAAAAGCTTTACTGCATCGATAACGGTCTGGCAAATATAGTCTCGTTCAGGTTTTCCGAAGATAAAGGACGAATGCTTGAAAACATTGTTTACCTTCATTTAAAAAAGAAAGGATATAATATTTTCTATTTTTTTAATAAAAGGGAATGCGATTTTATAATTCAGAACGGCACAAAAATTAAATATACTATCCAGGCATGTTTTGAATTAAATTCAAATAATAGAGAAAGAGAAGTGCAGGGATTAGTTGAAGCAATGAAATATTTCAAGCTGAAAAACGGATTAATATTAACTAATGATCAAATAGAAGAAATTAAAGTGGAGGAGTTAAAAATTACTGTTAAACCGGTTTGGAAATGGGTATTGGAAGATAAAAGCAAATAATTGTATTGGCAAATACAAGTGATGCCACATATAAAAATTGGCTGACAAGGTTGTTGACTGCAAGTAGACCGGCTGGATAATAAATACCCCGGGAAAATTAAATACATTTTTTTTGAATAATTTATAATTACAGAAATGCTAAATAACAACAATAGGTGGTCAAAATGGTTTGGTTAGGTCTAGGTATTATTTTGCCTTTTGTAATTGCTGCTTGGATATTTTAGAAAAAATCATTCAAATATTTAAGAGATGAATATCATGATGTGTATAAAAAAATGAATAGTGATCCGTTCTTCATTCATCGTTCTAATTCTTAAAAAGATGATAAGGGTATAAAATTCGGAAATATTAATATACTGCTGGTAATTTCCGGACTTATTATTGTGCTTATGTTTATTTTCTTTTCGCTGTAACTTAGAGATATCTTATATTAATTCTAGAAAATATTCTCTCAAAAATAACCTTCACAAAAAATCTTACCTTTTACATAGAATCCTTATCTCCTGTTCTGCACCGTATTATCAATTGAAAAATATTCTTTAAACAAAATAAAAGGTATCAACA
The DNA here is from genome assembly GCA_964498065.1 of uncultured Ignavibacteriaceae bacterium. Lineage (GTDB taxonomy): Bacteria > Bacteroidota > Ignavibacteria > Ignavibacteriales > Ignavibacteriaceae > FEN-1297. Next base: position 6,744 of record CAZCFZ010000016.1, read on the forward strand.
ATGCTGCAAACTAATCTCAAACATATTGCATCCGAAAAGGAATTTAATGAAGTAATTAATAGTAATGATAATGTAATGATATGCTGCGGAAGAATGGGACCTATGTGCGTTCCGGTATACGGAGTAATGGAAGAACTTGAAGGCGATTATAAACATGTTGAGTTTAGGGATATGGAATTCGATAATCCCGACGCACGTGTAATTAGAAATTTACCGGAGTGCAGAAATTTTGCAGGTTTACCTTTTACTGTTTATTATAAAAACGGTAAGCTTGTAAAAGCTACAAGCAGTATTCAAACAATGGAACAAGTAACTGAAATTCTAGATAAAGAATTCAGTAAAGAATTAATTAACAAATAAAATATTTAAGTATTATTTATTAACTAAAATGAATAATAATCGTTTTGATGTTATTGTTATCGGAGGCGGTCCTGCCGGATTAACGGCAGGAATTTATTTAGCAAGAGCTAAAACAAAAACGCTAATCCTGAATGAAGGAACAGTTGGCGGACAGATGATACTAACCCATGAAATAGCAAATTATCCAGGAGTGGAATCAATTTCGGGATATCAGCTTTCCAATATAATGAAGAATCAAGCAAAAAGTTTCGGCTGTATTATAAAATCAAATGTAAGAATAACGGATCTCGAATTAAATTCAGATACTAAAAAAGTTGAAGTTAACGGAAAGGATATTTATACCGCCGACGCCGTTATTATTGCCGCCGGAGGAAGATCGCGACCTTTAAATGTTCCGGGAGAAGATAAATTTAAAGGTAAAGGAATTTCGTATTGTGCAACGTGCGACGGAGATTTTTTCCAGGATAAAAATATAATTGTTGTGGGCGGAGGAAACTCCGCATTAGAAGAGGCTGTATCATTGACTAAATATGCCGCCTCGGTAACAATCGTTCATCAGTTTGATAATTTCCAGGCTTTCCCTCATGCTGTTGAAGAAGCAGAAAAGAATCCTAAAATAAAATTCATTATGGAATCTAAAATTATTGAATTCAGCGGTGATGAAAAACTGGGAAAAGTATTTATTCAAAATCAGAGTACAAAAGAAATTATTGAGATGAACATTGACGGAGTTTTTATCTTTATCGGGTATATGCCTAATACGGAAAAATTCGCCGGTAAAATCGAATTAAATAATTGGGGAGAAATTATAACCAAGGATAATCTTGAAACCAGTGTCAATGGGGTTTTTGCTGCAGGCGATGCTGTTCAAAAAAAATACCGTCAAATTACAACTGCAGTTGCAGACGGTACTATTTCGGCACTAAGTGCTATAGAATATTTAAATGAAATAAAACAACTGCAGAAAGTTTGATGCGTTTATACCAGCTTGACAAAGTCTAAATTTTGTTTTTATTATTTACAACCGAACATATATTATTAAGCAAGTTGAAACCTTAAGGGAAAAATTGTTAAAACGGTTAATAAATTCTTTGTTTCCCATTAACCCACGGATTAATCCGTGGATTAATAAAACCTAAAAGCAATAATTAATAACTGTTTTAACAGTTTTCCATTATTATATTTTTTAATTCACACAACGAGTTATTATATATCTTTTGAATTAAAAATTAGTCGGATAGTTCTGCATTAGGTGAGTCAAAATAATTTATTTATCAAGATTTTGTTATAATTTAGTCATTAAAATAAATATTTCTAAACCACTCCGAGGAATGTTTAATGACTAAATTCATATTTTTATCGGCTTTCCTTTTTTGCTTCATAATAATCAATAAAAATAATTTGGCTCAATCAAATGAAGTCGTTCAAGTATCAACACCGCTAGAAAAGATACCTGCAGAAACTACAATTTCAATAAATCCACAAAATCCCCAAAATGTAGTTGCCTCATTTTATAATAAAAATCCTAAATATCCTTCAATTACTGATTTTACCTATGCCTCTTTTGACGGAGGGAAGACATGGAAGGAAGTACCTAATAATAATCCTGAAAAAAGAATACAAGGCGATGACGCGGTTGCATTCGGGAGTGACGGAATAGTTTATCATTCGTATCTTTCTTTTTTCGGTTCATGGGATAACAATGTACGTAAACAATATTCCGGCATTTATGTTAGCTCTTCAACAGACGGGGGATTAACATGGGGTATTCGCTCGGTTGTTGTGGATCATATAAATACTTCGGCGCCGATGGAAGACAAACCTTATGTTGTAGTTGATAACTCATCAAGCTCTCCATACAAAGATAATGTTTACATTGCATGGACACACTTCCAGAAATACGGAAGTAAAAATCCGGCAGATTCTTCTCAGATTTATTTTTCAAGATCAATTGACAGCGGCAAATCTTTTTCAGTACCGATGAGAATTTCAGAAACAGGCGGAGATTGTCTTGACAGCAGTAATACCGTTGAAGGTGCAATAACTGCGGTAAGTCCGGATGGTAATGTATATGTTGTTTGGGCTGGTCCTAAAGGACTTGTGTTTACCGAATCCAAGGATGGGGGTAAAACATTTGGCCGAAATAAAGTTATCGGATTCGTATATCATGGTTGGGATATGGAAGTTCCAGGCATATACAGAGCAAATGGGATGCCCGTTACAAAGGTCGATTTAAGTAATAGTAAGTATAGAGGGACTATTTATGTAAATTGGGCAGATGACAGATTCGGAGATCCTGATGTATTTGTAAAATATTCGAGAGATGGAGGGCGGTCATGGTCTAATCCGATAAGAGTAAATGATGATAAAGTAGATAACGGTAAATATCAATTTTTCACATGGATGGCAGTTGATCCAATTGACGGTTCTGTCAATGTTATATTCTACGATAGAGCCGATTATGACAGCACTGAAACAGGTTTAACATTAGCGCGAAGTATTGACGGAGGAAAGACTTTTGTTAATTATAAAATCAATCAACCGGCATTTAACTGTAATCCCGACATATTTTTCGGAGATTACACCGGTATAGATGCTTATAACGGAGAAGTTATTCCGATTTATATGTACTTTAAGAATAAAAACGATTTAGGAATTGCAGCCGCAATATTTCATTTTAAACCTGGAACGCAAGAGCAAATTAAATAATCATTTGATAGAACACAGATAACAAGCCTGCGTACCGAAACGAAATATAGAATGAACACCGGAGTGAAGGAACGGACAAAGCAGATTCTCACGGAAAGATCTTTAGCGTACCTCATGTTTATTTTTAAATTTTACAGTGTTAATCCGTGAAATCAGTGTCGTCCGTGTTCTATATTAAATATATTAGAGAGTTTGTGTTAAAAGACGTAAGAAGGCTTAAAAGTTGCCACCTTTTAAATACTCTTTTTTAAGGCAATTTTTACTAAGTTATTAAATTTTATATATTTATAAAGGTAGCAACCTACAAAATTTGGTTGCCACCTTAGTTGCCACCTTTGGGCTAAAGATGGCAACCTCTAAAAATCAATTTTCAAGGGAGAAAGTAATGAAAATATTGCTGATGGCTCTAGCTGCAATAACCCTATTAAATTTAAAAGTTTTTTCTCAGGATAGTATAAAAACCTTTACCCTGGAAGGTGCTTATCTTTATTCCTCCCCGGATTATTCCGCTAGAACCGATTCGGAATTCTTTGTCGGTACCGATATTTACATTTCTAAATATGAAGAGGGATTCTATAAAATAACCGGTGGATATATTCGGGCATCAAAAGTATTTATAAATGATAAGCTGGAAGCTTATAATAAAAGCCTCCATATTACCGTTAATTCGCGCCATTCAAAGGATATTTATTCTGGTTCAGTAGAAATTGGAATGACTGAAAGTCAAGTTAGAAAGATATTAGGACCTCCTAACGAGATCCACAATATTACATCTGCTGGCGAAAAGTTTGAACAATGGATTTATGATAATAAATACCTCTATTTTGAAAATGGCAAGCTTTTTTCAATTCAGCAATAGATTCGGCCTTCATATATGCCGCTGGTAAAGCTTTCTCGGTCCGGGAGGTAGTTTTATATGGCCGTTTTAATGCCATTTAAATACCAATTTAACGCGGTTTTAATTTCTCATTTTAGGTGATAATCTCTGGAAAAAAGTGGAAAAGTTGGAAAACAATTGAGAAAAACAAAAAACGCTTTTTTAAACCCATTTCTTTTGAATACGAATTGTTTTCGGCCTTTTTCTCATTCTTCTTTTGTTTTCTCCACTTCTCAACTTTCCAGATTAATTATAGTTTGCTTTAGTAAAATAAAAAAACCCGCGGAATTCGCGGGCTTTTTATTTTTATATGAAAAAAATTTAAAGACCTAAAAGCGCAATCGATGATTTGGCTAAATCCACAAGGGGAGTAAAGTAAACGCCTAATACAAGAACCGGCGTAAGCATTACAACTACCAAAGCAATTGCTCCGTAAGAAGCCGAAAATCTTGGAATCTCTTTATCCGATTTATCAATGAACATATTTTTTAAAACTTTGATATAGTAATAAAGCGAGACAACCGTATTAAGCAATGCAATCACTGCAACAACGATCATCTTTGCATCAACCAGTGCAATGAAGATATAGAGCTTACCTATAAAACCTGCAGTTGGAGGTAAACCGGTCAATGAGACAAGAAATATACCTAATGAAACACCTAAAAACGGAGCGGAGAATCCTAAACCCTTATAATCATCCAGTTCTTCACTTCCGATTTTATTTGCAATCAGCATTACAATTAAGAATGCACCCAGGTTCATAAAAGCATAGATTGCGAAATAAATAATTATAGCGGCGATTCCTTCGTTTGACATGACCGCTAGTCCTAAAAGCAAATATCCGGCATGAGCAATACTCGAATATGCTAACAGCCTCTTCATATTAGTTTGCCAAAGGGCGGCAAAATTACCTAGAGTCATTGTCAGAATGGAAATTATTATAATAATAGCCTTCCAATCGATAGCGCCTAATAAATGCCAGAATCCTTGAGGATCAACGGATTTAATGAAAGCAATTTTTATAAATCTAATTAAGAGAGCAAAACCTGCTGCTTTACTGGCGATAGACAAAAATGCAGTAATTGGAATTGGTGCTCCTTCATAAACATCCGGTGTCCAGAAATGAAAAGGCGCAGCTGAAATTTTATATCCGATTCCAACGAAAATTAATAATCCGGAAAGATACAATGCTAATCCCGGACCTTGTGCAGCCTGTAAAACTGAATTTATTGCATAAAGATTTGTGCTGCCTGTTATTCCATAAATAATAGAAATGCCGAACAACATAATGCCGGATGAAATTCCGCCGTATATAACATATTTTAATGAAGCTTCGCTGTTTCTTAAAGACTGCTTTGTAAAGCCTGCTAATATATAAGATGACAAAGATACTAATTCAAGTGCAAGATAAATTACAATTAAATCTACGGAAGATACCATGAACATCATTCCGAGGATCATACCGAATATCAGCGTATAATACTCTCCATGACGTTCGACACCTGCTTTAATTTCGGAAGAAGATATAGAGAAAAGAATTATCAGGATTGATGAGAGTACAATTAGCAACTTAAAGAAATTACCGAAAGGATCGATAGCCATCATCCCTATACTTGATCTTGTAGCAAATGCAAATGAGCTTGAATTAAAGTGTTCAATTATAAAATAACCGGTTACAAAAAGTCCTGCAATTGCTATGTAAGGCAGTAATTTTTTATTCTTGTTCATTATTAAGTCGACAAGAACTAAAAGAACAATGACTATTGAAATAGTAATTTCCGGCTTAATTAAATAAAGATCTTTTACGAGATAATTTAGATTATAAGTATTCACTTTAGTCTATTAGAATTAAATTAAAATTTTATTTTAGAGTCCTATTAAAGAACCGTATACAACTTTGGCATCCATCATAAATTTAACCATATGATTAACAGATGTATTCATTAAGTTAAGCATAGCTGCCGGGTAAACTCCCAAGAAAATTACAATTAAACCAAGCGGAATAAGCATTGCATATTCTCTGAAAGTAAGATCCTTAAGCATAGACCATTTTTCTTTTAGGCTGCCTAAGAAAACTTTTTGTAAGGCAATAAGCATATAGCCGGCGCCTAATAAAATTCCTAATGTGGATATAACAGTAATTATTCTTATAGCAGGAACGCTGAATGCGCCAAGGAATACAAACACTTCTGAAACAAAACTGCTTAATCCCGGAAGTCCGATAGCAGCAAAGAATGCAACTGTAGTAATACCCGCATACATTGGCATCTGAGTGGCCAATCCGCCGAATGCATCCATGTCTCTTGTATGTGCTCTGTCGTATATTACGCCTACTATAAGGAATAACATAGCAGTAATTGTTCCATGGTTAAACATTTGTAATATTGCACCGGAAATTCCAATTGTTGTTAATGATGCCATTCCAAGCATTACAATTCCCATGTGTGAAATAGATGAGTATGCTATCATCTTTTTGAAATCTTTTTGGGCCATCGCACATAGTGCACCATAGATAATATTTATCATACCGAATAGCGCAATCCACCAAACCAATTTTTCGGTGATCTCGGGGAATATAGGGAATGAAATTCTTAGGATTCCGTATGTACCCATCTTTAATAAAACTCCGGCAAGAATAACGCTAATAGCAGTCGGCGCTTCAACGTGAGCATCCGGCAGCCAAGTATGGAAGGGGAACATCGGAATTTTAATTGCAAAACCGATGAATAATGCAATGTATGCTATAAATCTTAGGTTGTTTGGATTCAATGGAGAAAGTATACCGGTAGCGGTATAATTATGTACATTCATCATTGCAAGCATGTCGAATGTAAAAACTTTTGAACCGTTGGCTAAAGTTTCCGTAGAACTAAAATACAAACCGATCATAACAAGAAGAATAAAAACGCTTCCCAACAAAGTGTAAAGGAAAAACTTAATTGCTGCATATTCTCTTCTGGGACCGCCCCACATTCCGATTAAGAAATACATAGGCAGTAACATCAATTCCCAGAATATATAGAATAAGAAGAAATTAAGAGCAACAAAAACACCCATCATTCCGGTATCGAGCAAAAGGAACAATGCAAAGTAACCTTTAATGGATTTTTTTATCGACCAAGAAGACATAGTAGCGATAAATGTTACAATAGCTGTAAGAAGAACCATTACAACACTTAATCCGTCTATTCCAAGGAAGTAGTCGATTTTTATCGTTCCTATCCAGGAGAAGGCAGTAATATTTATCCAATTGAATTTCTCAATAAATTGGAATGATGACGGATCATTAATTCCTCCGAGAGAGAAATTAAATCCTGCAAGAATAAATACAGCCAGAATCACCTGAAGGCCGGTAATAAAAAGAGTAGTGCTCTTTATTATTAACTCCTTGGTCTTTGGTATGAATAATATAATTACCATTCCTAATATCGGCAGGAAGGTTATTAACGATAAGATGGGAAATTTTTCCATTTTTTATTTACCTAAGATTTTCAAACTAAAATGACTTAAATAAGAATAAAAGAATAACTAACGAGAATATTACCAGAACTATGTAAGTCTGAACTTTCCCGGTTTGGAACTTTCTGAAAAATAAACCGAGAAAACCGCTTAAATATGCGGCTGAATTAACAGCTCCATCCACAACAACGTTATCAAATTTACCGCTGAGCTTTGAAAATTGTCTTGTAACTGTAGCAGTACCATTTACAATTCCATCAATTATGTTTGCATCAAACCATGCGAGAACTTTACTAAGCCCAAAAGTAAACGCCACAAAAGTTGCGGCATAAAATTCATCAAAGTACCATTTGTTTAACAGAAAATTATAAACCGGCTTTGTTCGCTCGGCGAGCTTATCGGCATCAAATATTTTCCATTGGTAGAATAAAAACGCAATCAATAAACCGGAAGATGCTAAGAATAAAGACAGTATCATTGAAGGAACGTGAGCATTTTCCATAGCGTTGGTATACATTTCGGAATATGTTATTTCTTCTCCGGCTTTAGGTTTTGTTCCAGGTTCAACAGCATCGGATTTCATAAAAGTGTAACGTGCATCCTGCGGAGTATAAATTTCCGGGGCTTTTACCCATTTGGAAAGAAGAGCGCCTTGTTCAGGATTAAACGGATTCGGTGTATACCAAATAAAGATTGATAAAGTTGCTAAAACTACCAGCGGCATAGCCATTACAAAAGGAGACTCATGTGCATGATCATATTTCTCTTTATCTCTCGGTTCACCGTGAAAAGTAAGTATTACTAACCGAAACATATATAAAGCGGTAAGCAGCGCTACAAAGAAACCGACAAACGGGAAGAACCAATTTCCCGTTAATGAGCCGAAGGCATAAGTGCCTGCTAATATTCCGTCTTTGCTTAAAAATCCTGATGTTAAAGGTATACCTGAAATAGCAAGTGAAGCAATTAAGAAGGTTATATAAGTAATCGGCATTTTCTTTCTTAAACCGCCCATCTTCCTAATGTCCTGCTCATGATGCATTTGGTGGATTATAGAGCCTGATCCTAAAAACAATAATGATTTAAAGAATGCATGAGTCATTAAATGAAAGAAAGCAAAAGAATATGCACCAACACCTAATGCTAAAACCATGTAGCCCAGCTGACTTATTGTGGAGTAAGCAAGGACTTTTTTAATATCGTTTTGTGTAATAGCTATAGTTGCCGGTATTAAAGCAGATAAAGCCCCGATAATTGCAATGAAAAATAAAGCTCCTCCAGATAGAATAGGGAAGACTCTAATAATTAAATACACCCCTGCGGCAACCATGGTAGCGGCGTGTATTAAAGCGCTGACTGGTGTCGGGCCTTCCATAGCATCGGGCAGCCAAACATGTAAAGGAAATTGAGCCGACTTTCCTATTGCTCCCATAAAAATTAAAATTCCTGTTACAGTCAGCCAAAATTCACTGTTAAAAGGAATATGGCCTAATGAAATTTGATGGAATATCGTATCAAATGTAAATGTATGATAAGTGAAAAATAAAATTAGTATTCCGGAAAACATTCCAATATCGCCGACCCTATTAACAATAAAGGCTTTTTTACCGGCATCGGCAGCAGATTTCTTTTCGAACCAAAAACCGATTAGTAAGTATGAGGATAAACCGACTAATTCCCAGAAGATATACATCATCAACAAGTTATGAGTAAAAACGATACCTGTCATTGAGAAAGTAAAAATACCCAGGTAAGCAAAGTACCTATTGTATCTTTTATCTCCCTTCATATAAGCAATAGAGAATATATGAACCAGCATACTTATTAAGGTAACAACAACAATCATAAGTGCGGCTATATTGTCTACCATCATCCCAAGATCAATATGGATGGTTCCGAAAAGAGGAAGGTTGCCCATATTTATCCAGGTAAATTGGCCTGTTACGGTTTGATTAGGGAAATCACTTAATTTTATATAGGCAAGTACAACAGCTAGAGCAAAAGCCAGTATAATAATGAAGTTTTCGAAATTATAAACGTATTTTATTTTCTTCCCAAATAAAAGAGTAACAATAAATCCGATAAGTGGAAGAAAGAGGATTATTTCTGCTAATTGGATCAGAACTGATTCCGACATAAATTCTAGTCCTTTAAAGTATCAATTTCATCAACATTAACTGTTGAAAAAGTTTTATAAATATTTAAAACAATGGCTAAGGCAATAGCCGCTTCGGCTGCAGCAAGAATAATCACAAAAAGCGCCATCATTTGGCCCTGTAATCCGAAATTTCCAAATTTAGCAAACGCTATAAAATTAATGTTTGCTGAATTTAAGATTAGTTCAATTCCCATTAAAACCATTACGGCATTTTTTCTTGTTACAATACCGAATATTCCTAATGAAAAAAGTACTAAACTGACAAAGAGAAAGTGATTTAATCCAATATGTGCCATGATAAACTTATTTTATTAATTCATTATCAAAATATTCTTAAAAGTCCATCCCTTCCATCGATGCCCGGCCTCGCCGACATGATAGGCAAGGGTTGGTTTAAATCTCTATTTCCGCGCCATGGAAGCTGCTCCGATAAGCGCAATTAATAATAGTATTCCCAATAATTCAAAAACCACCGCATATTGCTGCATCAATAACATGCCAAGACTATTAGCAGTTGAATTTGGTATTACCGAATTGGTTGTTCTCCAGTTTGTTTTTAATAATGCGGCAGCCAATATTCCGGCAAATAATGCAACTCCAACGGCCGCCGGCAGTATCTTTACGCTCCCGGTCTTTATTTGAACATTAGTGATTTTATTAGTAAGCATTACACCAAATAATAATAATATCAGTATGCCGCCAACGTAAACCACTAACTGAACGATAGCGATAAAATCTGCTCCTAAAAGGACATAAATTCCTGCTACTCCAAAAAATGTAAAAAGCAGATAATATGCGGAATATATAATGTTGCGGCTTGTTACAACGAAAAAAGCAGATATTAAAGTTATCGCTGCAAACAAATAAAATATAATGTCGTAAATGTTCATAAAATTATTGTCCCTTATTTTCAGCCGGCTTATTTGAAGCAGCTGCCTTTGCTGCTTTTTCAGCAGCTTTCTGAGCTTCAAATTGGGCATAATTCTTTTTCTTTTCTTCTCTTTCTTCAGGTGTGAGTGTAACAAAATCATATAATAAATTTTCTCTTTCAAACTCGGAAAATTCATATACATCTGTCATGTAAATACACTCAGTAGGGCAAGGGAAAACACATAACTGGCAGTAACAGCACTTCGCAAAATCTATATCAAATTTAGTAACCCATAAAGCCTTACGTTTATCGTTAGATGTTTTGCCTAAGTCTTCTCCTGGTATGGCTTTAACTGTTTCAATTGAAATGCAGTCTACGGGACATGCACGGGCACACTGATCGCATCCGATGCAATCATCCATATTAACATATAGACGATTTCTTTCTCTTTCAGGTAATTGTGGTTTAACATCCGGATATTGTATTGTAACAGCCGGAACAAACAAGTGTTTAAAGGTAACCTTCATACCTATCATAATAGTTACCAATGCTGTCCAAATGTTATTTAAATATTCTCTCATATAATTATAACAATGTTATTAAACCTATAATAATTAAATTAACAAAAGCTATCGGGATTAAATATTTCCAGCAAGCAGCCATCAATTGGTCTACCCTTAATCTTGGTAAAGTCCATCTCAGCCACATCTGAACGAACACAAAGAAAATGCCTTTTGTTGTAAACCAGAATAATTGTTCAATAGGTATAAGCCATTTTAAGTGTAAAAGATTCCCTAAATAACCAATAGGGGATTGATATCCGCCGAAGAAAAGAACGGTTACAATTGCGGAAACAGCAAACATATTTGCATATTCTGCAAGGAAAAACATTGCGAACTTCATCCCGGTATATTCAGTATGATAACCGGATACTAGTTCCGATTCCGCTTCAGGTATATCAAACGGTGTTCTGTTAACTTCGGCAAGCGTACTAATGTAAATAATTACAAATCCAATAATCATAAAAGGAATCAGTAAAAATTTTACAATTCCTAATTGCGGACCGCCCAATATCATCCAATTCCAAAAATGACCCGTTTGCATTTCACTGAGAGTATTCAAATTAAGAGTACCGGTTATCATAATTATAGTAATGATTACCAATATAGTCGGTATTTCATAGCTTATAATTTGAGCAGCAGAACGCATGGCGCCTAAAAGTGAATACTTATTATTAGATGACCATCCGGCCATTAAAATACCGGCAACAACAAAACCGGAAACGGCTATAATGAAAAAGATACCTAAATCGATATTAGATCCGATGTATGCACTTGAAAAAGGTATGGCAGCAAAAGCTGCATATGTGCCGACAAAAACAAGTACAGGCGCTATATTGAATAATGGTTTGTCATTTTCAGTTGCTACTATGTCTTCTTTTTGAACTAACTTCATGATATCGGCGATAGTTTGAAGCCAGCCATGAGAACCTACTCTCATCGGTCCCAAACGGTCTTGCATATGAGCAGATACTTTTCGTTCTAGCCAGACGGCAAAAAGAGCGAACGGGAGAATGAAAATAAATAACGGCAACAGACTTTGAATGATATCTGCTATTAGTAAACTGCCTGTGATACTATAGAAAAAGTTGTATATCATCTGTCAACCTCTCCCAAAACTATATCGATGCTTCCAAGGATTGCAATAACATCGGCAACCATATGGCCTTTGCAAATTTCGTTCATTACACCTAAATGTACGAAAGACGGACCTCGTACTTTGATCCTAAACGGATTTACCGAGCCGTCACTTATAATGAAATAACCAAGTTCACCTTTAGGATTTTCCACTCTTGAATAAACCTGCCCAATAGGTGGTTTTACTCTTTTGGGAATAGCTGATGTAACATCTCCGTCAGGCAATTGATCCAGCGCTTGTTCAATAATTCTAAGGCTTTGCTCCATTTCTTGAATTCTTACATAGTATCTATCCCAGCAATCACCAACAGTTCCAACTAATCCTTGTCCGGTTGGAATATCAAAATCAAATTTATTATAAATTGAATATGGATCATCTTTTCTTAAATCCCATTTAAAGCCGCTTCCTCTTAAATTCGGACCTGTAATACCATAGTTAATTGCTGTTTCAAGAGGTAAAACACCGACATTAGCCGTCCTATCAATAAAAATTCTGTTATTCGTTAATAAATCGTTCAATTCTTTTATGTTTGGTCTGAAATATTTAACAAATTCTTTGGCAGATCTTACAAAGTCGGGGTGAAGGTCATGTGAAAGCCCGCCGACCCAAAAGTAATTATAAAGAAGTCTGGCACCGCATGTCATTTCAAAAAGACTTAATATTTTTTCCCTATCTCTGAAACAATAAAGGAAAGGTGTAAAAGCGCCAATATCCATTCCATAAGTTCCAATAGCAACTAAGTGGGAGGCGATTCTTTGCAATTCTCCCATAATAACTCTTATATATTCAACTCTTTCGGGAACCTGAATACCTAATAATTTTTCAACACCAATAACGTAGCCAAATTCATTATACATAGAAGCTAAATAATCCATTCTATCCACATAAGGTATTACTTGAGGATATGTCATAGCTTCGGCATGTTTTTCAAAGCAACGGTGCAGGTAACCAATATGCGGTTGAACACTTTGAATTATTTCACCTTCCAGTTCAAGCTCAAGCCTCAACACACCGTGAGTTGCAGGGTGTTGCGGACCCATATTCAGTATCATTTGTTCAGTTTTAAGAGCCATAGTATAATTCAATTAATTATTAATAGGGTACTTTCATACCGTGATAAAATTCCGGATTTTTATAATCTTTTCTAAGCGGATGACCGGCTTCCCAATCATACGGCATAAGAATTCTTCTTAAATCCGGATGATTCAAAAATATTATGCCGAATAAATCATAAGCTTCACGTTCATGCCAATCCGCATGTCTCCAGATACTTTCAACAGAATTAACTTCGGGATTTTCTCTTGGAGCAGAAGTTTTAAGCACTAGCTTGTGTTTGAATTTCGTAGATTCGAGATGATAATAAACGCTTAAAGTTCCGCCTTCAATTATATTATCACCATTTTGTCCGGCTGCTTTTTTCCCATTTGCATCATCAACGCCGGAAAGATTCATCAAACTATCAAATAAAAGTTCGTCATTATCAAAAAGAAAACGGCAGATTTTGTCTATCTCATTTGGTTTTACTGTAATAAAAGGGTCAACAGGTTGTGATGAAGCAAATTCAATAATAGCATCCCCAAATTTTTCTTTTAATATATTAAAAATTTCTTCAGGATTTTTCATGCTGTTTTTTTCACCAAAGATTCGTTTCTAATTTTTTCTTGAAGTTTTAGTAATCCTTCCAATAATGCTTCCGGCCTAGGCGGGCAGCCAGGTACGTAAACATCAACAGGTATTACTCTATCAACTCCTTTTAAAACATGATATCCATGTTCCCAATAAGGGCCGCCGCAATTAGAACAACTTCCCATCGAAATAACATACTTGGGATCAGGCATTTGCTCATAAAGCCTTTTAATTCTTATTGCCATTTTAAGAGTTACGGTTCCTGAGACAATGATAACATCAGATTGGCGGGGAGAATTTCGGGGAATAACTCCGAATCTATCAAAATCATAATGAGAAGCTGATGTAGCCATCATTTCGATAGCACAACATGCCAAACCGAATCCCATTTGCCAAAGAGATGACAGCCTAGCCCAATTGAGTAAGTCGTCTACTTTGGTTACTATTATACTCTCTTTGTTAAACTGCTGATCTAATAAGCCCATATAATTTTTATCTTATTTATTTGATAAGTACGTTTTGATTAGAATCGATTGCTAAATTTTCTTTTCAAAACATCTTTTTTCTATACTTCAACTTCTTCTTTTAAAATTTTTTTTTTTAAAATCGGCGGTTCTATTTTCGGACGAACCCATTCCAGGTCACCCTTTCGCCATTCGTAAGCCATTCCTAATCCTAACAGTAAAAGGAATATGGCGCCAACCAAAAATCCTCCAAGGCCGAATTCCTTATAAACAAGAGCCCAAGGAATAAGCAAGACTATCTCTACATCAAAAATTAAAAAGATAAGAGCAACCACGTAAAATCTTATATTAAATTTTACCCATGGAGTGCCTATAGTATCCTCGCCGCATTCGTATGTAAGCAATTTTTCTCGAGTTGGTCTAGCCGGTCTAATTAATTTTGCAGCAATAACGGCAATGGCTACAAAAACTGCTGCGATCAACATGAATGCAAAAATTTTACCGAATTCTGTTAACATTTTTATTTATAATTTTTCGTGAAAAATTAAGACAAGCCTTAAGTAATGTCAAGAATTTCAAGAAAAATACATTTGTTTGAAAAAAAAATTATTAAAACGCACTAACACTGACAATATATATGCCAAAATTCTTACTATTAAATATTGACTTACTATTATAATAAAATATGTCTGTATAATTTTATTTATCAATAATAAGAATGATTGAATGCAATACATTCTCAATTAAGAGAAATGTAAAAATATTTTTTAACATCATATTATTAAATAATGTTATGGATTTATATATTTATTATAATTTATCATGAAGACTTAAATATTATTCTCCTTAATTGATTATAACTACAATAAAAATTATATTTTGCAATAAAATTAAATAATGTGTTAATGCGTCCAACTTATGCAGTAATTGATCTTTCTAAATTAAAAAGCAATTTTTTAAATATTAGAAAGAAAGTTAAAAAAAGCAGAATTATGGCAGTCGTAAAAGCAAATGCGTATGGCCACGGTGTTAATGAGATAGTTGGTGCACTACAATCTTTGGAAGATAAAAAACCGGAATATTATGCTGTAGCTTTAGCTGAAGAAGCTGTTGAACTTCGAAAATTAAAAATTAAGCAGCAAATACTGGTTTTTGAGCCGCTCACAAAAGAGGAATCAGAATTAATTTTTCGATATAATATAATTCCCACTGTATTTAGCGATCAGCATTTGCAGATTTTATTACATTCCAAAAGAAGGAATAATATTCGGCAAAAAGATAAAAGAATAAAAATCCATGTAAAGATTGATACGGGAATGAATCGATTAGGAATTAAGTATAATAACGCTGCGGACTTTATAGAAAAAATAAGCAATAATAATAATTTTTTAATTGATGGAATTTATACTCACTTTGCTACTTCCGATGAAAAAGACAAAATTTTTGCTAAATTACAACTAAAAAGATTTAACGACTTAATAGCTGATTTAAAAAAGAGAAACATTAAATTTGGTTTGGTACATGCCGCTAATAGCGGGGCAATTCTGGATATGCCCGATTCTTATTTCGATATGGTCAGACCGGGTATTTCATTATACGGATATTATCCATCATTAGAAACTTCTGAGTCAATTCCGTTAAAACCTATAATGTCAATTTATTCATTTGTTACAAGCGTTAAACAAATTGAAAAAGGGGAAACGGTAAGTTACGGCAGACTTTTTACGGCAAAAAGGAGAACTAAAATTATTTCTGTGCCTATTGGTTATGCTGATGGTTTTAATAGAAATCTTACAAATAAGGCTACAGCAATAATAAATGGAAAAATTTATAAGCAAGTAGGAAGAGTTACTATGGATAGGATTATGTTTGATGTTGGAAATGATGATATTAAATTAAATGATAAAGTAACATTATTGGGTAAAAGTAATAATCTTGAAATTACTGCATGGGATTGGGGAAAAATCTTAAATACTATTCCTTATGAAATAACCTGCAATATAAGTGGAAGAATTCCGAGAATTTATAAGGATTAAATGGACTTAATAAAACAATATATTGTCCAAAGTATTTCGGTTGCAGCAAATAATCTAAGGCTCAGTACTGAAAAAATAGAAGTTGTAGCATTATTACGGGATGCCGTAACTAAATCTTCTAATCTTAAATTCGATATTTCCGAAATGAAAAAAATTACGGAATTATCAACGCTGGCTATTCGATTAGATGAAATTTATTCTTACCTGACTCAAACACAACCCGACTTTTTTAAATTTTCCGAGAAGTTTAAAGAACATAGTCAATATCTTATAAAAGATTTAAGCCGGATGCTTGATATGGTTAATCCCGGCACAGTTAAAAAGTCTTTTGAAAAGTTATCCTTTCCAAAAGAAGTAAAAGAAAATGAGGAAAATAAGGAGCAGCTAAAGGTTGATCTTTCCAAAAGAAAAGTCAGCGAATTAAATCTTTCAAAACCGGAAACAGAGCTGATAAAGGAGAAATTAATCCTTGAAGAAGAAAAAGAAGAAGAGGATATTTTTTTCCAGAATTATGAAGCGGAAATACTAAAGCATATTAAACCTATAGATGCTATGTTAAAGCAGTTATCAAAGAACGAAATTGATCCCGAAGCAATACTTAAGTATGCTAGGATAATGAATAAAAACGGAGAGATATCCGAAAAGATAGGTTTCGATATAATTGCAAACATGCACGGCATAGTTTCAAAATCTTTAATGTTGATTAGAGCAAGGGAATTGATGCCGGGCAGAGATGTTATAGAAGCTATTCGTGCTTGTTTAATTGTTATTGTTGCTGTTGTTAAAGGCAAGGAAGTGGATATTACAAATTATCTTAATCGTGCCGAAGAATTCGGGAATGAAATTCAACCAATAAAATTAAAGGAAACAATATAATATGGATGTATATGCAGTAATCATGGCCGGCGGAATAGGCTCAAGGTTTTGGCCCAGAAGCAAAGAAAAAACTCCAAAACAGATGTTAAAGATCTTTGGTGAAAAAACTATGATCCAGGATACTGTTTCCAGATTAAACGACTTTGTAAAAAATGAAAATATTTTTATTATAACAAACAAAATACAAAAACCGGAAATTGAAGAGCAGCTGCATGATATACCTAAAGAGAATATAATAGAAGAACCTTTCGGCAGGAATACTGCTGCATGTATTGGCTTGGCTTCGGTTATTATCGAAAAAAAATCTAAAGACGCGGTAATGATTGTTCTTCCGGCTGATCATATAATTAAAAACTTGGATGAGTTCCTTAAAACAATTAAAACTTCCGTTAAATTTGCATACGAATCAAAAGGATTGGTTACAATAGGTATTAAGCCGATAAGACCCGAAACAGGTTACGGATATATACAAATAGACGAAAGAACGGTAGCCGAAAATATTTTTAAAGTCTATACTTTTGCGGAAAAGCCTAATTATGCAACCGCTGTTCGTTTTTTGGAAAGCGGTGATTTCTTTTGGAACAGCGGAATGTTTATCTGGAGGGCTGATGCTATCCTTGGAGAAATTAAACTCTATTTACCGGACTTGCATGAAGGATTAGAAAAAATTAAAAAGGATATTGATACTCCTAATTTTACAAATACCCTTAATAGTGTGTATGGAATGCTGAGAAATATTTCCATTGATTACGGTATTATGGAAAAATCTCAAAAAGTTTTTCTGACTAAGGGTGAATTCTCCTGGAGCGATGTTGGAAGCTGGGAAGAAGTTTATCAATTGTCTGAAAAAAACGAAAATGGAAATGCAATTATCGGCAATATATTTACGGAAATGACTATTGATTCTTACGTTTATTCTCCGGATAAATTTGCTGCCATAATCGGTGTGGAAAATTTAATTGTAATTAACACAAAAGATGCATTATTAATTTGCCGCAGAGATCAATCTCAAGAAGTTAAAAAAGTTGTAGATCATCTAAAAATTAACAAATTAACTCAGTATTTATAGAGAAAAAAAGTTATAAATTTTAATAAAATCTTTAAGCAAAAAATGAAAAATTTAATAACGGAATCCGACATAGTTAAACTGAGTAAAAAAGGATTAAGTGTTATACCTGTTGGTGAAGATGATATCTTAACTCCTCTTGCATTGGATAAAATAAAAGCTCTGGGTGTAAAAATTGTTAAAAAAGAGAATGTAACGAAATTAAATGAAGAAAAGAATTCTGATCTATATATTAATAAGACAAATAAAGTTGCTATAGGTTCCGACCATACCGGTTTTAAGCTTAAAAATATTATTTCTAAAATTTTGTCAGATAAAGGATTAGGTATAATCGATGTAGGAACTTATGACGAAAATTCATGTGATTATCCCGATTTTGCTTTTGCGGTTTCTTTAAAAGTAACAGCAAATGAAGTTGACTTCGGGATTATAATAGATGCTACCGGTAATCCTTCTGCAATAACTTCAAATAAAGTTCCGGGAATTAGGGCCGCAAATTGTTATAATGAATTTACCGCCAAAAGTGCAAGAGCTCATAATAATGCTAATATCCTAACTTTAGGGGCAAAATCTATAGGGGAAGAAACGGCTAAATCTATTTTGGAAGCCTGGTTGAAATCGAATTTTGAAGGCGGTAGACATCAGAAGAGATTAAATAAAATTATCAATATTGAAAAACAATTTTTGAAGTAAAAAATTTTATTATAAAATATATATTTTCCGCAAATAGAAAAAGTTTATATATTTGCAATGAGTTTTAAATTAGTTTTAATAAATTAGGAAAATAAAAAATCATTTGCGCCTGCCGAGGCTTTCATCTTTGACTAATCATTTAGTTAGATTTAATTCCAAAATTTTCGAAAAGGAAGTAATTTGTTCATCATTAATGCTCCTGTTGAAAAGACAATAGAGCTTGATAATAAAATATTTTTACTAAAAATTCGTTGTGCTGAAATCGCTAGTATTATCAGGCCCGGACAGTTTCTTAATATAAGAGTTTCGAAAACAATATATCCTTTGTTAAGAAGGCCGTTTAGTGTGTGTGATGTTGAAGGAGAATTCTTTTACCTTATGTTTAATATCCTTGGTGAAGGTACAAAGATTTTAGCTGAAAAACATTTTGGTGATACAATAGACGTTTTAGGTCCACTGGGAAACGGATTCAACATTAACGGTTCGTATGATACTGCCGTAATAGTGGGCGGAGGATTGGGTGCTGCCCCATTCCCTTATTTAATTAGAGAAATTGGAAACAACAAAAAGGTTTATTCATTCATCGGAGGTAAAACCCACAATGATGTTATTACTTACGGAATGAAAAATATTTCTATAGCAACAGACGACGGTTCATTAGGATATAAAGGTACCATTGTAGATTTGCTTCAAGAAAGCATTGAATTATTAAAATCAAGTAAAATAAAAATTTTTGCCTGCGGACCAAATGCAATGTTGAGATCACTTAAGGATTTTTGTATCAAAAATAATTTTGATTGCGAAGTATCTACCGAATGTGCTATGGCCTGCGGTTTCGGAATTTGCCAAGGCTGTCCTATTGAGTCTACAAAACAATCGGATAAATATTTGTTGGTGTGTAAAGACGGACCGGTGTTTAATGTTAAGGATGTAATTATATGAATAATATAGATTTATCAGTCCAGGTAGGTACATTAAAACTTAGGAATCCGATTTTACTTGCTTCAGGAACAGTTGGTTATGGAAATGAAATTGCAGAGTTTGTTGATTTAAATAAAATTGGCGGTATAATTACAAAATCCCTCAGCTTAAATCCAAGAAAGGGGAATCCGCCGCAAAGGATTGTTGAAACACCGTCCGGCATGTTAAATGCAATAGGCTTAGCAAATGTAGGCGTAGAAGTTTTCTTAAATGAAAAAATTCCTTTCCTAAAAAAATATGATGTCCCTTTAATTTGTAATATAGCGGCGAGTACAATTGACGAATATGTTGAATGTACGCGTATACTGACTGAAGAAGAGACGATAAAAGCTTTTGAAATAAACGTATCGTGTCCGAATGTAAAAGAAGGAGGATTACAGTTCGGGAATAATGTATCAATGGTTGGAAAAATTACTTCAAAAGTTAAGGCAGCAACCAATAAACCTGTCATTATTAAATTATCACCTAATGTATCTTATATATCCGAGTTTGCAAAAGCTGTAAAGGAAGAAGGCGGAGATGCCGTATCTGCGATAAATACTTTGGTGGGTACTTCATTCGATATTTACAAAAGAAAACCAAAAATATATAATATCAACGGAGGATTATCCGGGCCCGCCATAAAACCTGTTGCGTTGGCTAAAGTTTTGGATATAAGCAGGAATGTTGAAATTCCGATTATCGGTGTCGGAGGAATAATGAATTGGAAAGATATAGTTGAATTTATGATCGTAGGTGCTTCTGCAGTACAGCTCGGAACATTAAATTTTATAAATCCGGCTGCCTCAATAGAAATATTAGATTCACTTGAAAAATATTGTGTTGAAAACGGTATTGACAAAATATCGCAGCTAACAGCTTCTTATATTATTTAATAATTATGGATTCGAAATCAGCATTAGAAAAACTTTATTCTCTCCATACTTTCGGAATTAAGCTTGGATTGGAGAATATTAAAAACTTCCTTTCTACTCTTGGTAATCCTCAAAGTAAATTAAAATCAATACATATTGCCGGTTCGAATGGAAAGGGAAGCACGGCAGCCTTTATTGCCAGCATATTGATGGAATATGGCTACAAAGTAGGATTGTATACTTCCCCGCATTTCATAAAATTTAATGAAAGAATACAAATAAATAATGAACAAATTCCGGACGATTATTTATTAAACTTTATTTCGGAATATGTCGATTATATAGATGAGCATAAATTAACCTTTTTTGAAGTCACAACTGCAATAGCATTTAAATATTTAGCAGATAACAAAGTTGATTTTGCGGTAATTGAAACCGGATTAGGAGGGAGACTGGATGCGACAAACGTCCTAAATCCCATAGCTGTTGTAATTACTTCTATCAGTTTGGAACATACTAATATTCTGGGAGATACAATAAGAAAAATAGCATTTGAAAAAGCAGGAATTATTAAGAAGAATATACAAGTGTTTATAGGAAAACTACCTTTGGAAGCCGAGGCAGAGATTGAAGAGAAATGCAGGGAAACAAAAAGTAAATTATTTAAGATTTCAGATTATGTTAATATAAAAGGAAACAATTTAGAATTATATACTGAGGAAATTGAACTGGATGACTGGAATATACCGTTAAAAGGATGGTACCAAAAATATAATGCCGCACTTGCGGGATTGGTAGTCTCCAAAACATTGTTGAATGAAAATTTAAAAGCTGTTTCTGCGGGAATTAAAAATGTAATTAAAAACACAGGTTTACAGGGTAGATTTGAGTATTATTCGTACAATCCTGATATCATTTTTGATTCTGCTCATAATCCTGAGGGTATTCAAAATTTCCTGATGGAATTTAAAAGGGACTTGAAAAAATACTCTAAAAGAGTTTTATTGTTCGGGGTAATGAAAGACAAATCCATTAAGGAAATGTTATTAAGCCTGAGTAAATTTTTTGATGAAATTCATATTACCCATATGGATTTTGAGAGATCGGCTAAAATAGAGGAGATTTTAAAAATTGCCGGGGGATTAAATTTAAAAGTTATACCTGAAGAAGACCCTGCTAAATTTATAGGAGATTTTTCTAAGGCAAATTCTGGAAATTGTTTGGTTGTAATAGGAAGTATGTACCTTTTGGGGGAAATAAAAACATTTTTACAGGGTAATAAAATTGCTTGACATTTTTTTTAATTAAGTGTATGTTTCGATTGAACCTCTTGTTCCTATCAACAATAAACTATGAATTAAATTTAAAATTAGTCCCCGAATGCATATCCGGTTAAAACCATGAAGAGATTTAATTGAATTAATTAATAACTTAACCATAAAACAAATAAACTAGGACCAATAAAATGCCAATGGATATTTCTGAACTCAAGTCGAAAAAGATTGTGGAACTTAACGCTATAGCAAAAGATCTCGGTATCTCCGGTTATAGCGATTTGAGGAAGCAGGAACTAATCTTTAAAATTCTGGAAGCCCAGACCGCTAAAGATGGTTTAACTTTTTCTAAAGGCGTGCTTGAAGTTTTACCCGATGGTTACGGCTTTCTCCGTTCGTCGGATTATAACTACCTGCCTTCGCCCGATGATATCTACGTTTCACCGTCTCAAATTAAAAAATTCAGTTTAAGAACAGGGGATTTCGTAAGCGGACAAGTTAGGCCGCCTAAAGAAGGAGAGAGGTTTTTTGCTTTACTTAGAGTTGAAGCTGTAAACGGTCTTGAACCCGAAGGAATAAGAGAAAGAACACTCTTCGATAATTTAGTTCCTGTTTATCCCACAAGACGAATCAATTTGGAATCCGTTCCCGGAGAATATTCAATGAGAATTATGGATCTTCTTTCTCCGATCGGCAAAGGCCAAAGAGGATTAATCGTTTCTCCGCCTAAAAGCGGTAAAACAATTCTGCTTCAAAAAATTGCCAACTCAATTACAAGAAATCATCCTGAAATTAAATTAATAATTTTATTAATCGATGAACGGCCTGAAGAAGTTACGGATATGGAACGTTCTGTTAAAGGCGAGGTAATTAGTTCTACATTTGATGAGCCTGCGGAAAGACATGTCCAGGTTGCCGATATGGTAATTGAGAAAGCGAAAAGGCTTGTTGAAGCCAAAGAGGATGTTGTTATTCTTCTTGATAGTATAACTAGATTGGCAAGAGCACATAATATAGTTGTTCCTCACAGCGGCAGAATTCTTTCGGGCGGTGTTGATGCAAACGCACTTCACAAACCAAAAAGATTTTTCGGAGCTGCAAGAAATACGGAAGACGGAGGCAGCTTAACTATTATTGCAACTGCATTAATAGATACCGGAAGTCGTATGGATGATGTAATCTTTGAAGAGTTCAAAGGTACAGGCAATATGGAATTAGTGCTTAACCGTGACCTCAGCGACAGAAGAATTTTCCCTGCTATTGATGTTAACCGCTCCGGAACTAGAAGAGAAGACCTATTAATGAAGGAAGATGAACTGGCAAAGGTCTGGATATTGAGAAAAATACTTAGTGATTTTAACCCGGTAGAAGCCATGGATTTCTTGTTGGATAAAATTAGAGGAACTAAAAATAATAAAGAGTTTCTGAACAATATGAACAGCTAGTTGTATTAATACTAAACGGGAATTCACCCTTCTTATTATTATTTCTAATTTATTTTGTCAATTGAAGTAATTAGGGTAAGCTATATTCGAACTTTAATGATTAGAATTACTCCTTTTATATTTTATTCATTTTTAAGTTCGTTAATTGTTTCTTTTTACAAAATAAATTTTAAACTAATATTAAATACTTCTTGAATTATTAAAATATGGAAAAATACCTTTACGGAAGGGAATAATTTTGTATTTGGCGGTAATCATAAATAAACAATATATTTATAATAGTATAACTATTTATTTAGCCGATGTCGAAAGTAAATAAAAATCTCTTATTGATTTTGGTAATTATTTCCTTGTTTACTGCAACTGGCAACTGTCAGAGATTACCTCATTTTGCTTATTCCGAAATACATATTATACCTTCGGATTCGGTCAATAAAATATATTATTCATACAGGGTTCCGTATGACAGATTTGTCTTCGTTAAGGATGGAGATAAGTATACATCCGGTTTTAGAATTACAATTGAAGTAACAGACTCTGCCGGCCAATATATAACAAGACAGAACGAAGAAAAGATAATATCAACTAACAATTTTGACGAAACTACAGCTAATGATAAATACGTTGAAGGCGTATTATCTTTTCGAGCCGGTGAAGGATCTTTCAACATACTTCCAATTATTAC
The DNA here is from genome assembly GCA_964498065.1 of uncultured Ignavibacteriaceae bacterium. Classification (GTDB taxonomy): domain Bacteria; phylum Bacteroidota; class Ignavibacteria; order Ignavibacteriales; family Ignavibacteriaceae; genus FEN-1297. The sequence goes on from CAZCFZ010000016.1 coordinate 30,876, forward strand.
GGATGAAAACTCCAGCCGTGATATTAGAATGCATCCGCTTAAATTCTCAACTAAACTCAAAGAAATTTCTAAATTTTTAAGACCATTAATTTGTGATTCATTTAAAATATCCTGCAATAATTTTCAGTCATTTGAACTTACAAACTTCGAAGGCAGTATTCCCTTTAGCGAAGACAACTATTTTTTGATTATCCCTTCTTCTGATACAACTCTTGACGAAATTAAAGTTAAAATATTTAATAAAGACGACACGGTTTTTTCCGGAATCGTAAAATCGTATTTTGATTCCGATATTTCATTAATTGAATGTAGTAATAAAATTTTAATAGAGACAGGTAGTAAAACTGAACGCTTTAGAAATTTTGTTGTGAAGAATTTTAGTCAAAAATTAAAAGAAGGAGAGTTCCAGGTTTATGTCTCGGGAAAAGGAAACTCAAAGCCGAAAAAATATTTTGTAGAAAATGTTAGATGGTTTAATAAACCTTTTTCTCTTTATGAATCAAAAAATGCAATTGAACTCTTAAAATATACGGCAAATAAGATTCTTGTTGATTCTTTATTAGGTTATAGTTCAAAAAAATACAATGAAGTTTTGTTTAATTACTGGAGAAAATACGATCCTACCAAATCAACGGAATTTAATCCTTTAATGAATGAATTTTATACAAGAGTCGACTATGCAATGAAAAGCTTTTCTCCGTTGTCGGGGAAGGATGGAGCGGACACGGATAGGGGAAAAGTATATATTATTTACGGGAAGCCTAAAGAAATTGAGAGAACATCAAATAAATATGGAAGAATGGTTGAACGCTGGATTTATGAAAATCCGGTTAGAATATTTGAATTTGTTGAAAAAGACGGAACCGGAAACTACACTTTGTTAAAAAACAATGAATAATTTTGCCTTTACTTGCGGTGATATAAACGGAATTGGTCCCGAGATAGTAATTAAAGCTCTAAATAAAATTACAAACATCTCGAATGATAAATTTATTTTTATATGTCCTAAAAATGTATTTTCCAAAAATGTGAAAATGGTAAAGCCTGCCTTTGAATATTTTATAACCACGCGAATTAAAAATTCAAATAAACAAGTTACGGTATTAGATATAGGAAATTATAATTGTAATTCGGGTATACCTACAGTTGAATCCGGCAATGCAGCATTCAAAGCAGTGCAAATGTCATTTCAGCTTGCTGATACCAGGGCTGTCGATGCAATTGTAACGGCACCTCTTTCCAAAACTGCAATTAATTTAGCAGGTAAACATTTCCCAGGTCATACGGAAATGTATGCAGAGTGGTCAAATGTAAAAAATTTTGTTATGATGTTTCTATCACGGAAAATGAATGCCGCTTTAGCTTCAATTCATGTACCGATAAGCAAAGTTCCCGGCTTAATTTATCCGGAGCATTTAAAGAAAACATTAGACGTTGTTTTAAATTCCTTAACAAAAGATTTAGGTATTAATAAACCGAAAATTGCAGTACTAGGACTCAATCCCCATGCTGGCGAAGAAGGTTTGATAGGCAAAGAAGAACAAAAAATTATAAAACCTATAATAAGACTAAAAGAATATAAAAATTTTTTATCAGGACCTTTTTCTCCGGATGCTTTTTTTGCAAACAGAATGTACAAAAAGTTTGATCTGGTTTTAGGGATGTATCATGACCAGGTTTTAATTCCGTTCAAATTGATTAATTTCGGATCGGGTGTAAACTATACCGCCGGTCTGCCTATTGTGCGTACTTCTCCCGATCACGGCACTGCTTATGATATTGCCGGCAAAGGTTTAGCAAATGAATCAAGTATAATTACGGCATATAAATACGCAAAAAAAATTGTTATTAATCGAAAAAGGTTGGGATAGGTTGAAACAAGTAAAGATATATGAAAAGCTGCCTTTGATCTATGATTATCTTATGAAATCGATTAATTATGAAACTTGGGTGAAATATATTTTCAGCATTGTTAAATCATATGTACCAAGAGACGGATTGGTGCTCGAACTTGCAGGCGGCAGTTGTAAGTTCGCAAATTATTTTGTAAAATATTTTCCTAGGATAATAGTAACGGATATATCTAAAAATATGATGCTTGTTGATGAAAAAAATTTAGTACAAAAAGCTTGCTGTAATATGTCTGGTATCCCTTTCAAAGCCGGTTTTTATTTAATATATTCTAACTTTGACAGCATAAATTATTTAACAAGCAAGAAAAAACTTTTGGAAATGTTCAAGGAAATATCCAGAGTTTTATTACCTGATGGAATATTTACTTTTGATGTGAGCCTTGAAAGAAATAGTATCATCCACACGAAAACCCCGGTGAGAACGGGAAATTTTAGGGGAATCTATTTTAATCAAAAGAGCGAATATAATAAGAAGAGTAGAATTCATAAGAATATTTTTATCTTAAAAAACGAGGATGAAGTTTTAAAGGAAGTTCATCGCCAAAAAATTTATCCGTTCGAAACATATTTTGAATTACTTGCCGCAACCGGATTATATGTGAAACATTGTTATAATGCTTTTACTTACAAAAACGGCAGTTCGGATTCAGAGAGAGTACAATTTATTACTAAGAAGGTTAAAAAAAATGCTGACATTCAGTAACGTTACTTTTAGTTATCCAAATCAAACGGTTTTTTCCGACGTAAATTTGAATCTTGAACAGGGTGAATTCAGCTTTTTAATCGGCAAAAGCGGATCGGGTAAAAGTACTCTGCTTCAGCTTGTCTATATGAATATTTTACCCCAAAGCGGAAACGTAACCTTCTTAGAATATGATTCCGGATTTATCAAACGCAGGGATTTACCTTATCTCAGACGAAAGCTTGGAATTATCTTCCAGGATTTTAGACTGCTTAAAGATAGGAACATCTACGATAATATTGCTTTCGTTCTGGAATCAACCAATACACCTAGGAGGGAAATCAAAAGAAAAGTAAATGATGCTTTAACAGATGTTGGATTATCACACAGGCGTTACAGTATGCCCGATGAATTATCCGGCGGAGAAAAACAGCGTATTGCTATTGCCAGAGCAATAGTAAATGAACCTGTATTAATTTTAGCTGATGAACCGACAGGGAATTTGGATCCGGAAACTTCTTATGAAATATTGGATATTCTTCTTCAAATACATTCCCGCGGAACTGCAGTATTATTTGCGACGCATAATTATGAAATTGTAAAAAAATATCCTGCTAAAATAATAAAGCTGGAAGACGGAAAAGCAATAAAAGCTGTACTCAAGCAAAAATGATTTTTTAATTTGTTTTTATTTTAACTTTTCGAGTATACTCTCAGTTACTTTTTCAATTGTACCGGAGCCATCCACGACAATAATTTTTTTATGCTCGGAATAGTAATCCAAAACAGGCTTTGTTGTTGAATTAAAAACTTCCATTCGATGCCGGATTACCTTTTCAGTATCATCTTCTCTTTGATAAAAACTGTTTTCAGCACCGCAAACCGGACAGTTTTTTTTATCCCTTACTTCATTATAATTAAAAATATTTTTACAGACTTTGCATGCTCTACGGTTACTTAGCCTTTTTACCAAATCTTCTTCGTCTGCTGTTACTGAAACAATAAATACTTTGTCAATATTCAGTTCATTCAGTAAACCGTCTAAATCAACAGCCTGTTTTTTCGATCTGGGAAATCCATCCAATATGAACCCGTTTTTACAGCTTTCTCCGGTTAAAGTATCTTTTATAATACCTATCATTATTTCGTCGGATACAAGTTCGCCTTTGGAAATAATTTTTTGAGCTTCCATTCCTAACGGTGTTTGATCTTTAACTGCCTGTCTTAAAATATCTCCGGTAGAAATGTGAGGAATGTGTAATTTAGCAGATAGAATTTTGGCTTGAGTCCCTTTGCCTACACCCGGGGCGCCGAACAAGATGATTCGCATAAAACTCCAATTTTTTTTAACTAACTTATTAACAATAAATTTTTTATTCAAGCTTGAATTTTAACAACTATAAAAAAATCAGGCGTTCAAGCTTTGACATCAAACGCCAAAGGCGTGAAATTATTATTAAAAGCAAAAAAACAACTGATAAAAAATCCCGGAAGGATGACATGAAAAATTATCATAGTGTATCCATGTGTTTTAAGTAAATAAGAAAATAGTGTCATGATTTAATGTGTTGTCTCAGTGAGCGAAGTCGAACTATGACAATTATGAAAATATCCCTCGACTCCGCTCGGGATGACAGGATCAAACAAAAATATTATAAATTTGGAAACTACTAAGAAAATGGATATCGTCTACTTAATTTATACCTTAACTAAATTGAAGTTTTTATCTCAAGTTAACTGTATTAAGTAAGAAAGGGTTTAAAAATTTTAAATTTAATAATATTTCTTAGTCCTTAAAGGGGGATGCTAAAATAGCCCCGACCTTCAGGTCGAGGAAAAGAAAAATCCCCCAAAACATTTGGGCTTTAGCTCGTTCTAAATAGGCGGTTAACATGAATTATTAAATTAAATCCTAACAAGGAGAGATATATGTCTGAAATTGTTCAATTTGAAATTTATGCGGATGATATTGATAGAGCGAAAAAGTTTTATGAAAATTTTTTTCCTGGGAAATGTATAAGAAAAGAGAATCTGATAATTTCTGGCTAATAAATACCTGGAAAGGGGAGAAGCATAATATTATCGGAATATTAGTCAAGCACTTAATTCCAATTGACGGCAATTCGGTAATTGCGTTCTTATGTACAATCGATGTTTCTGATATTGACGTTTCAATTAATTTAATAAACAGATACGGAGGATCGATTGTTATTCCCAAAAGAATCATACCGGGACTAGGATTTCAGGCATACTGTAAAGATTCGGAAGGTAATATTTTCGGAATAATAAAACTTAATTCGGAAGTAAAATAAGTAATTAAAAAATAAAAATTATTTTTTTCTCTTTTTCTCAAAGAATATTTTTAATAGTTGTTCGCTCTCACTTGAGTAAATTCCGGAATATAAATTTATCTTGTGGTTATACTTTCCATCTTCAGCCAGATTATAAATTGAACCGCATGCTCCAAATTTCGGATCAAAAGTTGAGAAATAAATATTTTTAATCCGCGAAGATAAAGCAGCACCGGTGCACATTATGCATGGCTCGAGAGTCACATATAAATCGCATTCATTTAAGCGCCAATTTCCAAGATGATTTGCGGCAGAAGTTAAAGCTATCATTTCTGCATGTGCAGTTGCATCCCTTAATTTTTCAACCTGATTGTGTCCTTTTCCGATTATTATGTTGTCATGAACTACAACAGCACCGACCGGAACCTCATCTTCAGTTAATGCATCTTCAGCTTCCTTTAAAGCAGCGTACATAAACTTATATATATCTTCATTAAACAGCATAAAAGAAATGTAATTTAGAATAATAAAAATGCCTCCGTATCAGAGGCAGAATTAATTTTTCGGAATTCGTACGCCCGGAAGGATTTGAACCCTCAACCCTCAGATCCGAAGTCTGATGCTCTATCCAGTTGAGCTACGGGCGCATTGAAAATTTGTAATTCAAAGATAACAAAAAATCAGAATTAAAATTGAATGTTATATTTAAAAAAGATTTATGTGTGTACTTTTAAACCGGACTCTACTTTTATCTTATTGGTTTGCAAATGAATTTTAAGTGTTAATAATAATGATATACCCAATCCAGCCACCCCGAGAATTGGTATTGCACCGAATCCAATAATACCAATCAAGGGACCTCCCGTGAAAGTACCTAATACAGTGGCAACTGCGCCCGATGCATTATATAATCCCATTGCTTCGCCTTCACTTACCGGAGTTAATTCAGCGGTAATTGTCGTGCCGGTTACGCTCAGAATTGGCCAGGATAAAATAATTAACACAAAGGCAAGTGAAGCTATTAAAGGCATTATTGATAATTTGAGAAAAATAAGAAAAAGCAAAGTACCGAAACCGAGTAATCTTAAAAAAGTTCCCCATTTGTAAATCCTTACTACACCATAATTCTCCGATAGTCTTGTGCTTCCGGTATATAATGCTATACCTATACCGCCGGCTGCAGCATATAAAAGCGATGTAAGTCCGGGAGGAACAAAATAGGCGGTTTTCATTGCAAGAGGAAAATATGCGAAGAATGCAGCCACACCGAAAGAAGAAATAAACCAGGAAAGTATGAATAATCCGAAAGATGTTGTTAATAACTTTTTAATATTTCGTAATGCGCTTAAGTTCAGGTGATGGGAATGCCTTAATAAGCCGCCGCCGATTAATTCAATTTTTCCGAACTTTGCTAAGTTTCTAAAATCAAGATCTTTTATCAAATGCTGTATTCCTGTTTGAGATTTTTTTACCGGAAGCCCTAAATGTCCTAATAAAATCGCCGGTAAAAGAAATAAAGCGCCTATCCAGATTCCATAATTAAATAAACCTGAAGATGAAAAAACTGCGGCGATTAATAATCCGATTGTTTGACCTGCACCATTAAAACTTTGCAGCCATCCGATTCTTGATGACCATTCATTTTGCGGATTAAATTCAACGACAAATAAGGTGGAAACAGTTGCAACAGAAGCAGTTCCTGTTCCAAGTAAAAATGAAATAATTAACCAGCTTAACAATCTTTTTGCAAAAGGAAGCACAATAAGTCCGGCAAGCAGTAATACAAATCCGCCGAAGAAAAGCAATCGATGTTTATGTTTTTTATCGGTCAGATTTCCCCAAAGCGGCGAGGTTAACAATCCTAAATTATAAATGCCCATAACCCAAGCCACGTAAGATAAATTATGAGAAGTGGCAGTTACCATAAGGGGAAGCAGGACAGGAATGATTGCCGCAGAAACAAGTCCCAAAATTGCATATGCGGCATACCATGGTGATGTCCATTTGCGAATTGAAGAAAAAAGATTTCGTACTAAATTTAAATTCAATTTTATAAATTCTCCTCTCAATCAATCTAAAGTATAAGAGTCGTATTTTTGGTTAGACATTATCAACTTAAACTACCATGAATACATTAAATCACTGCAATATAATTTTAAATCATTAACCTTATGTGAGAAGAATCAAGGAATTAATTTCAGAAGTAAATTTTTTTATTTAAGAAAATTCGGTTGTTAAAGAATTGTCAATTTTATTGAGGCGACAAAAAATTATTATCAAAAATTAAATTTTATTCTGTTTTATAATTTTTAATAATATAAACAAATCCGCTGATGATAATAAAAGCGAGAATTAGAAATACTGCCAAATCTCTTAACATAAAAGTCGGATCGTTATTTATAAGCATTTCAAATCCCATTGCATTTACCGCAATAACCATCGTGAAAAAGAAACCGTAAAATAAAAATTGTATGGGATATGATTTATCCGGTCTTACCCAGAGCAAATATACGCTGATAAATCCTAACGGTATTGAAAATCCGAGATCGAAAATACGGACAAGCCAAAAAGCTGTCGGAGCAATATCATACCCTCTAGCTGTACCTGTTGAAATAACTTCCATAATTTCTTTAATCCACATGGAAGCGAATATCATTAGGAAAAGTGAAAACAAGATGGTATAAATTATAAGTCCTATTTTCTTAAAATTGCTTTTTGCATACTTAGGAAAAATTGAAAGTGAATACATCAATATTATCAGAGAAGATATTAAAATGAAAAGGAAGTAAAAAGTATAAAGCTGGCTGTTGCCCGAATATTCTTGCGAACTCCATTCCCAGCCTATTGTATAACCCAAAACATAATAAATTAAATATAAAGGTGTAATTATAAGTAAATATGGAGAAATTCGTTTTCGTAAAAAAAGTGTCACACCTCCGGCAATTAGAATCGGACTTAAAAGAAATATATTGACAATATCCTGCCCTACAAGTTGATTATTAATAACTTGAGCCGTCTTATAATTTATGTTATGTAGAAATAAAGGGCCTTCAATTGCCAAATAAACTAAAAAGATACCGGATACAATTGATATTATCGAAACGAAAATTCTTTCAAATGAATTGCCGAAAATATCATCGTTTTTATTGTTCACTTTAAAAACCTTTCCTTTTTAATTACGGATTAAATTCATTTTAAAAAAAAGACATTTTTATGCATTCAAAAACTTTAAATGTACCATATACATTATTTTATATTTGTCGGAAAGTTTTGCTATAATCTTATTTTTAAGATTTAAACTTTTAGTCATATGTTTATACATGGGGTATTCTTCAATTATTTCAATTTTGCTGTTCCAGCCGGGGATTTCATATGCGGATTGTAAACCCCATTTTAGATAGGAATTTTCATCTAAGCCGCTTTTTTCTATAACCATTTTATTTGCTGCTTTAACGCCTGTAGGTGTTGCCGCATCAAAGATAAATTCACCCCCCGGAAATGAATTTGACATCTTATTAAAAATTTCTTTAATCTGATTTTCCTCAAAATAATAAAGAACTCCGGCCGCCATAAATAAAACGTTCTCTTCAACTCGTATTTTATTAAACCATTCTTCGTTTAAAAACGAGGAAGAAATATATGTTCTATTTTTACTCTCAGGTATAAATTTTCTTCTCAGCTCAATTACGTCCGGGAGATCAAGATCATACCAGATTAAATTATTGTTGTTTACTCTTTCATATGTTGTGTCCATTCCGCATCCGATATTAATAATTGTAGCCTTAGGATATTTTTTTAAAAATTCATTTATCGTTTTATCCATATGCATGCTTCGGGCAATCCATTCGAATTGAGTAACCGGATGAATCACTCTTGATATTGTTGTAAAATCATAGTCAATTTTATTAATCACATTTAAAGCTGTATTGTCAATTAATACCGGATGTTTTTTTTGTGTTTCAACTGCACGTCCCCATAAAGGCAGGAGCAAAGTAATTTGAACATTTCCCAGATCAATTTTTAATTTTTCAGTCATAAGATGAATCCCCGATTTATTTATTAATGATGAAGCTAATTTACCTCAACTTTCCGCAAGAATAACAATATCCTTTATGGACACAAATAGTTCCGCCGCAATTAGAACAAGTCCATCTAATATTTTCATTTAACATAAATTTTTTAATTCCGAATTTTTTAATGTACTCAAGGTTGTCAATCATGCTCATTTGATATTTAGTTTTATACCTTTTATCAAGATGTATTAATCTTTCGCATGGGAACTCCTTGCACTGGAAGCAAAATTTCTTTTTATCTACACTAAAATTTGGACAATTTTTAATCTTGCAATTTGCTCGGGTAACCGGTTTTTCAGCAAAATTTAACCTGCATCCGGGACACTTATTCCTTCGTCTTAAATAACCCGTGCAAATACTGCAGTTCATCCCGCAAGGAGCAATAAGCAATGTTTTAAATGAGTATATCATAATAGTAATTTATTTTAATTCGAGAAACCTTAAACGTGAATTGGAAAAATTCATCCGAATCAGTATTAAGTCTTCTTGCCGGGATTTTATTAATGAATCTAAATTATTCTATAATTTATCTTAAGTTGAAGATATTGCTTCATTCAACATAAATTGTTTTAAAAAAATATAATAAGATTTCTAGTGAGTTTTTGTCATTTAGTTTCCGCCTTTTAATTTAAGAATATTATTTTTCGGTATGATTTCCCTAAACTTAATTTATAATAAAGTGTTTTGAATTATCCATATAAAATTTTATTAACTTTAAGCAGTTGTGTGAAATAAAAAATCATTTAAAAATTAGTGAAATAATAGACACCTATGTCAGTCTGAGCGTAGTCGAAGACTTATATTCACCGTTCGACTCCGCTCACGGTGACAATTTAACGCGTTTTTGAAAATATTTTTATATCGAAAAATTCATTTAATATATATTATTATTTAATTCACACAACGGGTTAACTTTAATTTAGTAAAATAAACTAATCTGCAATATAAATTACCTCGCCGTTTTTTATTGTCATACAGTTCAAGTTTCTGCCAACATTATAAACAATATCGGAATAATCATTAGTATCGAAGACAGAAAAATCTGCTTTTTTACCTATTTCAATACTTCCTATTATCTTATTCATGTTTAAGGCCTTCGCAGAGTTTATAGTGACTGCAGAAATTGTTTCTTCAATAGTCATTCCCATTGTTAATGCGGCAAGACTCATTATTAAATTCATATCGCTAATATTAGATGATCCCGGATTATAATCCGTAGACAAAGCGAGAATTGCATTGTTATCAATTAATTTTCTTGCCGGTGCAATTTTATGATTTAAGAATAATGAGACTCCAGGAAATACAACACACACTATTTCAGTTTTCCCGAGTTTATTAATATCTTGATCTGTAATAACTTCCAAATGATCAACACTTAATGCGCCCAGCTTAATAGCAACGTTAATTCCGCCAATGCTGTTAAATTGATCCGTATGCAGCCTTAATTTAAAGCCTAAATTTTTTGCTTTTGAAAAAATAGTTTCTATTTCATCGGCGGAAAAAGCTGTAGCCTCACAAAATCCGTCACAAAAATCAGCCAGTTTATTTTCGGAGATATATGGAAGCAAATCGCTTGTTAATAACTTTATATATGAATCATGATCTTTTTTAAACTCCGGCGGATAAGTATGTGCCCCAAGAAATGTTGGTATAATGTCAATTGGTAACTTTTGATTAAGGAAATTTATTACTTTTAAAAGCTTTACTTCATTCCGGAAATCTAATCCGTATCCGCTTTTAATTTCCAGTGTGGTTATGCCTCTGGAAATAAAATAATTAATTCTTGGTGTTATTAAGTTAATAAGATCTTCGATGCTCGAATTACGAACCGAGTTTACCGTCTTATTTATACCTCCGCCCGATTCAGCTATTTCTTCATAGCCAATTCCTTTTAATTTTTTCTTAAACTCTTCTGCTCTTGATCCCGCAAATGCTGTATGCGTATGGCACTCTACCATTCCGGGAAGTACTATCTTTCCGTTTAAATCCATTATTTCATCCGCTTCATAACTTTTTACGGAAGATGAGGGAATTATGTCTTTTATGTATTCGTTTTCAATTACAATAGAGGAATCTGTTATTACGCCTAACTCATTTAACTCATTTCCTCTTTTATAATTTCTTCCGTAAGTATCAACGGTTACAACCTGAGAAATATTTGAAAGGATTTTTATCATTAAGCATTATTTATTGAAAAATATTGACCGTCTGGTTTACTACTCGCGCATCTGCGAAACCCATTTGTCTAAATTTAAATGTAAGACTCCTCGCATCGCTTATATTGGTAAAATCTCCTACTTCAACCTTATAAAAAGGCGGATCAAAAATTACGTAAACAGCTCTCTGATTTGTCTTAAAATATATTTCCGATCGCATTTTATTAGCATCATCCAAATTGTCTGTTGATAAAACCTGTACTCTGTAACCCTGAGCAGTTTTTATCACTATCCTATTTACATCACCGGTATCGGGCTGCGTATGATAATTATACCAAACATTGAGATTTTTCCCGGGTGAAATTTTAGCCGTATCATTTATAGTTATTTTTGCCCTATAAGGAGCAAGGTTAAAATTTTCCGGATACTCGGAAACTTTTTTTTCGTTTTCGGATTTTATTTTTTCATTTTTATGTGCGCTCCCCCCTTCATTATTGTACCTGCTTCCAGTAGAAGTACCGCAAGAAAAAAGAGTTAGAGCTAAAAAACTTACGTAAATAATAATAATGTTTTTGGATTTCATCTTATACTTTCAAAAAAACTGCAATATATGCTATCTAATATAAAATAATTTATTTTTTACCGAAAGTTGAAATATTATGGTAAAAATAAATAATTATGCAAGAACAACGCTTTGTTTAGGTGTAACAGAATATTCTTATTTGGGATAGGGTAACCGAGTGAATATTTTTTTGAGAAAAATCATTTAATTTCGTAAATTGTAACATTATTCACAAAAATTTTTTAAATATATGGCTGCAAAAAAATATAAAATATTATTTGTAACGTCTGAAGTAGTCCCATTTGTTAAAACAGGGGGATTAGCGGATGTATCCGCCGCCTTGCCGCAAATGTTGGCAGAATTAGGCCATGAAGTAAGAATAGTTGTACCAAAATATGGTGCTGTTGATGATAGAAAATTTAAAATTCATGAAGTAGTCAGATTGAAAGACCTTCATATCAATATCGGGGACAAAGATGTGATATTTTCTCTCAAATCTTGTTTCTTACCCGGACAAAAAGTAAGAGTTCAAATATATTTTCTGGATAATCAGGAATATTTTGGCAGCCGGAATAGTCTATATGTCGATCCTGTATCCGGAGAAGATTATCCCGACAATGATGAAAGATTTATTCTTTTATCAAATGCGGTGTTTGAATTAATCTCAAAATTAGGATGGATACCCGATATTATTCATTGTAATGATTGGCAATGCGGATTAATACCTGCATATTTAAAAACCAGATATAAAGATGATGAGCAATTTTCCAAATTTAAAGTATTATTCACTATTCATAATTTAGCTTACCAGGGAACATTCCCAAAATCTTCCTTTAAAAAAACCGGGTTGCCCGAAGAATTAAATTCGGAAAAAGGATTGGAAATATACGGGAAACTAAATTTTATGAAATCGGGCCTTTTATTTTCTGATGTTATAAATACTGTAAGCGAAAACTATGCTAATGAAATAAGAAGCGATAATGAGTTAGGTGCCGGTCTGAAGTCAGTTTTAGCTAAGCGTAAAAACGATTTGTACGGCATAATAAACGGAATTGATACAAAAGTCTGGAATCCTGAAAAAGACAAACATTTACCTAAAAAATATTCTGCACAAAATCTGCATAATAAAATTATTAATAAACAAGCTTTAGCTGATAAGTTTGGTTTCAAATTTGATGAAAATATACCAATTGTAGGAATTATCTCAAGATTATTTGATGCCAAAGGATTAGATCTAATTAACGAAGGTTTTTCCGAATTAATGAAATTAAATATCCAGATGGTTTTACTTGGAACAGGTGATAAAAAATATCATAATTTCTTTGACAAAATGGATAAAAAATATCCTAATAAATTTGCATGTTATTTGGGATTTGATGATGAACTGGCGCATCTTATTGAAGGTGGATCTGATATTTTATTAATGCCTTCCAGGTATGAACCTTGCGGACTTAACCAGATGTACAGCCTGATGTATGGAACAGTACCTCTGGTAAGAGAAACCGGTGGATTGGCAGATACGGTAAATAAATACAATGAAAAAACCGGCGAGGGGAACGGATTTATGTTCAAACAATACAAAACAAACGCATTAATAAAAGAATTAAAACGGGCAATAAAAGTTTTCGAGGATAAAAAAGCCTGGAATAAAATAATGAAAAATGGTATGAAATCGGATTTTAGCTGGAATTCTTCTGCTAAAAAGTATATCGATTTGTATAAAACAGTTTTAAATAATGAATAATGCCAAGCTACGCTGTATTTTTAGATAGAGACGGCACTTTAAATGAAGACCCGGGTTATTTAGGAGATCCTAATCATTTGAAATTATTTCCTCACACAGGGGAAGCATTGTCTATCCTTAAAAATGAATTAGATTTTAAATTAATAGTTATTTCCAACCAGTCCGGTATAGCAAGAGGATTAATTAGCAGGGAAATGGTAGATTCTGTAAATTCAAAAATAAACGAAATTCTTAAAGCAGATGACGTTGCAATAGATTCGTTTTATTATTGCCCGTCGCATCCTGATTTCAGCTCCAGGGATGAATGCCGGTGCAGAAAGCCTTCGCCGGAATTGGTTTTCAAAGCTGCTGAAGATCTTAAAATTGATTTAACTAAATCTTATTTTGTCGGCGATTCCGTAACTGATATTGAATGCGGAATAAATGCCGGCTTAAAGACAATTCTTGTAAAAACGGGTTACGGTGAGGAAAGTTTTTCTATCTTGCAAAAACAAAATAAATTTCCCACTTTTGTTGCTCAAAATATTATTGAAGTTTGTTCTTTCATCAAAAAAGACTTTACTGGAGAAAATTAATTGATATACCGTAAAATAATAATAGTTTTTGCCGGAATTATGGCTTTTGTTTTATATTCTTGCAAGGATAATTCTACATTGGTAGGAGCAGGTTTACTTAAAAATGATTATCTACATGTTAAGCAACTGGATTCATATGCTGATTCTATTCATCAGACTTCTAAATATGCCAAGGAGGTAGTACCTCTTGGCGCTTCAAACTATCTTTATGTTGGAAAAGCTGCCAATGTACAAGCATCTGCTTTAGTAAAATATGCAATCTATTTACCTGATTCTGTATTAACGGATATAAATAACAATGCAGTCAGTGTTATTAATGCTAATATAACATTTCAAACGGCTTATACATTCGGCGATTCAAATGCTGCTTTCGATTTTTCCGTACATAAAGTTAACAGCCTTTGGACTCAAATCGGATTTGATGCCGATTCAACATTGAATCTGGATCCAACCGATATAAGTTCAAACCACCAAATATCGGATAGTCTGGTCAATGCGAATATATCAAATTCTTTAGTAACAAATTGGCTCAAAGAAATAAACGATTCCACTTATAGCTCTGATTATGGAATTTGTCTTTCTCCTTCAAGCGGGACACAAAAAGTAGTTGGTTTTGAAATATTGAATTCAAGTTTAACTGCTGCTTCTTCATTACAAATCGTATTACAAAAGCCCGGTGTTTACACTGATACACTTTTATTTTATCCTTTACAAAGTACTAGTGTAGTCAGCGGTAATCTTCCAACTGCCGTAAAGGGAGACATGTTTGTTCAAAGCAGTTTATTAATAAATTCCAAATTATGGTTTGACGTTTCTTCAATTCCTAAAAATGCTACGATTAATAATGCCGAATTAACACTAACAAAAGATTCCGTTTCTACTATTACAGGCAATACTTATATAAATGCATTAAGTGTATATAAATTAGCTGACAGCACCACTAATGTTTTATCGGATTCTAACAATGTGTTTGTATTAACCGGTTCCGGTAATATATTTCGAGGAAGTATTACTACATTTGTTCAAAGCTGGGTTGATAAGGGAAATAATCAAGGTCTGCTTATTAGTACAAATACTCCGTTAAACGGATTAGAATTATTTGCGATTAAAAATAGTAGTGCATCGGATTTATCTGTTAGACCGCGTTTACAAATTACATATACAATTAATAATTGAACATGAAAATAAAACTTAATATTATATTTTTTATACTATTCATTTTGCAGTTACCACTATTCGCACAAACTAATTCAAGTTATTCAAGAATAGGAATTGGTGATATTGCATATTCGTATTCTGCAAACGAATTGGGTATCGGGCAACTGGGAATTTCATTAGCTGAACGAGGATTTGTTACAATAAACAATCCCGCATCATGGAATAAGTTAATTTCAACAAGATTTGAAACAAGCCTTTCTTATTCCGGGTTATACTTATCAGATCTCTCAAATAAAGATTTTAATGGGAAGGCTCAGTTTAACGGTTTCGCTTTTGCTTTCCCGGTCAGCATTAAAAATGGTATAACTGTTGGCTTTGGAATTGTTCCATATTCCAAAATAAATTATCAGGTAGTTCAAAATTATTCTTTCCCAAATTCTTCCGAAGGACAATATTCTTTAACATATACGGGCAAAGGCGGCTTATCAAAGTTATTTATCGGTACATCGTATAATTTACCGTTTAATTTAAGTATCGGTGCAACGCTAGATTATTATTTCGGAAGCATGAATTATGCTGCAGTATCAAATTTTACAAATTCCAATAACGTCTCTACCCAATATAATACAACATATCAACCTGGTGGGTTGGGCACCACAATCGGTGTAATAAGCCCGGATTTTTCTAATATTTTTAATTCCAAATCTTTGTCTGATCTGAAATTAGGAATTGCTGTAAATTATATTAAATCGCTAAGTACCGATACTATTTTTACTTCGTACTCTCCCAATCGTAGTGCTGGAACCGATACTATCGGCATTGGTACAACAAAAATGAAAATTCCAGTGAGAATATCTGCAGGATTAAGTTTTAAATTGGATAAGAGATATATAATAACATTAGATGCTGCATCTCAGGCATGGTCAAATTATACTTTCAATAATACAAAAGTACAGGATTTAAGAAATTCCTTATTATTAAGTGCAGGATTTGAATATAGGCCTAAATTGGAATTGGGGAAATCTGTATGGGAACAAATTATATGGCGTGCAGGTTTAAGTTATGAACAAACACAGTATAATATTAATAATGTGGGAATTAATCAGTATTCTGTTACAGGAGGCTTTTCTTTTCCGTTAACATATGCAAATACAATAGATTTTGCAATTCAATACGGAATTAGAGGGGAAAAAGAATATAATCTTATAAAAGAGAATTTTATTAAAATAAATTTTGGCTTAAGCTTAGGAGAACTTTGGTTTCTAAGAAGTAATCAATAAATTCAAAAATAATTTTAAGGGAAAAGGGTGAAAACTGTAATTAACATTTTTGCGTTATCGATACTTGTAGTCTTTATTTTAAGCTCTTCGGTTTTTCCGAATACTGTCGATTCCGATTCTGCTGCAACTGCTGATTCTCTTCATTTAATAACTCAATATAGTCTCTTCTCCGAATATTATAAAAATAAGGATTATCAAAGTGCGATGCCCTATGCATGGAATGTACTTAAGTTGAATCCTAGGAAATTCAATAAATGGATATTTTTTAAGATGGAGGATGCACTTTGGTATCTTCATGATTCTTCCAAAATTCCTCAGGAACAAATAAAATCAATTGATGACACTATAAGATATTTTTATAATCAAGCAATAAAATATTATCCCCAATCGAAAGGATATTTTGAAGCAAGAAAAGCTTTTGTTTCCCAGACATGGCTGAATATGAACCCGGATTCGCTTATCAAAGAATATGAGCAGGCAATTAAAGACGATTCCACAATTTCGTCTTATTATTATAATATGCTTGGACAGCTTTATAAAAGTAATGCCGGCGATAAAAATAATTATAAAGACAAAGCTGTTGATCTGTATACTTACTTAAATGAAAAAGAGCCCAATAATCCGCAATGGACTACAGAGTTAGAATCTCTTGTTGAAAATATTAGGCAGCTTGCAGAAATAAGAAAAAAAGCATGGGATATTGATAAAAATAATTTATCCAAGGCATGGAATTATGCAATAACAGCAGTAAAAGCCGATATGTACCAGGAAGCAATTGGAGCTTTGGAATTTTTAACTTCAAAAGTACCCGATAATGTAAATTACTGGGTACAGTTAGCTTCCGTATATCAAAAAGTAGACAAACTTAATCAAGCTGAGGCCGCATATAAAAAATTGATTAATCTGAAACCTGATAATAGAGATTATTATTTGAACTTAGGTATAGTATATAAGGAACAAAACCGTTATGCCCTGGCAAGGACTGAATATTTAAAAGCTAATGATATAGCAAAAGGGTGGGGACAGGCAATTTTCTACGAAGGATTGCTTTATGAACAAGCCGCCAGATCATGTGAATTTAATTTTGAAACGAAACTTGTATATTTGCTTGCGGTTGAGACATATAAAAAAGCACTTAGTATCGATCCCAATTTTGCTCAGGCAAAAGAAAGAATTAATGCATTATCCGGCTCTATTCCCACAAAAGAAGATTATTTCTTTAGAGGTTATAAATCCGGTCAGGTTTTGCCTATTACAGGCAATTGCTACGGCTGGATAAATAAAAGCGTTACTGTTCCGTAATTAGAATTGACCTAAGCAAATTTGATTTATTTCTGGATTAGTTTTGAATAAGGTTTTAGAAGAATGATTCTAAAACCTTTTCTATTTAGGTTAAATTTTGTGCTTAAAAACTAAGGAAAATAATATTTTTTTTGATACTTTTGTAAATGAAAAATAAAATTTTATATATGAAAACCTTATTAAATAAAATACTAATCACATTCCTGAATAAATTATGTATGAATTTATAAAAAAAGACAGTGATATTTTTGAAGTACTTTCTTTAGAAACTAAAAGACAACAAGAAAAATTAGAATTAATTGCATCGGAAAATTTTGTCAGCCCTGCTGTGCTTGAAGCAGCAGGAACGGTGTTAACAAATAAATATGCAGAGGGCTATCCCGGAAAACGATATTATGGCGGCTGCGAATATGTGGATATGGCGGAAAATATTGCAAGAGAAAGACTAAAAAATTTATTTAGTGCTGAATATGTTAATGTACAGCCGCACAGCGGATCGCAGGCAAACATGGCTGTGTTAATGTCTTTACTTAATCCAGGCGATAAATTCCTCGGGCTTAGTCTGGCTCATGGCGGACATCTTACGCACGGATCACCGGTTAATTTTTCCGGCAGTCTGTATACTCCTGTGGGATATACTTTAAATAAAGAAACTAAAGTTTTAGACTATGATCAAATTGAAGACCTGGCAAAAAAAGAAAAACCAAAACTTGTAATTACAGGCGCAAGTGCTTATTCTCGTGAATGGGACTACGAAAAGTTCAGGCAGATAGCAGATTCTGTCGGAGCGCTTTTAATGTGCGATATGGCTCATCCTGCCGGTCTAATAGCAAAAGGTTTTTTAAATAATCCTCTCCCATATTGCGATGTTGTTACTTCTACTACTCATAAAACTCTTAGAGGTCCGCGTGGAGGAATAATATTAATGGGCCAGGATAAGGAGAATTCTTTTGGAATAAAAACGCGTAAAGGGGATAGGCTAAAAATGATGTCCGAAATAATTGACAGCATGGTAATGCCGGGAATACAAGGCGGTCCATTGATGCATATTATTATGGCTAAAGCTGTTGCTTTTGGTGAAGCGCTTAAAGATTCATTTACAGTATATGCAGAACAGGTAATTAAGAATGCCAAAACGCTTGCTCAAAAATTGAGTGAACATAACTTTGAAATAATATCAGGTGGAACGGATAACCATTTAATGCTGATTGATTTAACTAACAAAGACATAACAGGTAAAGAAGCAGAGATAGCACTAGGAAAAGCTGGAATCACTGTTAATAAAAATATGGTTCCTTTCGATCTTCGAAGTCCGTTTGTAACCAGCGGTATTAGAATTGGTACTCCAGCTGCTACAACCCGCGGTATGCATGAAAATGAAATGAATTTAATTGCGGAAATGATTTACAAGACAATTTCAAATTCTAAAGATGAGAAAAAGCTGTCTGAAATAAAGGAAGAAGTTAAAAATCTTTGTTCACGCTTCCCGCTCTATAAAGAAATAAATTAGATATTTAATTTAAAGTGGCCTCAAAAGATTTAACAGTTATTAATGATCCGGTTGATGATGATCCAGAAGAAGGCGAAATGACCTTCTTGGAGCATCTTGAAGAACTCAGATGGAGGATAATATATTCTATAATCGGAATATTAGTGGGGACAATAATATGCTGGATATTTATAGATTTTTTAGTAAATGATATTTTACTGCTGCCTGCTCGAAATGCACATGTTCAGCTTCAAAATTTAAAACCTTTCGGTCAGCTGATGCTTTTCTTTGAAGTAGCTATTGTAGGTGGAGCTATCCTTAGCTTACCGAACATTTTTTATCAATTGTGGAAATTCATATCTCCGGCACTTAAAAAAAATGAACGAAAATATATTTCGGCAATTGTTACGTTTTCTACATTATGCTTTCTAATCGGTATCGTGTTTGCCTATTATGTGATGTTACCGCTTTCTTTAAAGTTTGCCGTTCAATTCGGTACTGCAGAAATAAAAAATATTTTTGCAATCACTGAATACATGTCGATAATAATTAGCATTATGCTTGGTTCCGGCCTGGTATTTGAGTTACCGATGATTTCATTTTTCCTTACTAAAATTGGTATATTAAAACCGTCATTTATGAAAAAATACCGCAGGCATGCAATTGTGGTAATTTTTATTGCTGCCGCATTTTTAACACCCGGTACCGATCCGGTTTCGCAATTAATTTTAGCAGCTCCATTAGTTCTATTATATGAAATAAGCATTATAATTTCAAAAATGGCAGTGAAAAAACCTTGATAATAAGAAATAAACTTTCGGAAATAACTGTTCCCATTAAATCTGAACTGGAAATATTCAATGAAATGTTCAAATCATCAATTAGATCAAACGTAGGTCTGGTTGATTTAATTGCCCGTTATTTAATTAGACAAAAAGGGAAAAAAATCAGGCCGCTCCTGGTTCTGCTTTCTGCTAAAGTTGTTGGCGGAGTAAACGAACGTACTTATAGGGGTGCAACGTTAGTTGAGCTTTTACATACAGCGACTTTGGTGCATGACGATGTTGTTGATAATGCCGATAAAAGAAGAGGATTCTGGTCAATTAACAAAATATTTAAAAATAAAGTTGCGGTTTTAATGGGAGATTATCTGCTGTCACGTGGATTAATGATTGCGGTTGAAGGAAAAGATTTTGATTTCCTTGAGGTAATGACAAAAACGGTTAGAAGAATGTCAGAAGGAGAGTTGCTTCAGATTAGAAAAACAAGAAAATTAGATATTGACGAAGAAACTTACTTTAAAATAATTTCCGATAAGACTGCCTCTTTATTGGAAACTTGCTGTGAAATCGGTGCATTAAGTGCTACCTCAGATTCGAAATACTGCGATGCAATGAAGCAGTTCGGTGAAAACATTGGAATGGCATTTCAAATAAGAGACGATATACTTGATTATGAAGGAAGCTTAAGTACAATAGGGAAGCCTATCGGGGGAGACATAAAAGAAAAGAAAATTACATTACCACTAATTTATTCAATGAACCAGGTCTCAAAAAGCGAAGCTGCCAGAATAAAAAAAATACTTAAGAATGAGAAGAATAAGGATGATATAAAATCTATTATTGAATTTGTTCGTGAAAATAACGGAATAAATTATGCATTGGAAACAGCAGCTAAATATTCGGTTTTGGCTAAAGAAAAATTAAAATTATTTCCTGATTCTCAAAGTAAAATTGCTTTAGAAGCTTTGGTCGATTTTGTAATTGACCGGAAAAACTAAATTTATTATAAATAATTTAAACGATATTATTCAGTACCACTGGTATTTTGCTTTTTGATCTCTTCTTTGATTGTAAAACCCTTTATTGGTTCACGAAGTGTTAAAACCGGACAAGGAGCCTTTCTAATGACCTTTTCAGCAGTGCTTCCAAATAAAATATGTTCAACACCTGTGTGGCCGTGTGTAGCTATTATAATTAAATCTATATCTTCTTCAGCAGCTGTCTCTATTATTTCTATAAATGGCTTACCGGTTTTTACAATAGTATTAACAACAACATCTGTCGGAATTTCTTTTTTTGCCAGCTTATCCAGTTCCTCAATTGCCCGTTTATCCATTTCAAGATCCACTGAGGGAATTGCAATTTGTCCCATACTGAAATCCGGCGGATATATTACAGGTTCAACAACATATATTAAGTAAAGTTCGGCTTTATATTGTTTAACAAAGTTTACCGCATACTTTAACGAATTTTTTGAGTAATCAGAAAAGTCTATCGGAACAAGAATTTTTTTTATGTTAGGTTCCATAATCTTTCTCCGATTTTATTTTAAGAGTTGAGTGAAGTGAAATATGTTCTTCATTTAACTTTCTAAGTCTCATAGCAACGATTTCCGAAATACCTTGTAATATTTTAATCCCTTTTCTGGGATATGTTTCAATAAATTCATCAAGATCGGGTTTAAATATTACGGCAAGTCTTGTATCTGTTTTTGCAATTGCAGATGCGGATCTTTTTTCGCCGTCAACTAAGGCTAATTCACCAAAGAAATCTCCGCGAGAAAAAGTCGCTAATGAAATAACATCTTTTGATTCAATTATTCTTTGAATAATAACCTCACCTTCGCGAATGATATATAATCCTATACCGGGATCTCCCTGGTAAAAAACATATTCACCTGCCAGGTAGTTTCTAGTATGAATTATATTGGTCAAAAGAGAAATTTCCTTTTTACTTAATTCTTTAAAAAACGGGATTAATTGAAGCGCCTTTACAAGATCAATTTTTTCAACAGGAGAATTAAAGAAATTGGACCAGAAACTACTGTGTATTATTTCGTCGTTATTGTTTGCCATTTTTAAACCCTATTTAAATATTCCCGATTCGGCAACCCGCCATAATTTTTGACATGGAAATCTGTTTTCATACAAGGCTCGGCCTATTATTACTGAGTCAATACCTAACGGCATTAAATTTTGGACATCCATAAGCTCATCTTTATTTCTAATTCCGCCGGATAATGTAACTTTTGTATTTGTTATTTCAGCAACTTCTTTTGAATAAATCAGGTTTGGACCTCCGAGAATTCCATTACGAAGTACATCGGTTACTATAAATCTTTCAACACCAACATCTGACATTTTTTTTGCAAAATCTTTATAAAATATTCCGGTTTTGATTTTCCTTCCTTTAATTACCAATTGTTCATCTATTATATCCAGCGAGATTGAAATTTTTGTAGGTCCGTATTTTTCAAATATTTTTTTAAATATTTCAGGTTTTTCAATAGCAATTGTGCTCATTACCAATCTGCTTATGCCGGTAGACATAATTAAATCTACATCGTCTAGTCCTCTTATACCGCCGGCATATTGAACCGGAATAATAACCGATTCACAGATTTCTTTTATTATAGGTAAATTTTTATGGCTATGTTCGGCTGCTGCATCAAAATCTACAATATGCAGAAATTTAGCATTTTCAGCTCGCCAAATTTTTGCCATTTCCACCGGATCACTGTCATATTCTTTGCAATTAAGTTCCGGAATACCTTGTACAACTCTAACAGTTCTGCCGTGTTTTATATCAATGGAAGGAATAACTAATAAATATCCCATAAATCAGTTTTCTCTAATCTATTTTTAGAAAATAAAATTTGCCAAATAAATGATTTAATTTCTATATTTTATAAAATAATGAATTAGAGCTTAAAAACAAAGATATTTAAACAATCGTTTTATATTGCAAAAATTCTATTGTTAAAACCTGGATTCTAAGAGCATTTTTATATGTGTAAATATTATTAAATTTGGATTTAATTCCTTAAATCCATATGTACTTAATATATTCATTTTCCTTGACTTTTCACGCTATAATAAGCATATTTAAATTAAATGACCAAAAATTTTATCCTAATCACAAGTCGAAGTGAAAAGTTAAGAATTACGGCCTTTGGTATTCAAAACTATAAATTATCACCTTGTTTAATATTTATTCATGGATTTAAAGGATTTAAGGATTGGGGATTTGGTCCATATATAGGAAATTATTTTGCAAATAATGGTTTTTTTGTTCTTACGTTTAATTTTTCTCATAATGGAGTGGGGGATAGTTTAACAGAATTTATTGAGTTTGATAAATTTGCAAATAATACATTTTCTTTAGAAATTAGTGAACTTTCTGAATTGATTTCTGCATATTTAAAAGGTTTTTTCGGAAAAACAGAGAATAAAAAAATCGGACTATTAGGTCACAGTAGAGGCGGAGCAATTGCCTTGTTAACAGCAAGACAAAGAAAAGAGATCAATGCGGTAGCTGTTTGGTCTTCAGTTTCAAAACTTGACAGATATTCGGAACGCCAAAAGAAAAAGTGGAGGGAAAGCGGCGTTTTTGAAGTATTTAATTCGAGAACGAAACAAAAAATGAGTTTAAATATTTCATTATTAAATGATATTGAAGAGAATAATGATAATTTGTTAAATATTAAAAAGGCGGTAAAAGAATTAAATAGACCTCTTTTTATTGCGCATGGTGAAGAAGATTTAGCTGTTCCGATTACCGAGGGAGAATTACTTTTTAAATGGTCTGATAAAAACTTAACGGAGTTATTTAGAATCAAAGAAACAGGTCATACATTTAATATTAAGCATCCATTTGAAGGAAGCAATCCTAAATTTGAAATGTTGTTGGATAAAACAAACGGATTTTACAAAAACAATTTAATCTGAGGAAAGTTATGTCAACAAATGAAAATATTAATTCAAATAAATTTTTGGAATTAATTAGTAAAGCAAATTCATCTAAATTATTTTGGATTTTATCTTTTTCAGTACTTACAGCGGTCGCTGCCCAAATTACCGTTCCTGTAAAACCGGTTCCGTTTACATTACAAACTATGATTGTTGTTTTAGCCGGCGCATTTTTAGGTGCAAAGAATGGAGCGTATAGTCAAATTATTTATTTAATATTAGGCTGTATCGGCCTTCCGGTTTTTGCGCAGATTCCTGATCCGGCAATCGGAATTGCAAGATTATTGGGTCCTACAGGCGGCTATTTATTGGCATTTCCTATTGCTGCTTTTGTTACTGGTTATTTAATCGAAAAAAATAAAAAATATTTAAGAGTTGTAGCTTCAATGTTTGCGGGAAGTATTATAATTCTAATTATCGGTTCTTTTTACTTTGGCTCCATATACCTACATAATATAAAAGAAGCACTTATTTCCGGCGCCGTTGTATTTTCTGTTTGGGAGGTTGTAAAAGTTTTTGCCGCAGCAAGTATTTTTTGGGGAATATCAAAGAGGTTTTCCAAAATGCCTAATAAATAAGTAATCTTTTGATAACTTATTATTTCTGTTTTATTTAAAGGTTACAATGGATCTAAAAAATATCGTTTTCACATTAGTTTTTGTCTTTGCAATTAGTCTATTTCTTTGGAGCAGCAGGAAACTTATAAAAGATATGCTTGTTGCTAAAAAGAAAGATGACAGATTCGATCATGTAGGCCAAAGAATGAAAAGAGTACTTAAAATTGCTTTTGGACAGACGAAATTACTGCGCGATCTCAAAGCCGGCAGTTTACATTTTATAATTTTTTGGGGATTTATTTTATTCCTTTTTGCTGTTGTTGAAGCTTTAATACAAGGTTTTTATTCTCCCTTCACATTTGAATTTCTAGGTCCTATTTATTCAATCATAACGATTATTGAAGATGTATTCGGTTTGCTTATAATATTAGCTGTTTTATATGCACTGTATAGGCGATATATAATCCATATTCCCAGGCTGGAAGTAGAGAAAGCTCATAAAATAGATGCTACGGTAATTTTAATAATGATAATGATGGTTTGCATTGCTATGTTTGGCGAGAATATCTCTTTAATTGCAGCACATGGCTTCAAACTAGCTCCTTATGAGGTTCGTCCGATATCCGCTGTTTTAAGTCCTATATTTTTTAAGGGAAATACTTCCAATTCATTCGCCTTTTTTGAATTTTTCTGGTGGGCGCATATTGTTGTTGTGTTAAGCTTTTTAAATTATCTTCCTTATTCTAAGCATTTGCATGTACTAACATCTATACCAAATACATATTTCGCTAATTTGGATCCGGTTAGGAACACGCTTAAACCTTTAAATCTGGAAGATGAAAGTGTTGAAGTATTTGGTGCTGCCGATATTGATCAATTATCATGGAAACAAATACTTGACGGATATACATGTACGGAATGCGGTAGATGTACTGCTGCATGCCCTGCAGCTACAGTAGGGAAATCATTGTCTCCTAGAAAAATAATGGTAGATATAAGACAAAGGACTAAAGATAAGGCGCCTCTTTTGGCAAATGGAATAACTGAAGGAGATGTTTTTGAGAAAACTCTGGTGCACGATTATATTAGCGATCCGGAATTGTGGCAATGCACAACTTGTATGGCTTGCGTTCAAGAGTGTCCTGTTATGATTGAACATATTGATTCTATTGTTGATTTGCGAAGGAATCTTGTATTAACGGAATCCCGCTTCCCGTCGAATCTTAATAGTGTATTTAAAAGTTTGGAAACTAATTTTACACCATGGGCTTTCAATCAAGCTGATCGTGCTGAGTGGGCTGAGGGCATGAATATTAAAACCATGGCGGAAGATTCAAATTGCGATATCCTGTTTTGGGTCGGTTGTGCAGGTTCTTATGATAATCGTTATAAAAAAGTTACAAAAGCATTTGCATCTATTATGCAAAAAGCTAATATTAATTTTAGAATTTTAGGAATTGAAGAAAAATGTAATGGAGATACTGCTAGAAGATTAGGTAATGAATATCTTGCTCAAATGCTGATAACGGAAAATATTGAGACCTTAAATAAATACGGCGTAAAAAAAATTGTAACAGCGTGTCCTCATTGTTTTCATTCCTTGGGAAATGAGTACAAATTATTCGGCGGAAATTTTGAAGTTTTACATCATACACAATTAATTCATCAACTGCTTAATGAGGGAAAAATAGAATTAAAAGATTCTTCGATTAGCGAAAAAGTAACCTATCACGATTCATGTTATTTGGGTCGTTATAATCACGTTTTTGATTCTCCGAGAGAATCTCTTAAAAAAATCAATGGATTAAAATTCATTGAAATGCAAAGAAACCTGACAAGGGGATTTTGCTGCGGAGCAGGAGGCGGGAGAATGTTTTTGGAAGATGAGGAAGGAGGAAGAATTAATCTTGAGAGAACTAAAGAGGCTTTGGAAACGAATGCAAACACAGTCGCGTCGGCTTGCCCGTTTTGCATGACTATGTTAACTGACGGTGTAAAGCATTTTGAAAAATCGGAAGTAGTGGAAGTAAAAGATATAGCAGAGATCATTCTCGAGAATTCTAAATAACTAAATTTATTAACTTATTTTTTAGGAGGTTTAAATGGATAAATTTGAGAGCTTACTACAATCAGTAAAAAATTTGGAAGCTGATTTTGAGAAGTTCTATATTAAAGGACAAGCAGCGGCCGGAACCCGTTTACGTAAGGGTTTGAGCGATTTAAGAAAACAATCGCAAGAAGTCAGAAAAGACGTTCAGGAAGTTAAAGCTCAAAGAAAAGCTAATAAGGCAACACAATAATTACATTTCACTTTTCATTTAGGGCTGGGTTATTTATAATAGCTCAGCCTTATTTTTTTATTTATGAACAAATTACTAATCCTTATTCCGATTCTCTTGAGTCCGTATTTTTTCCAGCTAGGTGGTGATAATTATTGTAAAAAAGAAGATATCTCCAGGAAAGACTCAATTGCCACTATTACTATTTCCGTAGTCGGCGATTTAATGTGCCATTCGGTAGAATTTAAATATGCCAGAACAGCTTCTGACAGTTTTAATTTCAACCCGTTTTTTAAATATATAAAACCATACTTACAAAAATCGGATTTTTTATTCGGTAACTTGGAAACGGTTCTTGCCGGTAAAGAGAAGGGGTATACGGGATATCCTGATTTTAATTCTCCAAGTCAATTTCTTGCTCCCATTAAAAATGTAGGTTTCAATTTAATCACTACAGCAAATAATCATGCGCTGGATAAAGGCAGCAAGGGACTGTTGCGAACTATAGAAGAGCTAAAAAAATATGATTTAAATTATGAAGGAACTTTTTCTTCAAAGGAGGATAGGGATTCTATTAGAATTTACAATATAAAAGGAATAAAAACATCTTTTCTCGCATATACTTACGGTACTAATGGTCATCCGATTCCTAAGGGCGAAAAATATTTAATCAATATTATCGATACTACTCAGATTAAAAACGATATATTGAAGGCTAGGAAGGATGGTGCAGAGATTGTTATAGTATATTTTCATTTCGGACAAGAATATGATCGTGCTCCAAGCAAATATCAAAAAGAAGTTGTAGAGAGAACCATTCAATATGGAGCAGATATAATTATCGGTGGTCATCCACATGTAATACAGCCGGTTAATTTTTTCAAAACAATAAACGGTAAATTAGACACAGGATTTGTTGCTTATTCAATGGGAAATTTTTTATCCAACCAGAGATGGCGCTATTCGGACGCAGGTGTTGTTTTAACTATCCATCTAACTAAAAATTTTAGTACAGATTCTATTTATATTTCCAGAGTTTCATATTTACCGACATGGGTATTTAAAGGAAAAACTAAACTTGGAAATGAATATTTGATATTACCTGCACAATTAATTCCCGCAGATACTTCTTTAACTTTTCTAGATAGTTCTGATAAATTCAAAATGGAGCAAGCATTTAGCGACACAAGGAATATTTTATCAAAATATACTCAACACATTTTTTTACAAACACTTAACAATAGCATCTTATCTCATAAAATACTGCAAAAATAAAAATATATATAACCTATCGTAAACTTTTAATTTTTATATTATTATTTTTAGAATATCATTTTGGTGAATTATTAATATATGCTGAAAGTTGGAAATTTAAATATTGATAAAGCTGTTCTTTTGGCGCCGATGGAAGATGTTACGGATATTTCTTTCCGATTGGTTTGTAAAGAACTTGGAGCAGATATAGTTTACACAGAATTTGTTAATTCCGAGGGATTGGTACGTTCATCCGAAAAAACTCATAAAAAGCTGGAAATTTGTGAAGAGGAAAGACCTGTCGGTATTCAAATATACGGCGGGGCAATTGAATCAATGATTGGTGCGGCAAAAATTGCCGAAAAAGAAAATCCTGATCTTATTGATATAAATGCAGGATGCTGGGTTAAAAATGTTGTTGGAAATGGTGCAGGTGCCGGTTTATTGAAAGACCCTCCTTATATGCAGGAACTTGTAAAAGGTGTTGTAGATACTGTTAATCTGCCTGTAACTGTTAAAACACGCCTGGGCTGGGATAATAATAATATAAAAATTTTAGAAGTTGCCAGGAGAATGCAAGATGTAGGCGTAAAAGCTTTAACAATTCATTGCCGAACCAGAGCAATGGGACATAAGGGCGATGCTGATTGGAGCTGGGTTCCCAGAATTAAGGAAGTTGTAAATATTCCGGTTATTCTTAATGGAAATGTATTAACTGCTGAGGATGTAAAAAAGGCATTTGATGAAACCGGTGCAGATGGTGTTATGATAGCGCGCGGAGCAATTGGAAATCCTTGGATTTTTACTGAAGCGAAAGAATTACTAAATAATGGAATCATCTCAACAGTTATTGATGAAGAAGTAAGAATAAGAACTTGTCTAAGACATTTGCATTTAGCTATTAAAATAAAAGGGGAAAGAAGAGCTGTACTTGAACATCGTAAATTTTACTCGGGCTATCTCAAGGGATTACATAATGTTTCCCGCATAAGAAATTTATTGATGCAGGTTTATGACTTTAAATCTGTGGAAGACATATTGCTTAAATATTTGGATGAATTGGAACACTTTAAAGTAACAGCATAATCTAAAACTTTACTAATAACATTTATGAAATAGAATTCTAAATTGGGAAAAAACCTTTCTGATAAAGTTGCTAGAATTATTTCTACTTTATTTGTACCTCCGACATTTACAATAATAATTTTTACATTTTTTGCTTTTAATCTCGAAAATGTTTTAAGTAAAAAAATTATCACTATCCTTGTTGCATTGATATTCGGATTTTCATTACAAATTATTTTATTTCTCACTTTCAGAAAAAAAGGTAAACTAGTTAATCTTGATGCTACTATTAAAGAGGAAAGAACTGTTCCATTTTTAATATCGGTTGTTTTTTATGTTATTGGAATTTTAATTTTAATTGCTGCAAAGATTAATATTCTTTCAATAGCATTCTGGTTTTGCTATATTTCAAATACAATAATTGTAATTCTTATAAATAAATACTGGAAAATTAGTGTACATTCTACAGGTGCTTCCGGGGCGCTTGCAGCTTTGATATTTGTTACTGGCCCGATCGGATTGTTACTCGGTCTTCTTGTCTTCTTAGTTGGATGGTCGAGAATAAAGCTTAAATGTCATAATTTTTTACAAGTTGCAGCGGGAACAATCTTCGGATTTTTTTCAACATATCTGCAAATATTACTTATTTTAAAATGGTTTAGTAAAACTTGAGTAATTAATAATTTGAATAAAATAATTTTCTAAATAATAATTATGGAAATGGTAAATTTTTTTGAAGAAAACAATGTGGGTATATTAACTTTAAATAGACCGGAAAAGCGAAATGCTCTTCATCCTAAAATGGTTAATGAAATAATAAATCAACTTGATATTATAGAGAAAGACGATAATATAAAATTTCTTATAATTACAGGTGAGGGCAAAAGCTTTTGTGCAGGAGCTGATTTAGCTTATTTAAATGATTTAAGAAATTATTCTTCAACTGAAAACGAAAAAGATTCGGAAGATCTAGCTGAATTATTTATGCGTATTTATAAATTTACTAAACCAACTATAGCGGCAGTAAATGGTGCTGCTATTGCAGGCGGATGCGGACTAGCGAGTGTTTGCGATCTTATAATAGCAGATAATGTTAATTCCAAATTCGGTTATTCCGAAGTAAAAATTGGATTCATTCCGGCAATTGTATCCATCTTTTTAATAAAAAAAGTAGGCGAAGGATTTGCAAAAAGACTGCTTTTGACCGGCGAAATTATTGATGCTAAAAAAGCTTTTGATCTCGGGCTGGCAGATTATTTAGCAGACGACGCTTTAGCTGAAGCAAAAAATCTAGCTGAAAAAATGATAAATAATTCTAGTTTTAGTATGCAGACAACAAAAAAAATGATACAGTCTATTTCAAATTTGGATGTGCAACAAGCGGTCAATTATTGTATTAAATTAAATACAATTAGCCGTTCTACCGACGACTTTAAAAATGGACTTAATAATTTCCTAAAAAAATAACGAGGATAATATGCCGACAGACTTAAAAAAATATATTCGTGGCGTAAAAGATTTTCCTAAAAAAGGAATAATGTTCAGAGATATTACAACATTACTTAAAGATCCCGAAGCATCAAGAGAGACATTGGATTTATTATTTAATTTTGCAAAAGATTTAAAAATCAATAAAGTTGTAGGAATAGAAGCAAGAGGTTTCATATTCGGTGCTTTATTAGCAGAAAAATTAAATGCCGGGTTTGTTCCGATTAGAAAGCCCGGTAAATTACCGGCAGAAACCGAATCTGCAACTTATGCATTGGAATATGGAACCGATACGATCGAGATTCATAAAGATGCTGTGCAATATGGTGAAAAAGTTCTTCTTCACGATGATCTTTTAGCAACAGGGGGAACTGCCAGGGCTGCTGCCGGTCTTATTGAAAAACTAGGCGGGGAAGTAGTCCAAATATCTTTCATTATTGAATTAACAATATTGAAAGGAAGAGAAAAGCTAAAGAACTATAATGTTAAGTCTTTAATTGAATACGAAACAGAAGAATAATATAAACATTTAAAAATTATTTAGTGTAAATATAAATTTATCTTTCTTCCCAATTTTTTGGAGCTAATAAAACGACAAATTCTCCTTTTGTTATTTTATTTTTTACGTCATTCTTTAAATTAGCTGAAGTTCCGCGCCAAGTCTCTTCAAATTTTTTGGTAAGTTCGCGGCAAACAACAACAAATCTTTCAGGCATTATTTCGGAAAGTTCGTTTAATAACTTTTCAATTCTATAAGTAGATTCGTAAAGAATTATTGTCCTTTCTTCTTCGGCTAATTTATGAAGCTTTTTTTGCCGTCCCTTTTTTAAAGGTAGAAAACCTTCAAATAAAAAACTATCGGTCGGTAATCCGCTTATTGAAAGTGCGGTAATTGCTGCAGTTACCCCGGGAATAGGTTCAATACTAATATTCTCTTTAATAGCGGCGGAAACTAATCTTGTACCGGGATCGGAGATACCCGGAGTACCGGCATCTGAAACCAAAGCGCACGATTCACCTTTAATAATTCTATTCAGGACAAAATTAATTTTTGAAACCTCATTAACAGCATTTAAAGAAACCATTTCTTTTTTAATATCGTAATGGCTTAATATAATTGAAGTAACACGCGTATCTTCACAAACAACAAAATTTACTTCCTTTAACGTATCAATTGCTCTGAATGTAATATCTTTCAGATTACCAATCGGTGTGCTTACTATATAAAGTTTATTTTCCAATTTATTTTAAAATGATAACGGCTCCAACATGGAGCCGCATCATGCAAGTAGTTATAAAATATTTTAATTATTAGACTTGATCAAAAATAATACTTTTTTTATTATTTTCAAGCTCTCATCAAGAGCATCCGTGGTAACATTTAGAGGAGGTCTGAATCTAATTGATTTTTCACCGCAACCGAGAATAAGAAGTTTTTCATTAAAGCATTTCTCACGAAATTCATTTCTTAATTTTGAATCGGGAAGATCGAATGAACACATTAAACCTAATCCCCGTGCATTATTGACTAAAGCCGGAAACTCTTTCTGAATTTCATAAAGATTATCAAGCAGATATTTGCCTTTCTCTTTAGCATTCTCTACTAGATTCTCTTCATCAATGATTTCCATTATATGCTTTGATCTGACCATATCGGTTAAATTCGCTCCCCAGGTAGAATTAATTCTGCTTGATTTATTAAAGCAATTTTCCGGTATATCATCAATCCTGTCATTTACCATAATTCCGCACACTTGAGCTTTTTTACCGAATGTAATAATATCCGGTTTAACATAGTATTCGGATGCCCACATTTTACCGGTCAATCCGAATCCGGTTTGAACTTCATCAAACATAAGAAGAATTTCATTTTCGTCCGCAATTTGCCTCAGCTTCTCAAAAAATTCTTTTCTAAAAAAGTTGTCTCCTCCTTCTCCTTGAATTGGCTCTATAATTATCACCGCGATATCATCGGGATTATTCTTTATAGCTTCACTTATCTCATTAACGGCCTGGTTTTCCAGCTTAATAATTTCCTGTAAATTTTCTTCAATAGGAAACTTAATTTTAGGATTTGTAATTCGCGGCCAATTAAATTTCGGATAGTATTTAATTTTATTCGGTTCCGTATTAGTTAAAGACATTGTATAACCGCTTCGACCGTGAAATGCCTGCTTGAAGTGAATTACCTGATGTCCTTTTTCCTCCTTAATACCTTTCATAAAATTTTTCTGAACCTTCCAATCGAAAGCTACCTTTAAACCGTTTTCTACGGCTAATGCTCCGCCTGATATAAAAAATAAATGTTTCATATAATCAGGTTTTGCTAATTTTGCAAAAGTCTCAACAAATTCGGCCATTTGAACCGTATAAATATCGGAATTAGAAGGTTTGTTAATTGCTGTATTTATAAGCTCATTTTTTACTGTTTCCGTAATTAGTTTTGGATGGTTCATACCTAATGCTGAAGAAGCAAAGAATGTAAAAAAGTCCAGGTATTCAGTTCCTGTCTTTGCGTCGATTATTTTAACTCCTTTACTGTTTTCCAAATCTAAAACCAATTTAAATCCGTCGGCAAGCATATATTGTCCTATCACTTCATGCACTCTTGAAGGTAAAACATGATTAGATTCGTAAGTAATGTCGTTACTATTATTAAAAATATTATTATTCATAAAATTCTCCGGTTGTCTATAAGAATAAAATAAAAATGACTGAAAAAATTATAAGAAAAGAAAGCGGGGCAGGAAATTTAAAATACGTTTTCGAAACGGGAGATAAAATAACTCCTTAAGTTTTTAAAACCTTTAACTTCACAAAAATTAATTGAATTAGACATATTAAAAAATCTTAAAAATTCTAAAGTAATTTATATATTTTCCTTAAAATTTACAATTGATTTAATACTTTACTAAAGTCAGGATTTGCATTTATGATTGATTTTTGAATTTTTATTTGTTACACTTACTATAACAAATAAAATAAATTATGTCCGCATCAACAAAACTATCAACAGCAGTAAAAGCGTTATGTTACTTGGCAAATTCTTTTCCGCAGCCCAGATCCAGTGCAGAAATATCTGAACATATAGGAATTAATGCTTCCAAGCTTAGAAAAATTTTATCGATGCTGGTTAAAAATGATATTGTTGAAAGCACATATGGACCTAACGGCGGATTTTTAATAAAAAAGAAACCGGAAGAAATTCACCTGCAGGAAATTTATTGCTCAATAGAAGACCGGAAAGCTTTTCATCTTAATGTATCTTCGCAAAATGAAGGGATCACGAATGAATCCGTAAAACTTAATGATTTTTTCTTAAATCTCTTTGCCGAGGTTCAACTTGATATTGAAAATAAAATGCGAACTATAAATATTCAATCGATTTTAAATAAAATTAATTCAAAAAAAAATTGAGGAATGAGAATGGAATTTCTTAAAAAATTAGGAATAAAAGAAAAAAATTTCGGTTCTAGTACCGGGACAAAATGGAACGAAACAACCGACAGTGGAGAGTTAAAAATTTATTCTCCGGCCGATGGAAAATTCATTGCTTCTGTTTATCAAGCTTCCGAAAAAGATTATGATAGTATTCTTGAAACGGCTGCCGAAGCATTTAAATTTTGGAGAAAGATGCCTGCGCCTAAGAGAGGCGAAATAGTCCGTCAGATCGGAGTTAAGCTGAGAGAATATAAATCTGATCTTGGTAAATTGGTTTCTTACGAAATGGGCAAATCACTTCAAGAAGGATTAGGAGAAGTCCAGGAAATGATCGACATATGCGATTTTTCAGTCGGTCAATCAAGACAGCTTTACGGTTTTACCATGGCGTCTGAAAGGCCGAATCACCGGATGTATGATCAATATCATCCTCTTGGTGTAGTAGGAATTATTTCCGCATTTAATTTTCCTGTTGCTGTTTATTCCTGGAACGCAATGCTGGCTGCTGTTTGCGGAGATGTAAATTTATGGAAGCCTTCTTCAAAAGTACCTTTATCAGCAATAGCTGTTCAAAATATTATAGCAGAGGTTTTAAAAATTAATAATCTTCCTGAAGGTATATTTTCATTAGTTATAGGGCGTGGTTCCACAGTTGGGGAAAAACTATTAAACGATAAAAGGATTCCATTAATTTCCCTTACAGGCTCTACTAAAGTCGGAAAGCATGCTGGAGAAGTAATTGCAAAAAGGTTCGGACGTTCAATTTTAGAATTAGGCGGTAACAATGCTATTATCCTTACACAAAATGCAGATTTGAAAATGGCAATGCCTGCAATTGTTTTCGGTGCAGTAGGTACATGCGGTCAAAGATGTACAACAACAAGAAGATTAATTATCCACGAATCTATTTATGAAAAAGTTAAAGAATCATTGGTAAAAGCATATAAAGGATTGAAAATCGGTGATCCTTTGGATGAAAAGAATCATGTAGGGCCGCTTATTGATAAGGATGCAGTCGAAATGTTTTCAAAGGCTTTGCAGAAAGTTAAATCAGAAGGAGGGAAAATAGTATTCGGCGGCGAAGTTTTATCAGGCAGTGGTTATGAATCAAATTGTTACGTAAATCCTGTAATAGTTGAAGCTGAAAATAGTTATGAGATAGTTCAGGAAGAAACTTTTGCTCCTATTTTGTATTTGATTAAATATAAGGGAGAAATAAATAATGCAATCCGGATTCATAATAGTGTTGTACAGGGATTATCATCTTCAATTTTTACAACAGATATGAGAGAAGCAGAACAATTTTTATCTGCTGAAGGTTCCGATTGCGGAATTGCAAATGTAAATATCGGAACTTCCGGTGCTGAAATAGGCGGTGCATTCGGAGGGGAGAAAGAAACCGGCGGCGGAAGAGAATCAGGTTCCGACGCTTGGAAAGCATATATGAGAAGACAAACAAATACAATCAATTACGGAACCGAATTGCCTCTTGCCCAGGGAATAAAATTCGACATCTAATATTCTGAACAAATTGATGTAACATTTTGAGCTCTTTTCTTAATATTTTAAGAAGAGAGTTTTTTTTAAATCAACTGCTGATTTACAATAACTCAAGGTAATTTTGCCATTTTATGTACATTAGAAATATATAATAGTTAATTTTTTAAGGTTTTTAGTACTATTTAAAGTGGTATGTATTTTGTTATTTTAATGTATAATACATGGTAAGACATGAAAACATTAACATTAAATACTTTTACTTCATGTCCCGATGATATAGAGATAAGTCAATATAAAATATTATCGAGTTTGAAGGAATATAGAAGAGAATTCAATAAAAATAAATTATACCCAACTTTAACCGAATTGATTTATCTATATTCCACATTAGAGGAATTATTAGCAAATAAATCCTGCTTTGAATTGCTTTTACCAAACGGAATATCCAGAAAAAATAGTAATAAGAATAATTTTGTAGAAATCATTGACCAATCAACTGAACAAAAAGATAATGTTTACGATCTGATTGAATGGGCTTTGCCGATAATACAGAGTCTTATTGATGAGGCTCAAGTAATCTATCATTTCGTGTTTGAAAATATAGTTATTAAACAGAAGGGAAGATCAAAGAGCAAAGATAAAAACAGCTATTTGCTGGTACCTGATAACCTTAACACTCAACTTAACGTATATAAGTTTGAAACTATTGAAAATTTTAGAGATAACCGATCCAATCTTATTTTAAATATCGGTTACCTCCAATCTACTAAGATGATTAATCTTCCCAGTATAACCTGGTATATAGATATGGAATTAAAAAATAAATATAATAATGGAAAAGATTTGGATTGTTATCTTTGTCAAACAGATTTAGATTTTCCGTTTTTTGAAACCATGTTTCCATTAGCTAGAGCTAAATTGTTGAACTATCTCTCCAAGTAAATAAAAAGGCCGGCATAATAACCGGCCTTTTTATTAGATATTAACATGATTAACTAATTAGATTAATGTAATCGGCAAGAATATGTCCGGTTTCATCAAGTTCGGGATCATCTTTAGGTGTATTATCGTTAGTCGGTTTTTCTCCTTTAGGTAATAATTTTAAACCTAGGCTTTTTCGCCGTTCATTTTCTCTATCGAATTTCTTTTGTTCAATTTCTTTTTGTTCTTCCTTTCTTACCTCTTCATTTAATGATAAATATTTTTTATCATGAGCTTCCCTATATTCTTTTACTTCATCGGTAAATTCATTCCATTCGGGATCATTATTTTTTATTCTGGCAAGATGCAGCTTAATCAATTCGGGAACGTATTTTTGAATATCTCCAAACCTAACATATTTGGTAGAATCGATTTGATCCCATGGAAGAGAACTGGGCTCCGTACTCTCGCCGTATTCCTTGTCATTAATTAAAGACGGAAATTTAATATCTGGAATAACTCCAAGATGCTGGGTACTGGCCCCGTTGATTCTATAAAACTTTGCTATTGTCAATTTAACCTGACCAAGCTTTTTGCTTTCGCTCGGCATTAATCGGTTTAGGTCAATTAAATTTTGGACAGTTCCTTTACCATAAGTATTGCTTCCTATAATTAAACCACGTCCGTAATCCTGAATAGCTGCCGAGAATATTTCCGATGCAGAAGCGCTAAATCTATTTACCAAAACAAAAAGAGGACCGGTATAATCAATAGACTTATCAGGATCGTCTTCAACATCAATACTTCCATTGGATTTTTTTATTTGCACAACGGGACCGTTCTTAATAAACAATCCTGTCAGTTTTATTGCTTCTTCCAGAGAACCGCCGCCGTTATTTCTTAAATCAATAATAATACCTTGAACATTAGCCTTTTTTAATTCGTCAACTAATTTTTTTACATCGCGGGTTGTACTTTTATAATCTTTATCACCACGTTGCTCCGCATTATAGTCACTGTAGAATGCCGGCAAAGTAATCACTCCGAATTTGTAAGTTTTACCATTTTGCTTTATATCTAAAATTTTATCCTTAGCAGACTGCTCTTCAAGTTTTATCTTGTCGCGAACAAGCGTAATCTCTTTTGGTGCAGCATTAACGCCTTCATTTCCGGGAATAATTTGAAGTCTTACGATACTTCCTTTTTTCCCCCTTATTAACTGAACAACATCTGTTATTCTCCATCCGATTACATCAACCATTTCACCGTCTTTTCCTTGTGCAACACCGATAATTTTATCCCCGCGGTGCAATAATTTGCTTTTAAATGCAGGGCCGCCGGGTATAATTTCCACTACTTTTGTATATTCGTCTTCAGTTTGAAGCTGTGCCCCGATGCCTTCAAGCGAACGGGTCATTTCAATATTAAAGTTTTGAGAAGTAACAGGAGACATATAATTTGTATGAGGATCCAAAGATTCCGTAAATGAATTTTCGAATAATTGAAACACATCTTCATTTTTATATTCCATTATGTTCTTACGGAGATTTTCATATCTTTTTTTCAGCAATTTCTGAATATCATCCCATTTCTTTCCGGCTAAAATCAGACTTAGTGCATCGCTTTTAACTTTCCTCCGCCAAAGCTCATCCATCTGCGCTGAATTTGCAGCCCAGGCTGCATTCTTTCTATCTATCTGTATAGAATCAGGCTTATTAAAATCGAAACCTTTTGTTAATAGTTTTTCTGCATAATCAAATCTTTCATAAGCTCTTTCTCTAAATTTATTAAAGATATAAAAAGCAGGCTGCAAGTTACCATCTTTAATATCGTCATCTAACTGATATCTGTATTTATCGAAATTATCAATGTCCGAAGCATAGAAATAATACTTTCCATAGTCCAAAGATTTTAAATAACGATTAAAAATAACATTTGAAAGTGAATCATCCAGTTTAAATTTTCTATAATGATATCTTTGAAGTATTGTGGCAATCAATTCATCCTCGTTTGACATATATCTTGGAGGTTCGAGGATTGCAGTTGTATCGCTGTCAACATTTTTATTACCATTAAATTTTAAGGTTTTAGCTAAAAATATATTAGCAACTATAATAAGAAGTACTAATACAAGAATTTTTTTCATTAGGTTACTCGTTTTTTTTGTCATTTATTTTTAATCATTTATACTCAAAATGTAATTTAACAATACTTAATCACGGAAAAAATTGATTTTTCCCTCCATAAAAATAAAAATATGAATAAATTTGAGTGGGAGTATTAAATCAAAAATATCCGAGGTATAATATCTAAAAATTATTCATTGAATAAAAATCCCTTTTTTTGTACGCACATTTTTAAAATAGTATTTAGCATTAACAAAATTTTTGATAAAAGCCTTTTTTAGGTGAAAATAAAATTAAATATTTATCTTCCGGTATATAAATCCGCTAAACGTAATTATTTTTAGGAGCGATATCAAGATTTAAGCTTGTTAATTATTCAGGCGAATGGCGGTATTATGATTTTAAAGAATTAAAAAATTTCAATTTGAAAAATATAAGTTTTTAATAATTGATAATAAGAGAAGGGTATAAATTTTAGTATACCCTTCACTAAAAATTATTTTAATTTCATTGCAAAATTAAAAACTTCTGCTGCATGTTTTTCAATGTCGGTTACATTAATAATTTTTGCAATTTTACCTTCCTTATTAATTATAAAGGTTACGCGCTTATCGAATCCGTTGGGTAGAAGTACACCGTATTCTTTAGATACCTTTTTATTTGCATCGGATAACAGCGGGAAGTTCAGTTTGTACTTATGAATGAAAGCTTTTATCCGGCTATCAGGATCGACACTAATACCAAAAACTTTTATATTATTTTTTTTGAATTTCGACCAGTCATCTCTTATGCCGCAAGCTTCTTTAGTACAACCGGGTGTACCTGCTTCGGGATAAAAATAAACTATAACCGGATATTTTTTTATGTATGACTTTAAATTATATGATTTACCAAATGCATCTTTTAATATAAAATTGGGAGCTTTATCGCCGACCTTTAAACCCTTTTTAGTTTGTGCAGATGATGGGCCGGCAATAAAGAACATTAAAAATAATATTGCCGAAATAAATAAACCCGTCTTCATAAATGCCTCCTTATTTTTGTATGACTTCCCCTAAAATGAAATATTATTTGATTGATTATCCGCTAATCCGATCCTATGCTTCTTGAAAATATATAATCGACATTTCTAAGCATATTTTTATTATCAAATATATCTTTTAATTCCTTTTCAGAAAGGTATTTCATCACATCTTCAGATTTTAGAAGTTCGCTTAAAAGATCTTTAGATTTATCAGCCCAAACTTCCATGGCGGCGGTTTGGACTATTTTATAAGCATCTTCTCTGGAAATCCCTTTATTTACAAGCTTTAGTAAAACAGTCTGAGAGAAAACTAATCCTCTGGTTAAGTTTAAGTTTCTCATCATGTTTTCAGGATAAATAAGTAAATTTTTAATCAGCTTGTTCATTAAATCAAGCATATAATCCAAAGCAATACAACTATCCGGAACAATAATTCTTTCAACCGAAGAATGTGAGATATCCCTTTCATGCCATAATGCAACATCTTCAAAAGCTGCAACTGCATTGCTTCTTAATACTCTGGAAAGTCCCGTAATTCTTTCACTGATTATAGGATTTCTTTTATGAGGCATTGCTGAAGAACCTTTTTGACCTTTTGAAAAATATTCTTCCGCTTCCAGGACTTCTGTTCTCTGCAGGTGTCTAATTTCAACTGCCATTTTTTCAAGAGTAGTTCCAATCACGGCAAGTGTGCTCATAAATTCAGCATGACGGTCTCTTTGAATAATCTGAGTTGAAACAGGAGCGGGGGATAAGTCCATTTTTTTACAGACATATTCTTCCACTTTAGGCGAAAGATGTTCAAAAGTTCCTACTGCACCGGAAATTTGACCAACACTTATTGACTTAACAGCATTTTCAAGTCGATTAATATTTCTTTTTGTCTCTTCAAACCATAAGGCAAACTTAAGTCCCATCGTAGTAGGCTCTGCATGGATACCGTGCGATCTTCCGACACACAAAGTATTTTTATGTTCAACCGCTCTCTCTTTCAATATGCTTTTTAATTCATTTAATCTTTTTAATATAAGTTCACCCGCAGTTTTCATCTGGTAAGAAAGAGTAGTATCAAGGATATCCGAAGACGTCATTCCGTAGTGAATATGTCTTGAAGCAGGACCGACATATTCCGCAACATTAGTTAGAAATGCAATTACATCATGTTTTGTTGTTTCTTCAATTTCCAAAATTCGTTTAACATTAAAATTTGCTTTTTGTTTTATCACTTCAACATCTTCATTTGGAATTTCTCCCATTTCACATCGGGCTTCACAAGCAAGAATTTCAATTTTAAGCCAGGTTTTAAATTTAAATTCATCCTGCCAAATTTTTCCCATTTCGGGGAGTGTATATCTTTCAATCATGAAGTTTTCTCCAATTTCATATGTAGTTTAATTATTTTATTGTCACGGAGAATTTTTAACGTTACGATTTCCCCGACACTAAATTGTGTAAAAACTCCCACAAGAGTCTGTTCGTCATTAATTAAGTAATTATCTACTTGTAAAATTATATCACCTTCCTTAAGTCCGGCGTTTGCAGCAGGCGTATTTGGGAAAACCTGAGTGATTATTACACCTCTTGTATTTTGAAGGTTATAATATTTTGCAATACCTTCATCAATTGATTGTATTTTTAATCCAATATTAAAATCTCTATCGATTTTGCCGTATTCTTTTAGCTGCGTAATAATCCTTTTTATCTTGTTTATAGTGATTGCAAATCCCAAACCGATATTTCCATTTGTTCCGTTGGCAGTATAAATTAAAGTATTCATCCCTATAACTTGTCCAATGCTGTTAACTAGAGGACCGCCGCTGTTTCCTGCGTTAATAGCTGCATCGGTTTGAATCATATTTAAATAATAACGGTTATTGGATCCTACATTAACCGGTTGATCCAAATTCATGCCTGTGGAACTTACGACTCCAACGGTAACGGTTGGTTTATCATTTACATTAAAAAGACCAAAAGGATTGCCGAAGGCAATTACCCATTCTCCTATAAGAATATTATCAGAATTACCCAATGTAACGTACGGCAAATTAGAACCATTAATTTTAAGCAGGCAAATATCCGTTGCATGATCCGTACCGACTATTTTTGCTTTATATTCCTTACCGTCAGTTAGGGTTACGGTAATTTCAGAAGCGTTTCCTGCCACATGATCATTTGTTACAATGTATCCGTCAGGTGAAATTATGAAACCTGAACCCAATTCTTTCACCCTTTGATTGAACATGCCTTGGTCACCAAAGAATTGTCTGAAAAACGGGTCGCTAAAAAACGTGCTGTATTGTTTTATTTCGGTAACGTTTATACCTACGACAGCGGGACTAACCTTTTGAACAGTCCGGGTTATTGCAGTTTCTCTACTGTTGCTTATTGAATTATTATTTTGAGCTTTCTGCTGAAATCCGGCTAAAGAATAATTGGAATTACTAGAATCGTGATATAAAGGTGTGTCCATTTTTTTTTGTGTAAATACAAAGGCAGAAATTAAAAGTATTAAAATACCAAATGTTAGTATAAGGTTATTTCTTGTTTTTTTAGTCATCTGTATTCCTTAATTTAAAAATATTTTTGCTTTTCATTAAATCTCTTAGAGGTTCAATATGCTTTATTAAAACCAATATTAATAAAGCTGTTGAAAATAATATTAGCAATGATACGGACTCGGCTCTGGGGAAAGAATATTTTACGGCGATTTTGTTTGTGGTAAAGACAATAA
Source organism: uncultured Ignavibacteriaceae bacterium (assembly GCA_964498065.1). GTDB lineage: Bacteria > Bacteroidota > Ignavibacteria > Ignavibacteriales > Ignavibacteriaceae > FEN-1297. Next base: position 73,237 of record CAZCFZ010000016.1, read on the forward strand.
TTAATGACATTAAAGTTGCCCAGATATTTCCCCAGATTATATCCTTTTTTAATAAATAAATAATAACCCAAATAATAATCCAGGTTGCAACTAAAAAGGGAAATAATAACAAAAGCCCTCCGGTACTTGTAGCCAATCCTCTTCCGCCTTTAAAATTTATCCAGGGATTAAAGCAATGGCTGAAAACTGCCGCAAGCAATGCTAAAGAAGGGAATATAAATTCTTTCGGAAAGATTAATAATACGATATAAACACTTAATAATCCTTTAAGAGCATCTATCAAGAGTACTATTAAACCAATAATTTTAGATTTTGAAACTTCAAATGAATTATATGCTCCTACATTTCCCGACCCTTGGCCGGTAATATCAATTCCTTTTGCTTGTTTTAAGATTAAGTATGCTGTTGGAAAAGAACCCAAAATATATCCAATAACAACGCTTAAAAAATAATTCATATTAAAATTTGCAGAATGTCACTTTTGAAAGACAATTTAATTTAATAAAAATTTTAATATCCATTTGTGAAAAACAAAACATGGACTAATAATTAGCTATAAATATGAAAATATTATTGCAAGAATGTACGAATCATGTTATATTTGCTCACGAAAATTAAAGATAAAAAAAATTATATCCGAATAACTAAATTATCCGGTTCATTGTTTAATTGAAGGTAAAATCAGTTCCGGGCTTTTCAAATTTTATGGAAAGAGTTTACACTTAACAAAGCCGGAACAAATTGATGAGGGCCTACATTGAGTCAGAATCAAGGTGGATATTTTAATCGGGGAAATCGAAAAAGTTCTTAATAAATATTGAACAAACATTATGCGGGAATAGCTCAGTTGGTAGAGCGCAACCTTGCCAAGGTTGATGTCGCGGGTTCGAGTCCCGTTTCCCGCTCTGTTAAAAGTGATCGGTTATCAGTTTCGGTTATTCAATCATCAAAACTATTGACCGATTACTAATGTCTTATCATTGATTACTAACCAATGGCGCTGTAGCCAAGTGGTCTAAGGCGAAGGTCTGCAAAACCTTTATTCGT
>CAZCFZ010000017.1:0-52299 GCA_964498065.1 uncultured Ignavibacteriaceae bacterium
AAGTGAACTGGAGCCAGAAGTCAGAAAACAAGAAATCAGTTGTGCGAATTGATGATTCGGCTAGACATAATTTTAACGGGAGGAACTATGTTAAGTAAGAAAAATTTTCAAAAAACAACAGTGAAATTTTTTCTACCTGAATATAAGACAGTGTTTATTGGAAAAGGGATGATATTTCTAATATTGCTGTTATTAATTGCTTTTAGCAATGGACCAATCCTTAAAGCTCAAAATCCTGAATGGAAAGTCTATAATACTTCCAATTCCGGTTTGCCGAATAATGTTGTTAATTGTATTGCTATAGACTCAAGCGGAAATATATGGATAGGTACCACGAAAGGATTAGCAAAATATAACGGAGCAAGTACCGAAGGGACAGGCTGGACTGTTTATAATACATCCAATTCCGGTCTGCCGGATAATTTGGTGAAATGCCTTGCAGCAGACAAAATCGGGAATATGTGGATAGGTACCACGAAAGGATTAGCAAAATATGACGGTGCAAGTACCGAAGAGACAGGCTGGACTGTTTATAATACTTCCAATACCGGACTGCCGGAAAATGATGTTGAGTGCCTTTCTGTAGAGGGAAACGGGAATATATGGATAGGGATTTGGGGCAGAGGTTTAGTAAAATATGACGGCACAAATTGGATTATTTACGATACCTCCAATTCCGGTCTGCCGGATAATTTGGTGAAATGCCTTACCGTAGACGGTAGCGGGAATATATGGACAGGTACCACGAAAGGATTAGCAAAATATGACGGTGCAAGTACCGAAGGGACAGGCTGGACTGTTTATAATACATCCAATTCCGGTTTGCCGGAAAATTATTTTAGTTGTCTTGTCGCTGATGAAAGCGGGGATATATGGATAGGGACTGGTTGGGATTATGAGGGGTTTGAAGTTCAGGTAAGCGGATTGGTAAAATATGACGGCACAAATTGGATTGTTTACGATACCTCCAATTCTGGCTTACCCGATAATTTGTTGAAATGCCTTACCGTAGACGATAGCGGGAATATATGGATAGGGACTGGTGACCGGAGGGGTTACGGACTAGCAAGATATGACGGTACAAGTCCCGAAGGGACTGGCTGGACTGTATATAATACCTCCAATTCCGGTCTGCCGGATAATTTGGTGAAATGCCTTAACGTAGACGGTAGCGGTAATATGTGGATAGGAACTTGGGGTGGCTTGGCTGTTTTTAATGAAGGAGGTATTGTTTCTTCGATAAATTCAGAAGGTAATAAAGAAGACTACCCGGATAAATTTATTTTAAGTCAGAACTACCCCAATCCATTCAACCCAAGCACAAAAATAAAATACACAGTGGCCTCCCTAAATGCCTCCCAAGGAGGGACTTTTGTGCAATTGAAAATATATGATATTCTCGGCAGAGAAATAGCTGTATTAGTAAACGAAAAACAGAAAGCGGGATATTTTGAAATTAAGTGGGATGCAGGCAATCAACCGAGCGGAGTTTATTTTTACAGGATATCAGCGGGAGAATATGTTGAGACGAAAAAGATGCTGCTGCTGAAATAAAAAATTAGAAACCGGGACAAGCCGCTGCTTGTCCTTACATTAAAAAAATGTTGTAAATGCAAAGAAGATTATAGGGATGAAATAAAAATGGTTATTTTGAAAAGATTTTAAAATCAATTTAAAATTTTTTGCTTATACTTCAACAACCGGATTTATCATTTCACCAATGCCTTTTATCCATGAAGTAACAATGTCTCCGTCTTTTAAATAATTTGGGTTTTCTTTACCATACTGCACACCGCTTGGCGTACCGGTTGCTATTATGTCTCCCGGCGCAAGTGTAAAAATTTGTGAGAGTTTGGATATTAATTCAGCTACTCCGAATATCATATTTTTTGTATTGCCCTGCTGGCGTATTTCGTTGTTTACTTTACAGCCAAGTTCAAGATTATTGGGATCCGGAATTTCATCTTTAGTAACAATAACGGGACCCATCGGGCAAAATGTATCTAATGATTTCCCTTTTACCCATTGACTTTCGGAAAATTGTATATCTCTTGCCGAAACATCATTAAGAATAGTGTAACCAAATACATAATCGAGAGCATTTTCTTTTGAAACATTTTTTGCTGTCTTACCAATTACGACGCCAAGTTCAACTTCATAATCAACCTGATTTGTAATTCCGGTAGGAATAATTATGGGATCTACAGGACCGTTTATTGAATTATTGAATTTTGCAAACACTATGGGAGATTTAGGTAGTGCCATTTTTGTTTCGTTGGCATGATCGGAATAATTTAATCCAATTCCGATAATTTTAGACGGATCATTTATCGGTGCAGCAAATTCTTCTTTATTAATAGAGATCCCACCTTTAGCATGATTAATATTATTACTAATTTCTTTCCATTTTTTTTCACCTATTCTTATCAAATCTTTTATACTTCCGAAAAAATCAATTTTATTTAAAGGAATAATCCCTTTTTTGGTAATTGCAATTGCAGTATTATTTTTAAGTGTAGCTAATCTCATATATTCCTTTCTCTTTCATAAATTATTTCGCCGTCAAGAATTGTTAAATCGACTTTAGCATCCTTTATTTTAATTGGATCGATAGTTAAAATATCATCGCTCAACACAACAAAATCTGCAAGCTTTCCCGGTTCAATACTGCCTTTAATATTTTCTTCGAAAGAAGCATACGCACTGTTAATTGTATAACATTTTATTGCATCCTCCACACTAATCTTTTGTTCGGGAATCCAGCCATCCGGATTTTTATCATCTAAAGTTCGTCTTGTAACAGCAGCATAAATTCCTTCTATTGCATTCAACGGAGCAACAGGCCAATCACTGCCGAAGCATAATTTTACTCCGGCATCTAAAAAAGAATTAAATGAATAAACCTCTTTCAACCTTTTTTTACCGATTCTTTTTTCAGCCCATACACCGTCATCAATACAATGATAAGGCTGCGCCGAAACTATAACTTTTAATCGGGAAAATCTTTTAATATCACTTGTTCTTACATGCTGAACATGTTCAATTCTAAAGCGCCGTTCCCACTTGGGATTTACAGTCTCAATTTTTTCATAAAGATCAAGCATATATGCATTTGCTCTGTCGCCGATTGCATGTGTACATATCTGTAGTTTATTTTTATCAGCTTCTATAGCCCATTTTTCAAGTCTGCCGTCAGAAACAATATCCGTAGGCAGACCATAAGTAGTGGTATCTTGATTATATTTTTCGAAGAACCATGCTGTAGCAGAACCCAATGAACCGTCTGAAAAAGCTTTTAAAGAACCCAATTTTAATTTATTATTTCCAAAATCATATTGTATTCCCGCATCAGCTAAATTTTTATAATCTGCAATCGGCAGTCTTGTATAAATTCTACATGTTAATTTGCCGTTTTTTTCCAGCTGCTGATATGTAATTAAATTGCTCCTATAAGTAATATCCTGAACGCTTGTTATGCCGTTTTTTTTAGCTTCATCCAATGCTGCTAAACCTGCTTTATAATTTTCTTCTTTGGTATGATCCGGTATAATCGAATAAATAAGTGTCATAGCATTATCTTTTAGAATTCCGGTCGGCTCTCCTGTTTTTGAATCTTTAATAATTGTTCCCCCTTCGGGATCTTTTGTATCTTTGGTTATCCCGGCAAGTTTCAATGCAAATGAATTTGCCAGTCCCATGTGTCTATCTAATCTTTCTATAAATACAGGCAAATTTTGAGTAAAAGGATCAATCATTTCTTTAACCGGTAAATCTTTTTTCTCCCACGCTTCATGATCCCAATTTCCGCCGGTAATCCACTTGCCATTGTTTGATTCAACGTATTTTTTTAGAATTTGTATAAAACTTTTTGTTGATTTTGCCGGACGCAGATCGAGACCAAGTAAATAATATCCTCCGTTTATTAAATGTACATGACCATCAATAAACCCGGGCAGCATAAGTTTGCCTTTTAAATCTATTACCTGCGTTTCATAATTATATCTTTGTTTTACATCTTTATTGCTTCCCACAAAAATTATTCTATTCCCTTTGATTAAAACAGCTTCCGCAGTCGGTTCCTTTTCGTTTACAGTGTATATCTTGCCGTTTACAAAAGCTTTTTCATCATTTTTAACTCTTAATGCCATCAATGTTCCTTTGGGAAAAATAGAAAAATATAATTGTCTGTCTTTTGAACTTAAAATAAATTCTTATTTCATAAATAATTTTTTGTAGTGTCCTAATTTATTAATCTAAGTCATGGTTCGACTCCGCTCACCATGACAAAAGAATTTAAATTGTCATCCCGAGCGGAGTCGAGGGATGATTTATTCGTCAATGATTTAAGTAAATTAATACACTACCTAATGTTTAGAAGTTATGCATTTTCAAAATAATCAATTAAATTAATAATTGATATATGTACGATTAAATTAAATAAATCACTTCCATCATCTTAATGATCTCTTTTTGATCGATTTTTAGTTGGTTATTTAATGGAATACAAAAGGAAAAATTCTTAATTTCAGTTTCAATTTATTTAAAATTAAAAAGAATAATTTATGCATCTAGATGTACTGGTATTTGGCGCGCACCCGGATGATGCCGAACTCTCAATGGGAGGTACAATTTATAAATTAACATCAAATAAACTAAAGGTCGGTATTATAGATCTAACAAAGGGTGAACTGGGGACGAGAGGTACGGCAGAAACCCGCCAGAGGGAAGCGTTTCAAGCAGCTATTATTTTAAAAGTTGCCGTAAGGGAAAATCTGCAGATACCTGATGGTAACATTGAAAATAACAAAGAAAATTTGGTCAAAATAATAATGACAATTAGGAAGTATAAACCTAAAATAATTTTTGCGCCGTACTTCAATGATCGTCATCCGGATCATATTGACGCAAGCCAGTTAATCAAACGGGCTATGTTTTCAACTGGCTTAAGCAAATTAAAAACTTTCGACAAAGAAGTATCGCAGGAACCTTATAGACCTCAAAAGTTATATTATTTTATGCAGACATATACTTTTGAACCTTCTTTTATCGTTGACATATCGAATGAATTTGATACTAAAATGAAAGCCGTTAAAGCATACGAAACTCAATTTCATAATCCGAAAAGTACCGAGCCTGAAACATTTATAAGTCGACCCGTGTTTATAAATTATGTTGAATCAAGGTCGCACTTTTATGGATTCCAAATAGGTAAAAATTATGGAGAGCCGTTTTATTGTGAAGAGAAAATAGAATTGGATCTTGTAAAAATGATTAAAAGTTGAAAAAGAAATAATAACTAATTTTATTTAATAATTTCTAATTAAAAATCAAAGGAAATGCATGAAGAAGTTTATAGTTGTTTTTTTGTTGTTATTAATTGCAGGCTGTTCTCAAAAAAATAATGTAGTTAATTTAAAATCCGGTTTAAAATATGTGGATGATAAAAACGGTACAGGCGATGTAGCAAAGTCAGGAGATATTGTTACGATTAGCTTTTCAGGCTGGATAATTAAAGATTCAAAGGATTTATATAAGGATTGGAATAATGATACTTCAAAAAATAAATATTTAATTGCAACTACAAAGCACAGTCATAGACCTTATGTATATTCTCTAACTGAAAATTCTTTTATCAAAGGCAGCTACGAAGGTATTTCCGGAATGAAGGTAGGGGGAACAAGAACAATCATAATACCATCTGACTTAGCCTATGGTAAAAAAGGATTTGGCCCGGTACCTCCAAATACGGATATAAAACTTCAAGTACAATTGGTTAATGTAAAATTACCTGTTAAAGAATGGGTAGTAGACTCAACTAAAATTAAAACTACCAAAGACGGTTTAAAATATGCAATTGTTAAAGAGGGAACAGGTCCTAAAGCAAAAGCAGGTGATATTGTTACAGTTAACTACAGCGGATTTTTATTAAATGGTAAGAAATTTGACAGTTCGGTTGAAAGAGATGCCCCGATTACTTTTAAATTAGGTGCCCACACTGTTATACCCGGATGGGAGGAAGGTATTAAGTTGATGAATAAAGGCGCAAAAGCGCGATTGATTATCCCACCTTCATTAGGCTATGGAAATAGGGCAATGGGACCGATACCGGCAAATTCAACTCTTATTTTCGATGTCCAATTACTTAATATTAAGTAAATTTATTTCAAGCGAATGAGAAGTTTATTGCTTCTTATTCGTTTAATAAAAAGATTTATTTTATATAAAAATCAATTAGAGAAATTACTTGGGGGTAATATCCTCTTCCAAATAAATTCAGATGATTTAACACATGATAAAGCTTATAAATATTTTCTCTAAACTCATATCCAGAAGATAATGGAAAAGACTCGTTATACGCTTCATAAAATTGTGAACTAAATCCTCCGAAAAGCTTTGTCATAGCCAGGTCTGCTTCACGATGCCCGTAATAAACTGCCGGATCTATTAAGGCGGCGTTTCCTTTTTCATCCACGATATAATTTCCACCCCACAAATCTCCGTGAAGAAGCGAAGGCTTTTCTTTACTTCCATTTAATATTTTTTCGATTTTATCTTCAAGCAAATTAATTTTTGATGCTAATTCTTTGGTCGCAAATCCGTTCTTTTCCGCAAGCTTTAATTGGAATAAAATTCTATTATTGAAATAAAATTTTGTCCAATTTTCTTTTTCATCATCATCAGCTACATTCTCTTGAATATTTGAGCCGATGAAATTGTTTTCATAAAATCCGAATGTGTTCCCAAGATACTTATGCATTTCTGCAAACTTGTGTCCGAAATCTTCAAAAAAATTTCTTGATCTATTCCCAGGGGATATAAATTCAATTAAAATATAAGTTTCGTTAAATTGAATAACGTGCGGGACTCTAATAGCATTTGATTTGTTCAGCTCGTTTAATCCATGTGCTTCTTTCTCAAACATATTTCCTGGATTGTTATTATTTAATTTAAGAAAAAATGAATTTCCCGAACTCATTATTAATTTATAAGCATCACTTATGCAGCCGCCGGAGATTGATTCCAAAGATTTAATGCTGCTTTTAGTTACATTTTCAATCTCCGATTTTATTTGATTGCTTAATTTCATTTTTTACCTTGTTAAGTAAATGCCTGCATCCGTCTTCAATCAAGTTTAAAACATATTCAAAACCTTCCGGTCCTTCATAATAAGGATCCGGCACTTCATTAACTTTATAATTTTCTATGAATTTTGCCATCTTAAATATTTTATCCTCATGTATTTTACCGGTGTCGAGTTTTTTAATACTTCTATAATTTGAATTATCCATTGTGACTATATAATCAAATTCATCAAAATCTTTTTGCGGATCGAACTGCCTGGATATGCTTGTTAAATCGTATCCTCTTTTTTTTGCATGAACCTTCATCCTGGGATCGGCACCTTCGCCTATATGATAATCCAGGGTTCCGGCAGAATCAACGGCTATTAATTCGTCTAAACCTTCATCCTTTATAAATGATGACATAACACCTTCGGCAGCAGGCGATCTGCAAATATTGCCGAGACAAACAAATAAAATCTTTATTTCTTTCATTAAAATTTATTTCTTATTCCTTATTAATTATATTTTAGAACATTAAATATTTTCTATCTAAAAAAAAGAATTTTGGTAGTGTGCTAATTTGCTAAAATTATTAACGAATAAATCATCCCTCGACTCCGCTCGGGATGACAATTTGAATACATTTGTCATGGTGAGCGGAGTCGAACCATGAATTGGATAAGCAAATAAGGACATTACCAGAATTTTCGAATTCATTAATAAAAAAGTAAAATATGATAAAAAAAATACTGATAATTTTTATACTTTCGGTTATTTTTTCTCACAAAATTATTGCACAGTATATTTATCCTAAAAGGGAACTTAGAGGTGCATGGATTGCTACGGTTGCCAACATCGATTGGCCGAAAACACCTTTTGAATCATCAGGTCAGAAGATAAGTGAGCTGAATGCAATTTTTGATAGTTTAAAAGCTGCGGGGATAAATACAGTTTATTTCCAAGTCAGAACCGAGTGTGATGCACTATATAAATCATCTTATGAACCGTGGTCCTATTGGCTGACAGGTGAACAGGGCAAAGCTCCTAATCCTTTTTTTGATCCGCTGGCTCTCGCAATTTCCGAAGCGCACAGGCGCGGGATGGAAATACAAGCATGGTTGAATCCTTATCGTGCGGTTAAAAAAGTAGGCGAATATAAAATTGCCGGTTTACATATTTCCAAGACACATCCAAAATGGATTTTAAATTTCAAAACTTATAAAATGCTGAATCCCGGTATTCCGGCAGTTCGGCATTACATTGCAAAAATAGTTGCCGATATTGTTAGAAGGTACGACGTTGATGGTATTCATTTTGACGATTATTTTTATCCATATTCTCCACATATAACTAATCAAGATGCGGCAGCATTTAGAATGTATAAAGGAAAATTTAATAATATTGATAATTGGAGAAGAAACAATATCAATCAAATGATAGCTGAAGTTTACCATACAATAAAATCCATTAAGCCGAAAGTTCAGTTCGGAGTTGGGCCATTCGGCATTGTTGAAAATAAATTTGCCGGGACCAAGGGATATGAATCCTATAAAGAGAATTATTGTGATCCGTTAAGCTGGATTAAGAGTAAAACTGTAGATTATGTTACTCCTTTGATATACTGGGCAATTGGAAATTATAATGCAAATTATGCAAAATTGCTGCCGTGGTGGTCATCGGTTATTGATGGAAGGCGGTTATTCATCGGAATATTTTCTTCAAAGATGGCTTCACCGGAATATAAGGGCAATCCCTCCGAACTTGAAAATGAGATTAGATTGAGCCGTCAAATGATTAATGTTAGCGGAAGCGCATTTTTTAGCGCAAAATCCATAACCGAAAATTATTCTCATTTTGCCGATTCTCTAAAATTATATTATAAATATCCTGCACTAATTCCTACAATGCCGTGGATAGATTCCACAGCGCCTCTTCCACCGACAAATTTATCCGCAGCAGGCGATTCCTCGGCTGTAATTTTAAGATGGAATAAGCCGGCATTAGCTCCGGACGGCGATTCCGCTTATCATTATGTAATCTATCGCTTTAATCAACAGAATGACATTGATATGGATGATGCAACACATATTTTACAAATAATCGCCGGCTCAAAAAATTATTTTAGGGATTCGTCGGCAGATGCTTCAAATTATTCTCATGTTTATTTAGTAACTTCATTGGATAGAATGAATAATGAAAGCAAAGCAGCAATTGTAATTTATTCTCCTAAGAAAAATAATTGAAGATTTTAATTGTTGTCCAAAATAAATCGTCATCTAGAAATTTGTTTTGTAAATGATCGGGAAACAAAACAATTCCGCTTAAGAATAATTTCATCCCTTCGGGCTTTTATATCAAACGCCAATGATCGCCAGACTACGCAGAGTCTGTCGGACCCTGCGAGCGTGAAATTATTATAAAAAGCAATAAACGAGCGGATAAAAAATCCCGTAGAGATGACATAAAAAATTAATATAGTGCATCACTATTAGTTTATTATTATTTATTTTGAACAGATTTGAAGAATTTAATTATAAATGCATAGTATATTTTGTAATTAATATCAAAGTATATAATCCAATTTATTTTGCCCTTTCTTAATCTTTTCCACTATTCACTATTATTGATTTAAGAAATAAAAACTTTTACATTTATATTTAGAAGCGGATAAATCTTTTTAATTATACTCAATCAGATTTGATATTAAATCTTAAGGAGAAGATATGGCTTATATAATAACAAAGTTATGTAAGGATTGTAAAGATATAGCTTGTACACAGGTTTGTCCTGTCGATTGTATTTATGAATATAAAGGTGATGATCCGACAATACCTAAAAACCAACTTTTAATCGATCCCGATGAATGTATAGACTGTAATGCTTGTGTTCCCGAATGTCCCTGGGAAGCAATATTTGAAGAAGATATGGTTCCGGATGTATTTAGAGAGGATATAGAGATTAATGCAAGAATAGTCGGTAAAAAACGATTTGTTCCCAAAAGGCCTGAAGATCAAAAAAATCCGACGCCTGAAGAGATTGAAGCCAACAAATTAAAATGGGAATACAGCGAATGAATGATTTTATAAAACTCACTGAAGTTACGCAGTTGTCATGCTGAACTAGATTCAGCATCTAAAAGTAGCTTAAAAATGCAGATTCCGAATCAAGTTCGGAATGACAATGATCAAACTTTTCTCATTTTGCTTAACTTCTTAAAACTTACTAAAATTTTTTTCTAGATCTAAATAGAGTCTATTATTTTTCTAATCCCGAAATTGTAACTACCAACCTCCGGGAACCTCCGTAATTCCTATGCTCGCAAAGATAGATCCCTTGCCAGGTTCCCAAATTCAATCGGCCGTTAGTTATAGGTATCGACAAACTATTTCCTAAGATCACTGATTTAAGATGAGCAGGCATATCATCCGAACCTTCGGTATCGTGCCGGTAGTAAGGCGCATTTTCCGGTGCTATTTTATTAAAGTGAGTTTCCATATCAATTCGTACGGTAGGATCCGCATTTTCATTTATTGTAAGTGAAGCCGAAGTATGTTTTATAAAAATGTATAAAATACCAATGGAAATATTTTTTACTTCCGGTAATTGATTTAGTAATTCATTTGTGATTAAATGAAAACCCCGTTTCTTTGATTCTAAAGCGATTTCTTTTTGATACCAATTCATTAAAAATATTATATGGAAATTTAAGAATTATTATTCCGGAACATGTACAAGAAAATATTCCTTGGCCGATTCTCCGATTAATCTTGCTTCTGTTACAGTCATATGCATTTCGTCCGGTGTTTCATCTTCATGTCCGGCTTCAATTACTGCCAGGTCCGAATTTTTTGCGTTCTTAACCAATTCTTCGCAATAAGCAGTATCGCCTCCGTAACAGATCTTTATTCCTTTATAAGAGAATTTAAAACCGACTGCCGGAACCAGCCGAGTTGTTATACCGTCATGCAGAAATTCCTTATGAACAACCGGAAACGGTTTTACCGTAACTCCTTTGTTCTTAAAACTTTTGCTGTCACTTATTATTTTTAAATGAATATCATAAGGTAATGTCTTAGAATAAACTTTTTTAAATGCATTATAAATGCTTTCAATTTCAACACAGCCGCTGGGGTAGTGAATATTTATGGGAGATTGTTTGTGCATTACTCTCATATAAGTTAATAACGACCAAACTCCTCCAACATGATCGTGATGACCGTGAGTGATATATAAATCTGAAATGCCAAGAATATTATTTGTTCCTATTTCTTTGTTTAAATCTCTAAGAATACCGTCACCGGGATCGACAACAAAATGTGACTTATCTGCTTTTATTAATATTCCGGTGGCAATATTAGGGATGGAACAGAAAATCTTAATTGAAAAATTTTCTTTATTCCATTTTAACGGATACTTTTGATGGATCATACTTTCAATAAATATTTTTGATTAATTATATTCAGCTTTTGTTTTGATAATATTCGCAATTCTTCGGATCCTTGCATCTTGCAAAAATATTAAATGAATAATTTTCAACTATAAATCCGTATTCATCGCTAATTTCTTTAGGAAGTTCTTTTATCTTGGAATTTGTAAACTCTACAATTCTTCCGCAATCCATACAAATTAGATGATCGTGACGTTGTTTCTTATAGTTATTTTCATATTTAGTTAAATTGTCGCCGAAGTTTCTTTTTATTAATAATTCACATTGCACTAAAAGTTCGAGAGTATTGTAAACTGTAGCTCTGGATACTCTTGATTTCTGATTTTTCATTTGAATAAATAGATCATCTGCTTGAAAGTGCCCTTTATAATCTAAGGCCGCTTCCATTACCTCAAATCTTTCGGGAGTAATTCTATTTTTTGCACTCTTTAGGAATTCTTTAAAAATTGCTTCTGCTTGTTGATTTTTCATTTTTAGAATTGTTCATTATTATTAAAAATATAACCGTCTATTGTTATTATCAAGACAGTTTGCTGTATAACAATACCAAATATGATAATTGTTTTCGTGTTGTGACTTCGCTGTAAAGCGAGATAAAAATGTTTTAATTAATCCCTATTAGTCTTAAACCATTTACGACAATAAAAGTAAAAAAATATGCTCCTATTGTAAATAAAAATAATTGAAGCATAGGAAGTCTCCAGCTTCCTGTTTCTTTTCTCGAAATTGCCAGAGTTGAAATACATTGTAATGCAAAAATGAAATAAATAATGAGACCTATAATAGTAGCGGTGGTGAATAATTTTTTACCGGTTCCCGCAATTGTAGCCTGTCTCATCTCTCTTAAAATAGATGTTTGAAGTGTCCCTTTGTCTCCGGTAACTTTAAAAATTAATGCAAGCGAACTTACAAAAACTTCTCTTGCTGCGAATGTTGGAATTAGCGATACACCGACTCTCCAGTCCATGCCGATAGGCTTCATAATCGGCTGAATAAATTTACCCAAGTCTGCAGCATAAGAATTTGATATTCTCTCCGAACTGATCAGCTGCTCGGCCTTTTCCTGAGTTAAATTGTAAGTGTTTACTTTGGGATTACTATCCGGGAAATAAGTTAAAAACCAAATTATGATAGATAAGAATAAAATTACGGTTCCTGCTCTTTTAATATAAGACATGGAACTATGATATGTGTTTGTTGCGACTACTTGAAGTTTTGGAATTCTATAAGTCGGTAGTTCCAGTATAAATGAAGAATTATCTTCTTCCTTAATTATAGTTCCTCTGAATTTATTGGCTATTCCTGCAACTACGGCAGAACTTATGATACTGAATAAATATATGCCTGCTAATGCCAAACCGGCTAACCAAGACTTATCCATAGGGAAAAGAAATGCTAATAGGAGAGCATAAACGGGTAGCCGCGCACTGCAGCTAAGCAGGGGAATTATAAAGATTGTAAGCAATCTTTCTCTTTTATTAGGAATAGTTCGTGTTGCCATTATGGCAGGGATAGCGCACGCAAAACCGGATAACATTGGGACAAAAGATCTTCCGTTTAAGCCGATTTTTGATAACGGCTTATCGATAAGCATAGCACCTCTGGCAAGATATCCTGTATCTTCCAGCAAGCCGAGAATTAAAAATAAAATAATTATCTGTGGAAGAAAAACCAATACTGCACCTGTTCCGCCTATAATACCGTTGGCTAAAAAATTCCCCATCCAATTATTACCAATTAAGATTAAAGCTTCAGATGATAAATAACCAAACAGATCATCTACCAATTCCATCAGCGGCTGGGCAAGCCAAAATATTGATGTAAAAGTTAACGACATTATTAAAAAGAATAATACTAAGCCCCAAACTTTATGAAGCAGAATCCTATCAATTTTTACCGTCGTATTGTCAAGAGTATTGTTATGATTTTGAATTTTGTTGTTCAGCACATTTAATTTTTTATTTGCGTTCTTTATACTCGCAAAGTTTTGGTCCTCACCCAAATCCGCAATCACATTGTGTTCTATTTTCTCAATCTCTTTGTAAAAGTCAATAAGCTTTTCTATAGGTAAACTATCCTTTAGTCGAATAATATTAACCTTTTCTTTTTCTTTAACTGCGTTAAGATTTTTTTCTATTTCTTTTATAAGGTCTTCAACACCGATTCCGGTTCTTCCGTCTATTTTTACAACATCACAATTTAATTCTTCACGCAGCTTCGATATAGAAATATCTTTTCCTCTTCGGTTAAGAATATCCGTCATAGTAAGAGCTACAATTACGTTAAATTTCGATTCGATTAATTGCTTTGCTAATAGTAAGTGCCTGGATAGCTGACTTGCATCAATTGTTACAATTATTAAGTCCGGAACACCGAAAGTAGGATGTGAATACAATGAATTAATAGAGATCCTTTCATCAGGTGAATTCGGAATTAAACTAACTATGCCGGGAGAGTCTAATATTCTGCCCTCAAGATTATATTTTTTTTGTATTTTACTTATGGAATATTCTACAGTGGCGCCGGGATAATTAACTGTCTTATAGTTTTTCCCGCTTAAAAAATTAAATAGGGTTGTCTTACCGGAATTTGGAGGGCCAACAAGAGTGATTAAGGGTTCGGTCTCAATAGTTTTCGTTATCATAAAATTTTTATACACACAGCTTCATCTTTTCTTATTGCAACTATCGTCCCACGTACTGAAAAGGCAAGAGGATCATTAAATAAAGACATATTTATTAATTGTATCTCTTGACCCGGAGTAAAACCAAATTCCAATATTCTTCTAGAAGAAGGGTGTGAACCGTCAATTCCGTTTATAATTCCTTTTTCTCCGTACTTTAATTCAGCTGCAGTTCTCATCATTTACCTTTACTAAAACCCCATATTATTAAGATTTAGTCTTCATAAAAATAGGGCATTTTGATTAAAAAATCAATAAATAATTTTTTAATATATTAATAATTACCACTATAAATATAAAATTTTATTTAAATTTGAAGAAAATTTTAACAAATATTTTGGCTAATAAGCTTTTAAATGAATAAATTTAAAATAATAGCATTTGAATAAGTATTTGGTACCATTTTAGTGCAAAGAATTTAAAAAACATAAAATCCATAAATACTATGTCTTCAAAATCCGATAAACAAAAAACAAATTCAATTAATAGCGAAACAAGTGCATTATACAAGTTTGATTTAAAAACAAAAAAGTATATTTACTTTAGCAAGGAAATTGAAAATATAACAGGTTATTCAACTAATGATCTAAATATTAACGGATTTGAAAAAATTATTCTTGATAAAAAAGGCATTTCTAAATCTAAAGAGAAAGACCTCAATATTTCTAAGGTTTTTTCCACATTTTCTGCAGATTATCTGATAAGAACAAAAGAAGGGGAGAAAAAATGGGTATCTGATAAATATATTTTTGAAAAAGATGATGAAGGAAAAAATAGTTATAGAACGGGAATTATTTCTGCAATATCTGGAAGTGGAGAAGCGTTTAAAAATGGTTTTTTAGAATGCGGCGATTTGCATAAAATATTGGATCTGGCCGATGTCACTATCATTGTACTGGATAAAAAAGGAAATATTACTTTTGTTAATAAGCCCGGCTGCATGCTTTTAAATTATGAGATTAGTGATCTGAAAGGGAAGAACTGGTTTGATAATTTTATACCTAAGGGAACCGGGAAAGAATTAAAGATCAAATTTGAAAAAATCTTTAATAATGAAGAGGAATTTATTGAATCAATTGAGTACCCTGTTTTGCTGCATTCCGGCGAAGAAAAATTTATAAGATGGAGGAATTCGTACTTAAAAGATGAAAATGATAATCCTGTCGGAATTGTCAGCAGCGGTATGGATATTACTGAGATAAAGAAAGATGAAAAAATACAACAAATAATTTACAAAATTCTACAGGCAGCAAATTACGAAAGTAATTTAAATGAATTCTTTAAATATATTCATTCATCGGTCGGCGAACTGATGCCTGTTGATAATTTTTATATTTCGTTGTATGATAAAGAAAATCAGGTGATCACTTTCCCTTATTTTATTGATCAGGTTGACGAAGCTTTTCCTCCAAAAAAATTCGGCAAGGGACTTACAGAGTATATTTTAAGAACAGGGGAATCGATGCTTATAGATAGAATTACCGATGAAGAATTGGTAAGAAAGGGAGAAGTTGAAATGGTTGGTTCGCCTACAAGAATTTGGCTCGGTATCCCGCTTAAAATTGCCGATAATACAATTGGTGTCCTTGTAGTTCAGGATTATAATTCTGATAAAACTTACGGAGAGAAAGAACAGAAAATTTTGGAAATGATATCTTATGCAATTTCCAGAGCAATTGAAAGAAAGAGAGTTGAACAGGAACGTGCGGAATTAATTGAAAAACTAAAAGAGTTAAACGCTTCCAAAGATAAATTGATATCCCTAATTTCTCACGATCTTCGAAGTCCGTTTAATTCATTATTGGGCTTTTCGGAAATTTTAACTACCGAATATGACACGTTAACACACGATGAAATCCAGGAATATTTAAAAGTAATTTACGAGGCTTCGAATAACTTATACGGAATGACGAATAACCTGCTTCATTACTCGCGTATACAAATGGGGCGGTTTGATTTTAAGCCCAAGACTTTGAAGTTAATTAAAATTATTAATCGTTGTTTAAATCTGCTGAAAGGGAATGTTGTTAAGAAGCAAATAAATTTATCTTTAGATGTTGATAAAAACTTGGAAGTGTTTGCCGATGAAGATATGTTGAATTCGGTTATTCAAAACCTAACTTCAAATGCTATAAAATTTACAAATAAAAACGGAGATGTTAGCATATCTGCAAAAGAGATTAAGGATGTTTCCGGTAAAAATTTAGTGGAAATTACCATAAAAGATACCGGAGTTGGAATTAGTCAGGAAGACTTAAAGAAAATAAAGAAAGATTCAATTTTTTCGACACCTGGTACTGAAAGAGAATACGGTACGGGATTAGGCTTAGTTTTGGTTAAGGAATTTATAGAAAAAAATGGCGGTAAAGTTTGGATTAACAGCATTTTGAATGAAGGGACCACATTTACTTTTACTCTTCCTGAACCTTAATAATTTATTATTTCTTTCCTACCGTTGAATAACTGTTCTCCCTCTTCATTTAAATGCTTACCCATTAATATTTGTTACACAGCACAATTTTGAACACTTACTTCATTGATTATGCAAAAAATTTTAATTAAATATTGATTGGATTTATCAATGATTGAATTAATTTTTTAAAAGTATTGCAAACCTTAAAAGATTTTTATGAAATTTCAAAGATAATTCCAATGTATGTAATAAAATTAAATTCTGTAAACCAAACATCCGAAAAGGGAAAGAAAAATAATAAAAAATAAGGAGGAAGTCGTGTCAGCAAAAAAAATTCTGATGATAGTTGGCGATTTCGTCGAAGATTATGAAGTGATGGTGCCGTTTCAAATATTAACTATGGTTGGTCACCAGGTAGATGCTGTATGCCCAGATAAAAAAGCCGGAGATACTGTAAAGACTGCAGTACACGATTTTGTTGGTGATCAAACTTATGTAGAATTAACCGGTCATAGATTTAAACTGAATGCGGATTTCGATAAAGTTAAACCTGAAAAATATGATGCGCTAGTGATCCCTGGCGGAAGAGCTCCCGAATACTTGCGTTTAAATAAAAGAGTTATTGATATTGTTAAAAATTTTGAAAACAAACCTATTGCTGCTATTTGTCATGGACCTCAAATATTAGCGGCAGCGGATATGTTGAAAGGCAAACATATGATTTCTTATCCTGCAGTAGGCCCGGAATGTAAAATAGCCGGTGCAAATTACGGAGAAATTAGTGCCGGTGCGGATAATGCCGTAACCGACGGCAATTTGGTGACGGCGCCTGCCTGGCCTGCTCATTCGCAATGGATGAAGCAATTTTTAAAAGTACTCGGTTCGACTGTAGAACCTTAAAATTTTGCGAAAATGAAAAAAAGCTAATATGTTAAATAAAACTAAAACTATACTAAAAATTGAGATTTACTTCTAAATAAATTAACCTCTTTTTGTGATATGCGTTATTAATTAATTTATACCAAGATTTTAACATTGAAAAATTTTCTAAATTTTTGTATATAAAAACATAGTTCATACATTTTAAATAAGGTGCACTAATTATTCTCCTTAATATACTGCTTTTTGATTAGTTAAAATAATATAGAAAATTAAAAATCTTAAATGTAACCCCGTAATAAAACATTTAATGATTTTAACATATAAGGAGATAGTAATGGAGACAATTTTTGATCATAATGTTACAGGGGTAGAACTGGAAGTATTGAATTCTTTCATCCCAAGCAGACTCATCAGAAGTAAAGAAAAATATATGGTTAATATTGATAAGGATAAAAGTAATGCGGATCTTTATCACCTTTATATGCTTCGTGGTGAGAATAAAAAAGCCGAATTATATCTGAAAAAAATAAAAGATCCTGAATACAAATATATCCTTTCATCATTTTAATTTAAGGAATTATGTCTATTTTTAATATAAATATTGAATAGAGGGATTATTTTTATAATCCCTCTATTCAATATATCTTATTGAAAGAGAATACATAATTAAATCCTAATCAATAAAAATCTAAATTAGGACTCAAGATCTTTCTTCATAATTTCAAATTCTTCTTTTGTAATCTCACCGTTTGCGTACCTGCGTTTTATAATATCAAGTGGAGTATCTCTAACCCGTTGGTTGTTGTTATTTTTTTGATTTCTATTTGATCCATGAACTATTACCCAGACAATCAAGAGAATTACCGCTATCCGGAAAATCCAGCTAAACCAAAGACCTCCTAAGAAAAATTCTTCAAACATAAACTAATCCCTTTTTAATAATTTGTTTTAAATTTTGTCTTAAAGTATCACTTTGAATAGAATGAGGATTTTTTGCCCAAATGTCCAGGAGATATCTGATTCCCCCGAATAAAAAATAACAAAAAATTTTTATATCTATATTTTTATTTATGATTCCTTCATTCATTCCGTCTTTTAAAATTTTTTCACCGTCTTGGAGAAATTGATTATAGTATTTTATCCAGCGGTGATATGATTTGGGAATATTAATTTGATCGTTTACAAATACTATCGCTAAATTTTGGTCGGCGGTAAAGAGATCGAAAAAATAATCAATTAGTAAGTTTATCTTTTCAATCGGGGTAAATTTATTATCGCTTACCAGTAATGAAATTTTTTGAAAAAGCTGTTTCCATATATTTTCAAATATCATATTAAGAATCGCTTCTTTACTTTCAAATTTGGATTGTATAATATCTACGGTAGTATCAGCTGATTTCGCAATTTTGTTAAAATCGGAATTGTGAAAACCTTCTTGTGCAAAAACCTTTATTGCGGCATCCAGTATTTTATTCTCTATATCAATTTCTATCTTTTTCACCCTAGGATAAAAATATAATTTTATTATTAAAATTTTTCTGTTTTTTATTAATAAAATATTTTTTACATAAAGATTAAAATAATAAATTGAACCTTCGATAATATAATATTAGCGGATTAAATTTTGTTGCTATTATAATTAAAAAATTTTAAAAATAACATGAATTAATTAATAGGACTTTTTCGATTGATAAGAAAGATATTTATTACAATTATCGGTTTGTTTATCATTATCACGGCTTCTATTGCCGTCCTTTATTTTCAGAAGCCTGATTTTACATATTTAAACTTAGTACAAAGATATGCAGCTAGAAAAGTGGCCGAACGCTTTGATAAAACAATAAATAAAATGCCGAAAGATAAACGTACGATAGTTGACTATGATACTCTGATGAATAGTCTGGATCCTATAGAAAGAGATTTCGCATCCAGGATTTTTGATATTGATCCTAAAAAATTAGGATTTAAAGGTCCGTTTTATTCAATGAACAAGCCATATGATTTAATTGAAATTCCTTCTGTTGAAGAAGGAAACAGACAAACATGCATTCAGTATTGTCCGAAGCATTCATATAAAGATTATCTGAAAATGACTGCTCAAATGCAGAAGGATATCGGTAAAAAATTATATATCGATTCCGGTTATCGTTCACCGGGAAGACAGGCATATCTTTTCTTTCACTATTTAACAACAAGCAGTAAGTATTCGTTAAAAGAAAATGCGAAACGTATCGCAATGCCGGGTTACAGCGAACACGGCAGCCCAACCGACAATGCTGTTGATTTTTGTACCAAAGACGGTATTGGTGATTTAAGCGGTCGCCAATCAGCAAATGACTTTACTAAGCTTCCCGAATACAAGTGGATGCTGAAAAATGCAGCTAAATATAATTTCTATTTATCTTATCCCGAAAATAATAAATGGGGTGTCGCTTTTAAACCCTGGCACTGGCATTGGGAAAAGAAATAAATTAATTATTCGATATTCTATTATTCATCTGTTTTAACAGAGTAAACATATAGCTTAATAAGATTCCTGCTGAAACCAGCCATTGAATGTTTCCGCTAAAAAAAATAGGGCATGTTATCTGCACCAAAACCAGCACAATTAATAATCCTGCTATTCTTGTAAAAGAGCCCGGCATAATCATAAAATTGTTCTTGAGTTTACCCTCTCTTTGCAATTTTTTATTCTTCAACAGAGCCTGGTTTTGAACTAATCCGAATAATAATCCTATTACTCCGCCGGTTATTAAAGCAAGTATGGAAAATAAAAGTGAAAATGATTGACTGTTCATTATTTTATCTTTCTACATTAAAACTAAAAAAATTGTGTGAGGATAAATTCCTCACACATTTAACATCTAATTTAAGTTCTCGGATGCGTAATTTCTGCAGCTTTATCCATTTCAAATCCGTTATACCCAAGAACTCCCATTTCCGGAATATCCAGTCCGTCAATTTCAACTTCTTGAGGTACACGGTTACCAATTAATTTCTCGATTGTTTTAAATACAACATATGATATAATTGAAAGAGTAACAAAGCAGGTAATTACACCAATAAGTTCGGCTGCGAATTGACCCAATCCTCCGCCATAAAATAATCCTCTTACGGTACCTGCAACGCCGTTCCATCCGTCTCCATATGTTCCGTCGGCAAATAACCCGATTGCCAAGCACCCCCATGCACCGTTAACACCGTGAACTGAGATTGCACCAACAGGATCATCAATTTTTAATTTATCAAAAAAGAAAACTGATTCAACAACCAGAACTCCCGAAACTAATCCTATCACAACGGCGCCGGCAGCACTGACGAACGCGCATGGAGCTGTTATTGCAACCAGACCAGCTAACATCCCGTTTGCCATCATTGAGGGATCCGGTTTTTTTGTGCGGAACCACCACATCCAGAGTGTTGCCGCTAATGCACCGGTAGCACTTGCCAGCATAGTATTTACGGCAATAACACTAATTCGTAAATCTGTTCCTGCCAAAGTTGAACCGGGATTAAACCCGAACCATCCGAAAGCAAGAATAAAAGTTCCGATAATAGCCATAGGTATACTATGCGGTGGCACGGGATTTATACTTCCGTCTTTATTATACTTACCGTATCTTGGGCCAAGGAGCCATGCATAAATTAAACCGATTACACCACCTTGCATATGGACTACAGAGGAACCTGCAAAATCTACATGGCCGTGTCCCAATCCGAAATTAGTACCTAATTGAGCCAGCCATCCGCCGCCCCATACCCAGTTTCCAAAAATTGGATACATTATACTTCCTATGAAAATGCCATAAATCATAAAAGCAGAAAATTTCCATCTCTCTGCAGCAGCGCCGGTTGGAATGGTAGCTGTTGTATCCATAAAAACCATTTGGAACAAGAATAATGTAAATACTGCGGTATCATAGCCGGCACCTTTTAAGAAAAATCCGCTCCAGCCCAACAGCCCGAATGGTTTTCCAAAAAGGTTAATTGTTATTTCATGACTTAATCCCGCGTATCCTCCAAGCGTTCCCAGCGATCCTATTCCGCCGAACATAAAAGCGAAACCGCAAATGTAAAATCCCAGCATACCTAAGGGATAAATCATAAAATTCATTGATATTGTATGAGCCACATTTTTTGCTCGAGTTAAGCCTGCTTCTACCATTGCAAAACCTGCTTGCATAAACATTACTAGGAATCCTGTAATTAGAGTCCACATAAAGTTAATGGCTACTCGGTTATGTCCTGCAGCGTCTCCGACTTCGGTTAAAGTTGGATGGCCAGGAGTTGCAGCCGGAACATCGTTTATTGTACCGGTTTTTGTCCCGGAGGGATCTGGTACATTGCCTGCATATGCAACTGCCGGTAGAGCAGCGTTCATTACTGTCAGTATAAGGACAATGTACACGAATACATTGAAGAATTTAGATATTCTCATTTTGACTCCATTTATTGTTTTTAATTAAAAAGAATAGACTGATCCAATTAAGATTGTGTTTTGATTATTCTTAGCCAAATTTCCTGTATTGTCTTCAAATGCAGATACATTTGACCAATCTCTTCTAAATTCTATTCGAGTAAATAAATCATCGGTAAATGAGTACTGGTATGTAATAGTAATTTCCTTTAAATCTTGAATAAGTCCTGTTGTAAAACCATTTTGATCATTGTATACTTCAGCACGTAATCCCAGATAGGATTTTTTATCGATAGAATATTTTCCAGTTATTGCGGCTCCTTTCCAAACAGCAGTTCCGTTTGGAGCCAATGCTTCTTCTCCATAATCCGCGTTAATAGTAAAAAATAAAGCATCTGCGGCTTGATAGTTAATAATAGTATCGAATACATTTCTTTTTTTTGTGCTGTTGGTTTCTTCGGGTCCGCCGATCCAGTTTTCAATAAAAGTAAAAGAAGAAGTAGGCGACCAGCTAATTTCCGCACCTAATGTTTTCCCTTTATTATTATCAACAATATTGTTCCACCCGTTATATAGATAGAGAGTTGCATTAAACTCATCACTAAAAGGATAATTTGCAGATATCCCCAAATGATAGAACGGTATAGCGTAGGCAAAAAGAATAGATCTGCTGTAATTGATATTGCCAGAGGTTTCAATTACTTCGCCGCCCATATGTGTTACCAATTTACCGGCGTTTATAGTTAATCCGTTTCCCCAGGGGACTACTGCAGTCAAATAGGCATCTTCCACATTTCTTAAGGATTTTTCTCCTCCTAAGCTTGCATCACTATTGACAATATCCATGGTTTGTCCGAATCCAAGATCAATTCTAAATCCGACCGGTGAGGCAGATTTCTGCAGGACAAGTTTGGCAAAATTTAAATTGAATTGATTTTCGTATATATCAAAATTTCTATAATCATTAATATGGCTTGCAGGATTATTGAAATTTTTACTAAAGTTTACATCTACCATACCGCTTATTGAAAGAGGATTTGATACAGTATCTTTAGTTTGAGAGTAACTGATATTTGCCATCGTTAAGAAAATTAAACTTGCAAACAATGCATTTTTCTTAGTTATAAATGTTTTTTTCATATTAATCCTATTTTGTTTAAAATTATTAGAAAGCACTCTCACCTGTTTCTTCTGTCCTCACCCTTATTACTTCATCAATTGTAGAAACAAATAACTTACCGTCCCCGACCTGCCCCGTCTTTGCTGCTTTAACAATAGCTGCAATAGCAGTTTCCAGAGAGCTATCCGGTACAATAACTACTATTAAGATTTTAGGAATAAAATCAATTTGATATTCCGCGCCCCTATAAACCTCTGTTTGACCCTTTTGCCGCCCGATTCCTCGTACCTCTAAAATCGTCATCCCTTTTAAGCCTGCCTCGATCAGTGATTCCTTCACCTCGTCAAGTTTATGAGGTCTGATGATTGCTTCGATTTTTTTCATGTGATGTGTTCCTTCTTTTTATTATAGATTATGATTTGGTTATGTCTCATTACGAATTACAAATAGTATAAAATGTTAAATGATAGAATCAGATTATCCTTAAATTATAAAAAATAAAGGTAAGCTAACCTTATTTTATAAGGTAAATTAAAATATCTACATTAATTATTAAGAAAATAATTGGAATTTGTCAAGTTTATTTTAATAAAAAATTAAAATTTCCATAATAAATTAAGTTTTGTGATAATTTTGGCATAAAAATTTTCAATCAAATTGTATGTTTAAACCTAAATTCTAAAAAGTTATAAGAATTTAACTTTTTGCATTTATTTCGCTTGCTCTTTATATTTGAAACTTAAATTTTAACATTGAAAATCTTAAAACGGTTAATTTTGATAAAAGATTTAGCTCAATATGTCGGTCAGGAAGTTACTCTTAAGGGGTGGCTTTATAATAAACGTTCAAGCGGTAAAGTTAAATTTATAATACTCAGAGACGGATCTGGACTTCTTCAATGTGTATTTTTTAAAGGAAATGTATCGGAAGAAGTATTTGAAACTGTGGATAAAATTGGTCAGGAATCTTCTATTGAAGTTAAAGGTAAAGTTAAAGTTGAGTCGCGCGCGCCCGGCGGATATGAACTTGATGGTGTTGATTTGAAAATTATCTCCGAAGCACATGATTATCCCATCACACCAAAAGAACACGGTGTTGAATTTTTAATGGATAACCGTCACCTTTGGTTAAGGTCGAGTAAACAAGTCGCTATACTTCGAATAAGACACAGACTGGTTAAAGCAATAAGAGATTTTTTTGATAAACGCGGATTTACGTTAATGGATCCGCCTATTTTAACTCCTGCTGCGTGCGAAGGAACTTCTACACTGTTTGAAACTAATTATTTTGACCTTGGCAAAGCGTATCTTACTCAATCAGGACAATTATATGCTGAAGCTGGAGCTATGGCTTTAGGAAAGGTTTATACGTTCGGTCCCACTTTCCGTGCAGAAAAGTCTAAAACAAGAAGACATCTTACTGAATTTTGGATGGTGGAACCTGAAGTTGCTTTTGCTGATTTATATGATGATATGGATTTAGCGGAAGAGTTTCTTGAATATGTGGTTCAAACAATACTTAAAGAGAAAGAAGAAGAACTTAAAGTTTTGGAACGTGATACTACTATATTAAAGAATGTTAAAAAGCCGTTACCTCGAATTTCATATGATGAAGCTGTTGATATATTGAGAAAGAATAATATTGAATTTGAATATGGCAATGATCTGGGCGGAGGAGATGAAACCATAGTATCAAGCCAGTTTGATAGGCCTGTTATGGTACACCATTATCCTGCCGAAGTTAAAGCGTTTTATATGAAAAGAGATCCTGGAAACGATAAGTTTGCAATGGCGGTCGATGTATTGGCTCCGGAAGGTTATGGTGAAATTATAGGCGGCAGTCAGAGAGAAGATGATTATAATACTTTATTGAAAAGAATTAAGGAACATAACCTGCCCCAAGAAGCTTTTGAATGGTATCTGGATTTGAGAAGGTACGGTTCTGTACCGCATTCGGGTTTCGGCTTAGGTTTGGAAAGAACTGTTGCCTGGATTTGCGGCTTAGAGCATGTTAGAGAAACAATCCCTTTCCCAAGATTGATTTATAGAAATACTCCTTGATGGTTTGGGTTTAGTTAACTCTTTTTTTGTAACCTAAACATGATTAATAAATAATGTCTTTAGAATTAATTTTATTTATACTATTTGCATTTATAGCGGCTGTTTCTGCCGTAATTATGATAACGCGCTCAAATCCTGTAATAAGCGCATTATTTCTTGTTTTAAACTTTGCAGCTTTGGCAGGGCTCTATCTTTTATTAAACGCACAATTTATTGCAGTTGTTCAGGTAATTGTTTATGCTGGAGCAATAATGGTGCTATTCCTTTTTGTAATAATGCTTTTAAAACCGGAAAAGGAAAAATTTTTCAGTTCTCATCCTCAAGTAAAAGTACTTGCTATTGCAATTGCTGTTTTGGTTTTCCTTCAGCTTGTTTACATGATATTTCTGTCAAAGCCTTTAGCGTCCGTTAATCCTACAGTTGCTGCAAGTGTAAAAGCAGGCACAATAGAACAGATCGGAAGAGAATTATATACTAATTATATTTTACCTTTTGAGGCTGCGGGATATCTGCTTCTTGCAGCTACGATTGGTGCTTTAGTTTTAGCTAAAAAGAAATTTGAATAATATTATGACAATACCAATAGAATATTTTTTGATTTTGAGTGCTTTCATGTTTATCGTTGGCGTAACCGGAGTTTTAACAAGACGAAATGCAATTATTGTCTTTATGTCTGTTGAGCTTATGCTTAATTCTGCAAATCTTACTTTGGTAGCTTTTTCGTCTTATATGGGAAATTCCGTCGGACAATTATTTGTATTTTTTGTTATGACGGTAGCTGCAGCAGAAGCTGCTGTAGGCTTAGCTATTATAATTGCTTTGTTCAGAAATAAATTAACACTGAATATTGATGAAGTTAATATCCTTAAATGGTAAGCTTCAAAATTAAATTAGAAATTTTTTGCAAATAATAATTTATGATTCATATAATTTACTTAACCGTCCTTCTGCCGCTTCTGGGATTTATTTTTAACGGTCTCTTCGGAAGCAAAATTAAAAATGAGAAAGTAGTAGGTGCAATCGGCAGCGGAACTATCGGATTATCATTTTTAATTATGCTGGGAGCTTTCTTCCAAACATTGGCTTTACCTGTCGATCAAAGACAAACAATTGTTAATCTTTTCAGTTGGCTTCATGTCGGCGGATTAAATATTAATGTAGCTTACCAGGTAGATCAATTGTCGTTGGTAATGGGATTAATTGTAACCGGCGTCGGATTTGTCATACATGTTTATTCTATCGGTTATATGCATGGTGATAAAGCAATCTGGAGATTTTTTGCTTATATGAATTTATTCATATTCGCAATGATGAACTTAATTTTAAGTGATAATTTTGTTCTTTTATTTTTAGGCTGGGAGGGAGTAGGTCTCTGTTCTTATCTTTTAATAGGCTTTTGGTACGATAGAAAGTTTGAAAAAAGTACAACAAGTGACGCTGCAAAAAAAGCTTTTATTGTTAATAGAATAGGCGACTTCGGATTTCTTTTAGGAATGTTTTTGATTTATCATACCTTCGGCAGTTTGAATTTTAATACGGTATTTACAAGAGCCGGTGTAATGAATGTTCCTACAAGTACATTCAATTTAATTGCTCTATTCCTTTTTATCGGAGCTACAGGAAAGTCAGCTCAGATTCCTCTTTATGTATGGCTGCCGGATGCAATGGCTGGTCCAACCCCCGTATCTGCTTTAATACATGCTGCTACAATGGTTACCGCCGGAGTATATATGGTTGCCAGATGCTCAATCATTTATGCATCTGCACCTGCTATAATGACTGTAGTCGCAGTTATCGGCGTATTGACGGCATTTTTTGCCGCAACAATCGGAATTGTCCAAAATGATATTAAAAAAGTTCTTGCGTATTCTACAGTTAGTCAGCTCGGCTATATGTTTTTAGCTTTAGGTGTCGGCGCATTTTCGGCAGGTATTTTTCATGTTATGACCCATGCTTTCTTCAAAGCTCTTTTATTTCTTGGAGCCGGTTCGGTAATCCATGCAATGCATGATGATCAAAATATTCAGCACTTCGGCGGTTTAAAAAAATATATGCCTGTAACATATTTAACTTTTTTAGCTGCTTCATTTGCTATATCAGGTATTCCTCCGTTTGCCGGTTTCTTCAGTAAAGATGCGATACTCTGGGAGTCTTATGCGAACGGTAATTTCTTTTATTGGTTCATCGGCGCATTTACCGCACTGCTGACAGCTTTCTATATTTTTAGATTAGTTTATTTAACCTTTGAAGGTAAAGAAAGATTCGGGCACGATAAACATCCGCATGAATCGCCTAAGGTAATGACAATTCCGTTGATAATTTTAGGTGTACTTTCTGTTATCGGGGGATTTATCGGTTTGCCTGAACTGTTTGCAGGTAAAAACGGGAATGCATTTGCGAATTGGCTGGAACCTGTATTTGCTAATGCACATTCAAAATTAATGACGTTCGGAAATTATACTCATTTTCAGGAAATTCTTTTAATGACGGTTACCGTAATCGGTGCTGTTGCAAGTATCTGGTATGCGAGATATTTATACATTAAGAATACAAAGCTTCCTGAAAAATACAGCAAGCAGTTTAAAGGTTTATACAATTTATTACTTAATAAATATTTTGTAGACGAAGCATACGACAAGACTGTTGTTACCCCTATAGTAAAAGGTTCCGAAATGTTTCTTTGGCGTATTGCCGATAGTAAAATAATTGACGGACTCGTAAACGGAGTTGCTTCTTTAATCGGAACCGTATCAAAATATATAAGAAAAATCCAAAACGGTATTGCTCAATCTTACGCTCTGGTAATGATGCTGGGAATTGTTTTAGCTTTATTCTGGTTAATTCTAAGTTTATAATTTATGGAAAAAAATTACTTAATATCATTTTTATTATTACTCCCTTTAGCGGGAGGAATCTCTCTATTATTTGTAAGTAAGAAAAAAGAAAGTCTTATCAGATATTTAGGATTAATATTTTCTATTCTTACTTTTGTCCTTTCTCTTTTCTTGTACTTTAATTATGATATTTCCAAAGGCGGATTTCAGTTTATTCATAAATTCAATTGGATTGCCAACCTTCATATAAGCTATTATGTAGGTATTGATGGAATTTCACTGCTGCTGGTATTGCTTACAACTTTTTTGACGCCGTTAACTTTGCTCTCAAGCTGGAAAAGTATTACTCATCGAGTTAAAGAATTTACTTTCTTCATGTTAATGCTGGAAGTTGGTATGCTCGGCGTATTTGTTTCACTGGATTTATTTTTATTTTATATCTTCTGGGAGGCAATGCTAATTCCGATGTATTTTATAATCGGGATTTGGGGCGGAAATAGAAGAATTTATGCATCCGTAAAATTTTTCTTATATACAATGTTCGGAAGTCTTTTGATGCTGGTTGCAATAATTTGGATTGCTGTTTACGCATCATCTTCACTTGGACATTTTTCAACTAATTTGCTTGAACTTTACAGCGTTGGCCCGACAATAAAAACAAATATTCAAGAATGGATGTTCCTTGCATTTGCATTAAGTTTTGCAATTAAGGTCCCCTTATTCCCGCTGCACACATGGCTGCCGGACGCTCATACGGAAGCACCCACTGCAGGAAGTGTTATACTAGCGGGTGTATTACTGAAAATGGGAACATACGGATTACTTAGATTTTGTCTGCCTTTATTTCCTCAGGCTGCAATTCATTTTGCACCTTACATATCTATTTTAGCAGTTATCGGAATTATATACGGTGCTTTGGTGGCAATGGTTCAAAAGGATATGAAAAGGCTTGTTGCTTATTCTTCTGTTGCACATTTGGGTTTTGTGGTATTAGGAATTTTTGCACTTACACAAATATCCGTTCAAGGTGCCGTTTTACAAATGGTTAACCACGGATTATCTACTGGTGCTTTATTCTTGCTGGTTGGAGTTCTTTATGAAAGAACTCATACAAGAGAAATTTCCGAATACGGAGGTATTGCAAAGATAGTTCCGATCTTCGTTGTATTTTTTATGATAGCTTCACTCTCATCGATTGGTTTGCCCGGGCTTAATGGTTTTGTCGGTGAGTTTTTAATTTTGTTAGGTTCATTTAGTTCGCCCGTATTAAACAGCTGGTGGTATACAGTCTTTGCAGCCAGCGGAGTTATCTTTGCTGCTGTTTATTTGTTATGGATGTATCAGCGTGTTGTATTCGGCGAAGTGAAAAATCCTAAAATGAATGACTTAACGGATATGAATAAAAGGGAGATACTTGTTCTAATTCCAATTTTTATTTTTATTGTGTGGATTGGCGTTTACCCAAGTACATTTTTAAAAGTATCTGCAAAATCTACACACGCAATTATAGAACGGGTTATTCCTACTAATAATTTGGGTATAAAGTAGGATGATTATATGCATTTTAAAATACGGTATTTAATATTATTTACAATATTTATCGGATTGTTCTTTCTAAGTACTGAAGCAGCTGCAGCAGAGATTAGTAATAATCATGTTGTTGTTGATACATTGACTCATACGGTTTCAGCTTCCGAAGCAATGGAACATTCTCTGCCGACACCGTTTATGGTAATCCCTTTCATATTGTTGTTATTGATGATTGCTACCGGTCCTTTATTCTATAAACACTTTTGGGAAAACCATTATCCGAAAGTTTCGGTTGTACTGGGTGCAATAGTAATTGTTTATTATATCTTTTTATTGAACAATTATCACAGTGTACTTCATACGTTAAGTGAATATATTTCATTTATCGCTCTATTGAGTTCATTGTTTGTTGCCTCCGGAGGCATATTAATAAAAGTGGACAAGAAATCCACTCCACTGCTGAATGTTCTATTTTTGTTGTTCGGGGCTGTTATATCCAATATAATCGGTACAACCGGCGCTTCAATGCTATTGATAAGGCCTTTTATAAAAATGAACAAAGATAGAATAGCGCCATATCATATTATCTTTTTCATTTTTGTTGTAAGCAATGTGGGAGGAGCATTAACGCCAATAGGAGATCCTCCGCTGTTTTTAGGCTTTCTTAGCGGTGTACCGTTCTTTTGGGTTATTGAAAATGTTTGGTATATCTGGATCCCTGCATTGATTTTAATCTTACTCGTATTCTATCTATTTGATATGAATAATAAAAAAGATTCCGGAAAAGAGGTTGAGTATTCGGGTAAGATCCAATTTAAAGGAGTTAAGAATTTAATTTTTCTTGCTGTAATAATAGTTGCTGTTTTTGTCGACCCGGTTGTTATACCATGGGTGCCTAGCTTAGCTCCGCTTCCGTTCGGAATAAGAGAAATAATAATGTTTGCTGTTGTTTATTTCTCATACAAGATGGCTCATCCGGAAATTCTTAAGGATAATGAATTCGATTTTGAGCCGATTAAGGAAGTTGCGTTTTTGTTCATTGGAATTTTTGCTACAATGATCCCTGCACTTCAACTGATTGCAAATGAAGCATTGGTTCTTGGCAATAAACTTAATGCAGGAGTATTTTATTGGTCTACGGGATCTTTATCGGCGGTTCTGGATAATACTCCGACTTATATGAATTTTCTTAGTGCTGCTATGGGAAAGTACAGCTTAGATGTGACGATTAAAGCGCATGTTCAACATTTTGTTTCTGTTGATGATATTTATTTGAGAGCAATTTCTGTTTCATCGGTTTTCTTTGGTGCAATTACATATATTGGAAATGGCCCTAACTTTATGGTGAAATCAATAAGCGAAAGGGCCGGTATTACAATGCCGAGTTTTTTTACATACATGATAAAATATTCTATAATAATTTTAGTGCCGATTTTTACGATAATTTGGCTTTTGTTTTTTAATGGGAGAGGTTAATTAATGAAAACTATTGCAGATGCACTTAGTAAAGGATTGATTGGATTATATTACGGTAATAGAGCAATACTTCCGTTTAATTGTTATGTTTTGAAGGTTATTATAGAGGACGATATTATTATGGATTTTTCCGGTAATTCAAAACAGATTGAATTAAATGAAACTGATGATTTTACGGAAATCTATTTTAAACAATATAAAAATTTAAAAGATGCGGTAACTAAATACGAATCAATAAAAATTATTGCGGTTGATAAAGACAAAGACTTATTTAACTTTAACAACCATCAAAAGCTTGTTATCCATGTAGAGGATGAACATAAATTAAAAATTGAAAAAACCGACGAAGACATTTTATTTATAGAGTAAATATGCTGAACAACATTCAAGAATTTTATAATATTTTACCATTAGTAATTATAGGTACGGGAATACTTATCTCACTTTGTATAGAAATGTATTTTAAGAAGAGTGAGGTAATCCTGCCATGGGTGTCCATAATTGTATTTTTAGCGGCCGGCTTTTACTCGCTGTTATCTGTTGATTCCGTATCTATTATAATGCAGAATATGCTGGCCACCGGTGGAATTGTTTATATTTTCTTCTTCATCTTTACATTTGGTGCAGCTGTTGTATCGCTTCTTGCAATAGATTATCTTAAAAAGTACGGGGCTTATTACGGAGAGTTTTATATACTTTTGCAAAGTGCTGTCCTAGGTATGATGCTGATGGCCGGTGCAAAAGATCTTTTTATGATATTTCTCGGCCTTGAAGTAATGTCCGTCAGCTTTTATGCCTTAGCCGGATTAAACAGGAGAAAATTAAAAGCTAACGAAGCGGCTTTAAAATATTTTCTACTTGGTGCTTTCGCTACCGGATTTATTGTTTATGGAATAGCTTTATTATACGGTACTGCGCACACTACTTCAATCGATTTAATTGCATCAAGATTTGTATCGCTTAAAGGTGACCTCTTATTCGACGCAGGTGTATTGCTTTTTCTAATTGGATTCTCTTTTAAAATTGCTGCTTTCCCGTTCCACATGTGGGTCCCTGATGTATACGAAGGATCGGCTTCTGTTGTGGCCGGATTGTTCTCAACCGGAGGAAAAGCTGCAGCATTTAGTGCGATAATAGTGACGTTAGGTGTTTTATTCAGCGGAAGTTCGGGTAATGCTTTTGAACCTTATTTAGCTGTTATTGCTGTCTTCTCAATGCTGTACGGAAGTATTGTTGCAATTTCTCAAACTAATATTAAACGAATGTTAGCTTATTCTTCTATTGCTCATGCAGGCTATATGATTATTGGACTTGCTGCCGGAAATTCAGAAGGAATTGCAGGCGTAATTTTTTATTTGGCAGTTTATACTTTTATGAATTTAGGAGCGTTCGGAATAGTTGCTCTTATAGAAGGAAAAGAAGATTCGAATTTGGATTTAAAATCATATGCGGGATTATCTTCACGAAGTCCTTTCCTTGCGGCACTATTGGCAATTTTTATGTTTTCACTTGCCGGTATACCGCCGTTTGCAGGTTTCTTCGGAAAATATTATGTATTTATTGCTGCCATAAAAGCTCATCTTACCTGGCTGGCAATAATCGGCGTCCTTTCCAGTGTAATCAGTGTTTATTTCTATTTAAGAGTAGTTGTTCTTATGTATTTTAATAATGCTGAGGGGGAATTGGAACTGGAAAAAAGCAATACCGGGTTATTAGCAGTAGTTATATCAGTACTTTTAGTAATTGTAATTGGAATTGCTCCCGGTTCGATTCTCAGTTTAATTACTTCATTTTTGAGATAGATAACTTTCTGTTAAATAATATTCACATTCCTAAATTTTTTTTGTATAATATTAGGTAATTATGATACCATTATTTTCAACTGATCAAGTTAGAGAAGTTGATACTTATGCCATTAATGACCTGGGAATTCCCGGATTGGTATTAATGGAGAATGCCGCACTGCAAATATTTTCAATTGTAAGAGAAAGAATAATTAATTTAAAAAAAATTGAAAAGATAGGATTTGTCTGCGGAAAGGGGAATAACGGCGGCGACGGGTTTGCAGCTGCAAGGCATTTTGCAAATAATAATTTTAAAGTGAATGTTATTTATATCGGCGAAGAGAAGGAAATGTCGTCCGACTGTGCGGAAAATTTTAAGATACTTTCAAACTTAGCCGGACAAAATGAAAATATAACAATCAAAAAATACAGCTCGATAAAGGACTTAAGATTTATAGCAGAATGTAAGGTGATTTTTGATGCTATGCTGGGAAGCGGGGGACACGGAAGCCTTAGAGAGCCATATAAATCCATTGTTGAAAATATAAATAAGATTCGTGCTTATAAAGTTGCTGTTGATTTACCTACCGGACTTGATGCAGATAAGGGTTTTGGAGACAGTGTATTTAAAGCCGATTTAACCATTACATTAGGCGAGTATAAACGGGGATTATTTTTTTCTGATGGTACCGTATATACCGGAGAAGTAGTAAAGGGCAATATAGGAGTTAGCTATTCTTATTTTGATAAGTATGATGCTAAAGAATATCTGATTGAACCTGAAGATGCATTTAATTTCTTACCGGTTAAAAATAAAAATGTGAATAAATATTCTGCCGGAAAGGTTTTGGTTATTGCCGGCTCGGACAAATTGCCGGGTGCTGCAGTATTAACATCACTTTCAGCATTGAAAGCAGGAGCTGGCGCTTCAATTTTGTGTTTTCCGAAATCTGCTAGGAAACTTGTTAGTAAAAAGCTTTTAGAAGTTATTGTGGAACCTTATGATGATAATTCCTCGGGAATCCTTACGGAAAATAATATTGAAGAATTTAGCAAAAGACTTGAATGGTCTGATGTTCTGGCAATTGGACCCGGATTGGGACGAAATGAAAAAACTCAAGCTGCTGTATTAGAGATAATAAAAAATAAAAAGAATAAAAAAATTGTCATTGATGCAGATGCAATTTTTGCCTTAAATGAAGACCGCTATCTTAGTTTAAATATGCAAAATATGGTGCTTACACCCCATCACGGTGAATTTGCAAACCTGATAGGAATTGAAACATCGGAATTGAAAAAAGATATTATTTTATATGGGAAAGAGTTTGTTGAAAAAACCGGCGCCTATTTGGTTTTAAAAGGCGCTCCGACAATTATTTTTACTCCTGGAGGAGAGGCATTAATTAATACTTCCGGAAATCCGGGTATGGCAAAATTCGGTACTGGTGATGTTTTGACAGGAGTATTAGCGGGATTTATTTCTCAAAGTAAAAATATTGAAAAAGCAATTATTTGCGGAGTTTATGTCCATAGCTTGGCTGCTGACTTACTTATGAAAGAATTTACCGAATACAGTTACACGGCAAACAATATAATTAATTATTTACCCAAAGCAATAAAATTTCTAAGGGGAACATTTGTTTGATTTTTTATCGTACAAATAAAAAATAAAGCAGTAAGACATAAAAAATATTTAAAAAGTTTTTAAATTGAGTTAAAAATATTTTAACTTATGTAAGTAAA
Organism: uncultured Ignavibacteriaceae bacterium; assembly: GCA_964498065.1. GTDB lineage: Bacteria > Bacteroidota > Ignavibacteria > Ignavibacteriales > Ignavibacteriaceae > FEN-1297. Next base: position 34,454 of record CAZCFZ010000017.1, read on the forward strand.
ATATATAAAATTCCTAATTCGGGGAACCTCAAGGAGTTTTCGTAGTAAAAGCAGGTAAAGGTTCAGTTTTTAAGGGATTCAATTTAACTTTTCAGGATTTTTATAGCTGATTTAGAAAGGCACTAAAATGGCACGTATTAAAAACCCAAAAGCAGATTTAAGAGCAAAATATCAGAGGATTTTTGAAATAAGTTTAATTATTTCCTTAGCACTTTTGATATTGGCTTTCAAATTCTTCCCTCATTTTGAAAAAACAAAAGAGATTGCTCAGGTAACTCAGGATTTGTTTAAGGTTGAAGATATTCAGCAAACAAGACAGGAAAACCGGCCTCCTCCGCCACCAAAACCTGCTATTCCTATTGCTGCTCCTTCAGAGGATGTTTTGCAGGATGTCAATATCAGTTCTACGGAACTAGATGTGAATGCAAACGTTAGCGCTCCGCCCCCGCCGGCCAAAGAAGAAAAAACAGAAGAGCCCACTTATTTTGTTGCAGTTGAAGATATGCCGGAGCCAATTGGGGGAATAGCAGCTATTCAAAGTAAAATTGTTTATCCCGAAATTGCAAAAAGAGCAGGAGTTGAGGGTAGAGTTTATGTCTTAGCTTTTGTTGATAAAGAAGGCAATGTTACAAAAGCAAGAATATTGAAAGGCATAGGAGCAGGATGTGATGAAGCCGCTTTAAAAGCTGTTGAAGAAACCAAATTTAAACCAGGAAAGCAGAGAGGTAAACCTGTTAATGTCCAGGTATCTGTACCTGTATTTTTTAGATTAAGTAATTGAATTTTTAAAGCGCCTATCGGGCGCTTTTTTTATAAGCATACTATTTTATAATTTTTTGTTATAAGTCTCGAAATAATTCTTTTAATCATTACTCATTCTCTGTTTTTTTTATTAATTACGGATATTTCTATATCAGCTATATTTATTTAAATCAATACCCGATTAATCATTCGTTTCCCAATTTTATTATTTTATCTTACCTAAAATTCGATTTAATTTGTAAATGAGAATAACATGCTCATTGTATAAAAACAAGTCGGTATATTTATTGTATGCGGTTAAAATTTTTACATTTAAGAAACAGATTCCTGATAACAATTTTTGCAAGTTTTATTTTGGCCGTGGATTTACTTTTCTTGTATTTTATTAAATATAAAAATCAAGGCCTTCCATTTACTAATTTTTATATATTTTTTATCGGGAATTTATTTAATCTTGCTTTTACTCTTCTAACCATTTTAGGACTTTTAATTTATACTATTAAAAAAGAATCGAATTATAACAGTTTATATGTTATTGCAAATACTATAGTGATAACATTATTGCTTTTATTCGCCTTTTTAAGTACAAAAATTAAATTACCTTTGCCCAATATTTATTTATTAGATCACCCATTAAATGAAATTTTTAAAGGTCTAATGTTTGTTCTTTTCCAATTTATGCAATTTGTTTTTATGATGACTTTATGGATGGTCTCTTTTGGCGTAAAAGATTTAATAATGCTTAGGGGAGTGCTGAATTCCATAGTATTATTATTTTTATTACTTGCATTCTCATTTGTATATATAAATTTGAAGAAGGAAGATAATAAGAGATATAACGTGTCTAAGAATTCTATTAATGTAGCCGTAGTATTAGGTGCCGCAGTCTGGTCATATAATGCACCGAGTCCCAGCTTAGCTGCAAGGGTTGATAAAGCTGTTGAACTTTATAAAAAAGGAATAGTAAACAAGATTCAATTAACCGGCAGTAATGCACCGGGTGAGTTAAGCGAAGCAGAAGTAGCTTTCGATTATATAAAATTTTTGGATGTTAATCCGATAAATGTTTGGCTGGAGAAAAAAACAGTTTCGACTTCGGGACAGATTGAATTTATTAAAGAACAAATTATGACAAAGAAAGATGTCGGTAATGTAATAATTGTATCAGACGGGTACCATCTTGCAAGAGTAGAAGAGATGTGCAGGTTTTACAATATCAATGCTGAAGTAGCTCCTTCAGATTTAAAATTAAGTTTTCAAGATGAACTTTACTATAAAATAAAGGAGAGTATAGCTTTAACGGTTTTCTGGTTTTTCGCTTTATAATGAAGATTTTGGTCTCGGGGGAAATAGTTTTGTGAAAAATAATCTTTATTCAATATTCCGATACGGTTTTAGTTTGTAGTTTGTATCAGCCCTCCTTATTTTGATAATGTAATTTTTATGGATTTTTATTACTTTTTAAGTAATTTATGTTATATTTTTCAAGAAACGAAGAACATAAATATTTTTATTGATATTTTTAATTTATTGATGTGTAAAGGATATGTCCACTGTCTTTAAAAGGCGATTAGTCCGCGAAAAAGTACTGCAAATATTGTACGCTTATACTATGAATAAAGAATCTCTTGATACTTTAATAAACGGAATGCTTTCGGAAGTTTCGGAAAAGGTTGATAGGGATTTTGCCGATAATCTTGTCCATAGAGTACTGGCGCATAAAGATGAATTGGATAAAAAAATTAAAGAACGAGTAGCCAATTGGGAAATGAATAGGATTGCATTGATAGACAAAATTCTACTTAGAATGGGAATATGTGAAATTCTATATTTCCCGGATATTCCTCCTAAAGTTTCGATAAATGAAGCAATTGAAATTGCAAAAATTTATAGTACTGCCGGCAGCGGCAAATTTATAAATGGAATTCTCGATGCAATTCTTTCGGAGTTAAAGGGATCCGGTAAATTAACTAAATCCGGAAGGGGTTTAATAGAAGAAAGCATTTCCAAACCACCCGCAAAGAAATAATTCGATGAAATCAAAAAGCAAAATTTTTTTCTGGACGCTGTTTGATTTTGCAAATACCGCTTTTTCCGTAATCATTGTAACCGTTATATATTCAAAATATTTTTCAAATTATGTAGCAGGCGGAAAAAAGTGGCTTTGGGGTTTGGCCGTAAGCATTTCAATGATAATAGCCGCAATGTTAAGTCCTCCCTTAGGCGCTATTTCGGATGTTTCGAGAAATAGGAAAAGATTTTTATTAATTTTTACGCTTGTTTCTGTTATTTGTACTGCTCTTATGTTTTATGTCCAAAAAGGGGATGTAATAATAGGCCTTGTGCTTTTTATAATCGCAAATATAGGTTTCGAAGCGGGCCTGGTATTTTATGATGCTTTTCTTCCTTATTTAACGGATAAAAAAAATTTTGGTAGAGTTTCAGGCTACGGATTTGCTATGGGGTATGTCGGTGCGTTAGCGGTATTATTGATTATTATGGTTATGCTGCCGCCGGAAACTTCAGTGCATTATTATTTTTACATTAGATTATCTTTTGTAGTTGCTGCTGTGTTTTTCATGTTCTTTTCAATTCCTTTATTTCTATTTGTCAGCGAACCAAAATTAACCACCCAAATTAAAAAGAATTATGTCCGTGCAGGGATGAAAAAAAGCAGTGAAACGATGAAAGCTTTATTTGTTCATAAAAAATATCCTTCGATCTCAAGATTTTTACTTGCTTTTTTTTTATATAATGATGCAATCATAACAATAATAGCTTTTGCTTCAATTTTTGCTTCAACCATTCTAAAAATGACCGACGATCAGGTAATTTATTTTTTTGTAATAGTTCAGAGCACGGCAGTTTTGGGATCTTTTGTTTTTGGAATAATATCCGATCACATTGGTCCCAAGAAAACCATCACCATTACTCTGGTAATTTGGATTGGCGTTATAATAGGCGCCTTCTTTGTACAAACTGTTTTTCAGTTTTATCTAGTAGGACTTTCAGCCGGACTTTCTATCGGATCTTCTCAATCATGCAGCCGAAGTTTAATGGCGTTGTTAACACCTAAGGAAAGAGAAGCAGAATTCTTCGGCTTTTACGATGGTTTGTTTGGAAAATCTTCTGCAGTAGTCGGCCCTTTATTTTACGGAATTATTTCCGACCTTTCGAATCAAAGGATTGCAGCACTTGCCATAGGTTTATTTTTTATAGTTGGATTAATTTTACTTCAAGGCGTTCATGTCCCCAATTTTAAGAAGGAGAAAGCTGTAATAAGCGAGTATGCTGAATAATTGTTTAAACTCGGAATTAAAAACTTCTAATACTTGAAATATTAATAATAAATAATTTTAATTCATTCGAAATTCCGGGTTATCTGGCCGGATCGAATTGTATAATCCCTTTAATTGATTAAATGCAAACTGGCTGCCGCGCTCAGCGGCTAATCTATAAAATTTAACCGCCTGGGGAATACTCAATTCAGTACCGATTCCGTTTTGATAACAATATGCCAAAGTAGCTTGAGCAAGAACGGAACCTTCATCCATTGATTTTTCAATTTCGGAAAAAGAATTATTAAAATTATTAGAACTTTCATGATTATTAATATTTGCAATCGCAATTCTAAGTTTAGCCTCACTGCTTCCTAAATTTACAGCTGCCTGCCAAATTGATATTGCATTAGACTTGCTTTTTTTCACAAACTTCCCGGTATAATAATCCAGTCCCAGTTCGTTTAATGAAGGTATAAAATTAAGTGCTGCCGAATTTTTAAGAAGTTTTAAAGCATCACTTTCAACTATTTGTACATTATATCCAAGTGTAAAGAGTCCGTACCATACAAACATTGCTTTAGGATCTTTTTTATCAGTCCGGTTTTTTAAAATTTCAAAAAAGTTATTATCTTTTGTCATCTTCCATAATAATACGGGTGATCTTGGAGAATCTAATTTAATTGCCCTTATATATAATTCAGCGGCTTTTATTAAGTCTTTCGGAAAATGAATTCCAAGTTCATATAATCGTCCCAGCAATGTTAACGCTTCAGGGCTGCCGGCATTAGCAAATTCTACTAATTTTTTCATACTCGTTGAATCGAACACCAAAGTAGTATCTTCTTTTTCACTTAAATGCATTGCATTAGCCAAACTGTCATTGCCCGGACGCAAAATATCTCTAAGAATAGTTTTGTTTGAAATATCGCCTACCGTATCGTTGACAGTATTGAAATCAATAAACACTAAACCGTTACCCGTGTTTAGTGTATTACCAGAAGAGTAATTTATGGAATTGGATGATGAGTCGTTTTTAGTTTTTGAAGATGAATTAGCCGAAGTATCGATATTTGATAAAGATATATTTTTTCTTAGTTGCTTCAATGTTTCTTCAGCCGGTTTAAAACCATTTTCCGCAGATTTTTTTATCCAGAAATATGCTTTGCTCCAATTTCTTTCAATCAATAAATTATCGATGTAGCTAATCCCCATTACATATTCGGCCTGTGGCATATCATTATTCGCGGCTATGTTAAAGTATTCAAACGCTTCAAAAGGATTCCATTTAATTCCCCAGCCGTTATTCAAAAGAATTCCGTAGTTATAACATGCACCTGGTAAATTTTGTCTGGCGGCTTTTCCTATCCAATATGCAGCTTTAACGGTATCGGCGGGAAATCCCTGTCCCGAAATATATCTTAATCCAAGCTCATGTTGTGCTAAGGCATTACCTTCATTTGCTTTTTTAATTAAATTGAAATGCTGCCAAAGCTGATAAGATAAATCCGGGTGATAGTAAAAAAAAGGAGTATCATTCGGACGATTTTTTTTGAATGCAAGACTTGAATCCCTGCTTTGAGCTTTGATTTGAATGCCCGACAGCAGTATAGCCAATATTAAAAAAAATACTCTTATATAATTTTTCAACTTTAAATCTCAGTGAATAAATAATTAATTATCTTCAAAATTCGATTACTATTCTCAGAATAAATATATCTTCTTGTTAATTATTTGATATAATAGTTAGACCAAATACATTCTAATAGGTTTAATGAATATTTTAACTAATCATTGTAATAAAACGAAACAAATTTAATTATAATTTTTATAATTTAAGAGATTATAATAGGGTAGTTATTTATTCAGAAAATTAAACTTATACTTTCTCAAATTCTTAGATAAAGTTTGTCTATTTAGTAATTTGTTTCACTTAAACTCAATATGCGTTTTTAATGAAATTTAACTTACAAAAATGAAAAAATAAAGGTTAATTTAGGAATTTATGTGAGCAATTATAAAAGGATTATTAATAATATTATCAATATGCAAAATTATCGTACTTACCTGAAGTGAATTTTAATCTGATTGTTGTTAAATGATGAAATTATGCTTTCCCGGACTTTTGAAATTCCAAAATGAATAAAAGATTATTGTAAATCACAAAGCTAATTTTTTCTACCGGTCATTTTATTGAATTCATTTATAAAAACAAGTAATTTTGGCACTTCAATAAAATATATCAAACTATGGTAATAAAGGGGACATTTTTAATAAAAACTGATATTTCTTTAAGTTTTAATTAAAACAAAATTGATATTCGTGATGAGAAATTCTATATTTGAAAAACAAAAACGGAAAATATGGCCTCCAGAAATAAAGTTAAATTTATCTTTGTAACAGGCGGTGTCGTATCCTCTTTAGGAAAAGGAATCACTGCCTCCTCCCTAGGTCTCCTTCTTAAACAACGCGGTTTTAAAGTAACAATTCAAAAATTTGATCCTTATATAAACGTAGATCCGGGCACTATGAATCCATTCCAACATGGCGAAGTATATGTTACTGACGACGGTGCTGAAACCGATTTAGACTTAGGTCATTATGAGCGCTTTCTTGATGTTAATATGTCTAAAGCGAATAATACTACAACCGGTCTTGTTTATAATGAAGTTATTAATAAAGAGAGAAGGGGGGATTTCTTAGGTGCAACTGTGCAGGTAATACCGCATATTACGGATGAAATAAAGCAAAGAATGACTAAGCTAAGTGAACTCGGCGAGTATGACGTTATTATCAGTGAGATTGGCGGCACGGTAGGCGACATAGAAAGTCTGCCTTTTATGGAAGCTATGAGACAGTTAATGCTTCAGTTCGGCAAAAAGAATACAATGAACATTCATGTAACATTAGTACCTTATATTGCCTCTGCAGGTGAAGTAAAAACCAAGCCAACCCAACATAGTGTTAAAAATCTTTTAGGACTTGGCATTCAGCCTGATGTATTAATTTGCAGATCTGAAAAGAAATTAACTAAAGATATAAGAGATAAAATAGCATTATTCTGTAATGTTGATTCCAAAGCAGTAATTTCAGCTTATGACTGTTCCTCCATTTACGAAGTTCCTCTCGTTTTAAATAAAGAGAAGTTGGATCAGCTTGTTATCAAAAAACTTCATCTGCCTGATAAAAAAATTAAATTGGATGATTGGGATAATTTAGTTACTCGAATTAAAAGCCCTAATAAAACTGTTGAAATTGCTTTATGCGGTAAATATGTTGAACACATGGACGCTTACAAAAGTATTATGGAATCTTTTGTGCATGCAGGTGCCGAGAATAACGCAAAAGTGAAAGTAAGAACTATAAGCGCGGAACTTTTCGAGACAGAAAATGCCTTCAAATTATTGGATGGTGTCCATGGAATTTTAGTACCAGGCGGATTCGGTGAAAGAGGAATCGAAGGTAAAATTAAAGCCGTTCAATATGCTCGTGAAAATAATATACCGTTTCTCGGTATTTGTCTCGGAATGCAGTGTGCCGTTATAGAATTTGCCCGGGATGTTTGCAAATTGCCCAAAGCACATAGCTCTGAATTTAAGAAAAATAAATATAGTGTTATAGATTTAATGCCCGATCAAAAAAATATAAAAAATATGGGCGCAACAATGAGGCTGGGTGCTTACCCATGTATTTTACATGCTAATACGAATGCGCAAAAAGCATATAAAAACGATCAGACTTCGGAGCGCCACAGGCATAGATACGAAGTGAATAATAAGTTTAGATCGATTTTAACGGACCACGGGATGGTTTTAAGCGGGTTATCACCAGACAGAGAGCTGGTTGAAATAATAGAATTACCTAATCACCCGTGGTTTTTGGGCTGCCAGTTTCATCCGGAATTAAAATCCAGAGCTACCAAATCCCATCCCTTATTTAGAGAGTTTGTAAAAGCTTCTTTGGATTATGCCGAAGGGAAAAAAATATAACTCTAAAATTGAATAATTCCATCTGCTTTTTAATATAGAACTCGGTATTACTCATAATATTAAAAAAATGTTTAAAGTTTTTTATAATCTGAATAAAATATTCATCCCTTTAATATTCGTATTTTTAATTTACGAATCGGTCCCTATTAATGCTCAGCCGGCTATTTCAAGAGCTGTTAAAAAAGGTTTAGCGTACGGATATAATTTTGAATGGGTAAAATCGGATAATATTTTTCAGAGTCTTATAGATAATTATCCGAATGATCCTCGCGGTTACCATTTTAGAGCAAGTATTTACCTGTGGTATTATTTGAGTAATCAGGACGAGAATGATTATAAAACTTTTGTATTATATTCAGATACTGCAATAGAAAAAGCGCGGGTTATTTTGAATAAAGATCCTGACAATGTTAACATATTGTATATTTTAGGTTCTGACTATAGCTACAGAGCAATTGCATTTTCAAAATCCGAAAAATTTCTGGATGCGGTTTGGGCAAGCAAAAAATCAGAATCTTATTTAAGTAGAACCTTGGAATTGGACTCAACATACTATGATGCCTATCTGGGATTAGGGTTATATAATTTTGCGGTTGGCCAAATTCCAAACGCATTCCGCTGGGCATTAAATCTTGCCGGTATTCATGGTGATAAAAAAACCGGGTTGGAGTATATAGAAAAAGCTGCGAGAGAAGGAAATATTTCAAAAGTAGAAGCCGAATATTATCTGTCGCAAATATTATCCGAGTTTTCGGATGACTATACGGCTTCTGCCCGCTATTTAAAAAATTTAATTTCCAAGTACCCTAATAATATACTTTTCAATTATTCTTTTGCAGTCTTAAATATCAAAATGAGAAGGCTTAACGAGGCTCAAAAAATTTTGGTGAAAATTTTAAATCGCCCTGATACTACCTTCAAACAGATATTTTCTTTCTCGCGGTTTCTGATGGGCGACGTATTCTACAAAAAGAATATGTTTGATTCTGCAAAGGTTTATTATGAAAATTTCTTAAATACAACTACAGATAATGATTATGAAGGTATTGCATATTATAGGCTGGCTGTTTGCTTTGAAGTTACGGGAGACAGAGTTGATGCTAAAAAATATTTTGGAATGACGGACAAAGGCAATATGGATATTGAAGATGACATTTTTGCAAAACGGAAAGGTGAAGTATATTTTAAACGGCCATTAACCAAAATAGAAATAAGTTTAATTAAGGCTAAAAATTATATCGACAGCGGAAAATACAAAATAGCTGTTGATTCTTTATCTTCATTGCTGGAAAAAATAAACACCGATGAACTTAAGGCTGAAGTTTATCTTTATCTAAGTGAAGCCAATTATTATTTGGGTAATTACAATGAATCTTTGAATTATGCTTTAACTTCGAAGTTATTGAATATTAATGAAGAAAAATGGATTAAGCCATTCGCCTGCTACTATGCGGCAAGAGATAATAAAAAAATGGGAAATACCGCGGCAGTTAAAAGTTTTTTAGATGAAGCCAAAAGCTTTTCGGACTATGATTACCAAAAGAAATTAAAGAATTTGCTTTTTGCCTTGTCCTCTAGCGAATAGTCAAAATTTATAAATAGATTAGTAATCATACTTTTTTTATTTTACGGTTTAATTATTTAAAATTAATTTAAAAATTGATATAATGTGAAGGTAGCTGTATTTGTTTCGGGACGAGGTTCAAATCTTAAAGCATTAATAGATGCGCAAATAAAATTTGGCAAATATGATATAAATGTTGTATTTAGCGATAAAAAAAATTGTGCTGCTTTTAGTTTAGCTAAAGATCATAATATAAAGACATTAAACCTGGGTAATGATGAAGGATCTATCAGCTATGGGGCCCTTACTAAATTTTTAATAGACAATGGAATAGAGTTAATTGTTCTTGCGGGTTTTTTAAAACTCATTCCTGAAGATGTAATATCTGAATTTCATAATAAAATTATAAATATTCATCCTGCTTTATTACCGTCTTTTGGCGGTAAAGGTATGTACGGATTAAATGTTCATAAGGCAGTTTATGAATCATCTGCCAAAGTCTCGGGTGCAACAATTCATTTTGTAGATTTAACTTATGATACCGGTAAAATAATTGCACAGAAATGCGTGGATATTTCAGATGTTAAATCGCCTGAAGAAATTGCCGAGAGAGTTTTGGAAATTGAACATCAACTGCTGCCTTATGTTGTTGGAAAAATGGCGGAAGGTAAAATAAAAATTATCGACGGCCGTGTACTTATTCTTAATTAATAAATAGATTGGAAAATATAGTGGATAAATTAGCATTAATTAGTGTATCGGATAAATCAAATATAGTTGAACTTGCGGAAGCATTAACTAAGTATGGTTATAAAATAATAGCAACAGGTAATACTGCAAAAACGATAAGCAATGCGGGAATAAAAGTTGAAGAAATTAGTTCGTTAACAGGTTTCCCTGAAATATTTGACGGTAGAGTAAAAACTTTGCATCCTAAAATTTTCGGAGGAATCCTTTTCAGGCGTGAAAATACTGAAGATAAAAATGAAGCCGAAAAAAATAATATACCGGTCATAGATATAGTTTGCGTTAATCTGTACCCGTTTAAGAAAGTTGCGGAAAGTCCGAAATCAGATCTAAATACCATAATCGAAAATATTGATATTGGCGGTCCGAGTCTTATACGGGCTGGGGCAAAAAATTATAACTATGTTTCCGTTTTAACAGACCCCTCTCAATATGATCGTTTTTTAGAGGAATTAAACAAAGGACAGGTTAGCGAAGATACAAGGATGCAACTTGCTGTAGCTGCTTTTTCTCATACGGCAGACTACGATACTTACATTTCGAATTTTCTCGAAAGTAAATTTAATTATGAGCCAACTCATATAAGGATCAATTATCCTAAAGAAAAAGTATTACGTTACGGAGAAAACCCGCATCAAAAAGCTGCGTTATACGGAAATTTTAAAGATTATTTTGAAGTATTTCACGGAAAAGAATTATCTTATAATAACATTTTGGATTTAATTGCAGCTATAGAATTAGTGGAAGATCTTGGTACGGGTTCTTGTGCAATTATAAAGCACCAGAATGCAGCCGGTGCTGCAATGGGAAAGGATTCTCTGGACGCCTATACAAGGGCTTTAAAATGTGATCCGGTTTCTTCATTCGGAGGAATAGTTGCCTTTACAACAACGGTTGATGAAAATGTAGCTGAAAAATTAAATGAGATATTTTTAGAAATAATCTGCGCTCCGGATTATACGGAAGAAGCTAAAAATATTTTAGTTAAGAAAAAGAATAGACGTTTATTAAAGCAGGTAAAACCAATTAGTGATAGTAAAATTACATTTAAGAATATACCCGGCGGAGTAATTGTTCAGGATGCAGACCGCGAAACACTTAATGAAAATGAATTAAAAGTTGCAACGGTGAAAAAACCTTCAATTGAAGAATTAGATGATTTGAAATTTGCATGGAAGGTCTGCAAGCATACAAAATCGAACGCTATAGTTTTTGTTAAGGACAAAGCTACATTAGGCGTAGGTGCCGGACAAATGTCGAGGCTTGATTCGGCTAAAATTGCATTTTTAAAATCTCAAGAGCATGGTTTGGATCTAAAAGGCAGTGTTGCAGCTTCCGATGCATTTTTCCCCTTTCCGGATACATTGCAGGAAATTATTAAGTACGGTGCTAGTTCTGTAATTCAGCCGGGCGGATCGGTAAGAGATCCCGAAGTAATAGAAGCTGCTAATTTAAATAATATATCAATGGTTTTTACCGGTATAAGACATTTTAAACACTAAGAGGGCTTATGGGCTTATTCGACTTTTTTTCGGCAGATATTGCCATCGACTTGGGAACAGCCAATACTTTAATTTACGTTAAAGGAAAAGGCATAGTTCTTAATGAACCTTCTATCGTTGCCTTCGATAGGAATACCAAACGAATAATTGCACTTGGCAATAAAGCCAAAGAAATGCAGGGCAGAGAACATAAGGAAATTAGAGTAACCCGCCCGATGCGCGACGGAGTTATTGCAGATTTTGAAATTGCCGAAGGTATGATTCGTGCTTTTATTAAGAAGGTTAGAGCCGGCGCTTTATCCAGCCGGAGAATAGTTGTAGCTGTACCCAGTGGTGTTACAGAGGTTGAAAAAAGAGCAGTACGGGATAGTGCCGAACATGCCGGAGCAAAAGAAGTTCACTTAATAGCAGAACCGATGTCTGCAGCTATTGGAATTGGAATAGACGTGGAAGCTGCGGTTGGCAGTATGATTATTGATATAGGCGGCGGAACAACCGAAATAGCCGTAATAGCTCTTTCAGGTATAGTCAATGAAGAGTCTATACGTATTGCAGGCGACGAAATGAATTATGCGATAATGCAGTATTTTAAAAAGAACCACAACATTCTTATTGGTGAAAGAACTGCAGAAGCTATAAAATGCGAGGTTGGTTCTGCAGTGCCGCTTAAGGAAGAAATTACAATTCAAGTAAAGGGAAGAGATCTTGTCGGAGGTATTCCAAAAACTACGGAGGTAAGTTCGGTAGAAATAAGGGAGGCATTAAATGAAGCGATAGTTCAAATTGTCGATGCTGTAAGACAATCGCTGGAAAGAACACCGCCGGAACTCTCAGCGGATATTTTGGATAGAGGAGTAATGATTACCGGCGGAGGTGCTCTATTAAAAGGATTGGATGAAAGAATTAGAATGGAAACTAACTTACCGGTTCATGTGGCTGAGGACCCTCTAACTGCAGTTGTAAGAGGCGCTGGTAAGGTTATAGAGAATTTAAATCACTTTTCAAAAGTTTTAATTCGTAATAGAAGATATTAATGATTCGAATCTTCGGAAGTATTTGGGAAAATTTTAAAGAATATATCGTTCTCGTCGCACTTTTAATTATAAGTCTTATCACAATATCATTAAATCAAAAACCGGCTGTAAAAAAAGTTAAGGCTTTGGCATTCGGAACCTTTGCTGCTTTTACTTCCGTCATTTCCGATGTAATCAATATTTCAAACGTGAAAAGTGAGAATGAAAGTCTTCGGAAATTGAATGCCGAACTAATGCTTAAAGTAAGCGAGTTAAGGAAATATGGTATAGAGAATTCTGAGCTTAAGAATTTATTGGGTATGAAAGATACGACCAAATATCCGCTGATACCTGCAACTATAATTTCAAAATCTCTTTCAAAATATCAAAATACCGTAACAATAAATATTGGGACTAAGAACGGAGTTAAAGCCGGAATGCCGGTAATTAATGATTTCGGATTAGTCGGTATAGTTGCTACAACATCAAATGATTTTTCAATTGTAAAAACTTTAAAGAATATTGAACTGAAGCTTACGGTAAAAGATGAAAGAAGCAGGATTGACGGAATTATGAAGTGGAATGGAAATAATCTTGTTATAATTGACGTACCTAAAACCTATGATGTGGAACCGGGAGACAGAATTATAACATCTGATTTAAGTACAATAGTTGCAGTGCCTTTGCCGGTAGGTGTAGTGATAGGTTTGAGCAAAGTAGAAACCGGGATATTCAACGAGGTTAAGGTAAAACCTTTTGTCGATTTTATACGTATGGAACACGTCTTTGTTCTGGGAATAGTGGAAAATAAAGAAATTAAGGGCCTAGAGTTAAACTTTTATAATCATAAATAAATGCGTTCACACTATATTTTATCAATTATTTTATTTTTTCCTTTGCTAATTCTGCAAACCACTTTAGTACCATTAATTGCTATAAATGGAATTACGCCGGATTTAATAATGATCCTTCTGGTCTTCTATGCAATGAAGTACGGACAAATGTATGGAACTGTTTTAGGATTCATTTATGGTTTTCTTTTTGACTTAATAACCGGTACTTTACTTGGAAGTACAATGCTTGCTAAGACTTTAGCAGGCTTTATTGCCGGTTATTTTTCAAATGAAAATAAAGTTGATAATTATTTAAAGTCTTATCCTTTTTTATTAATTGTTCTATTATGTTCCGTAATTGACTTAATAATAGGTGCTTTTTTTACAAATATAGATCTAAATACAAATTTTATACTCTTATTTTTTAATGAAGGCATGCTGCCGGGAATTTATACTGCTGTTATAAGTGCCTTTGTTGTTATATTTTATCCCAAGAGGAGTATTAGTTGAGAGCAGGTAATTTTGCATCTCTCAAAAGGAAATCGATAATTTATTTTATTTTAGTAGGTAGTTTTGCAGTTTTGGGATTTCGCCTTTTTCAGATGCAAATAATCGAAAATACTGATTATAGTGAAAAAGCTGCCAGCAATAGTATAAAAACTATTGAGGAAACACCTCTTAGAGGAGTTTTCTATGATCGGAATATGAATGTTGTTGTAGATAATATACCGGCCTATACATTAAGAATAGTTCCTGCCGAATATGATACTTCACTTAACAGAATTATTGAGGCAGAAATCGGAGAAAAACCGGGTTACATAAATAAAATTCTTTCTGAAAATAGAATTTATTCGAAATTTATACCGGTTCGTATAAAGCGGGGAATTGATTTTAAAGTAGTTTCGTGGCTGGAAGAAAATTCCGAGCACTTACCCGGCGTTGATTACATAGTGGAAATGCAGAGAGGCTATCCCGCCGGAATTCGCGGATCTCATATGTTCGGTTACACAAAAGAAATCACTCCTAAATTATTAGAGAAATATAAGAATTATTATAAACCTGGTGATTATATCGGGTACAGCGGTATTGAAAAGGCATACGAAAAAATACTTAGGGGGAAAAAAGGTTATGACTATGTTCTTGTTGATTCAAGAAGAAAAGAAATAGGTAAGTATAAAAACGGTGCTGCGGATATACCGTCTGTAAAAGGTAATGATCTTTTACTGACTATAGACACCGATGTTCAAAAAGCTGCCGAGGAAGCTCTTAAGGGAAGACGCGGGGCTGCAGTTGCAATTGAACCCAAAACCGGAGAAATTTTGGCTTTAGCCAGCGCGCCTGATTATGATCTCAGTAAATTTGCATATGTTACTTCCAGAGAATATTTACAGAAGTTATATGATGATCCTGAAAAACCTTTTTTTAATAGAGCAACGATGGCGGCTAATCCCCCCGGTTCTACTTTTAAAATTATGGAAGCCGTAGCCGCTCTCAACTCGGGAGTAATTACAACTTCAACAACCTTTACTTGCCGTGGAGGGCAGGAATTTTACGGAAGATATTTTAAATGCGATGCGGTACACGGTACTTTAAATGTTATTCATGCTATAGAACATTCATGCAATGTTTTCTTTTATAACTTAATTTATAAAATCGGAATGAAAAGATGGGATGAATATGCAAGCAGATTTGGTTTCGGACATGATACGGGTATCGATATAGATGATGAAGTTCCGGGATTTATTCCTACGCCAAGTTATTATGTAAAAAGATACGGCCCCGATTGGCCTAAAAGCATAATGGCCAGCTTGGGTATAGGACAGGGAGAAGTAAGTGTTACCCCTCTTCAGCTAGCACAATATGTTTCATTAATTGCTAACGATGGTGTTACATATACACCGCATTTGGTAAGAGGGTATATAACAAATAAAACCAGAAAGCTGGTCCCTTTTAGTTATAAGAAAATTGATTTAGGTATTGATTCAAGTGTTTTTAATATTGTAAAAGAAGGAATGTTTTTAGTTGTAAACGGTTCGGGAACCGCTACGAATATTCGTTCAAAAGATATTTTAATTGCCGGTAAAACCGGTACTGCTCAAAATCCTCACGGGAAAAATCATGCTTTATTCATTGGCTTTGCCCCATATCATAATCCTAAAATTGCCGTAGCGGTTTTTATTGAAAATGTAGGATTCGGCGCAACATATGCAGCTCCGGTCGCAAAAAAAATGATAGATGCATATCTGGAAAAAGATAAACTTAAAAATGATGATAAAAAGTCCATTCCTAATTTAAATACAAAAATTATTGGGGCTGCAGTTGAGAATTGATTATAAACTCAATGATAAATTCGACATGGGATTGGCAATTCCCGCTTTGCTATTATTTTGTATAGGATTAGCTGCTATATATAGTTCTACTTTAAATAATCCGCATGCAAGCGGTAATTTTCATAAACAGTTGATATGGGGTTTGAGTGCATTCATAATTTTTTTTATAACTTATTCTATTCCCACTCATTCATTTAAATCACTGGCGGTACCGTCATATTTAATTTCCATTTTAATGCTGATAGTTGTTTTGTTAATTGGTAAAAGAGTATCCGGTGCTAAGAGCTGGCTTGGTATAGAAGGTTTAGGATTTCAGCCTTCTGAATTTGCTAAGATTGGAACAGTCCTGGCTTTAGCTTCTTTTTTAAGCAGGAAAAATACCGATATAGAAACTTTTAAAGATATATTATTTGCTTTATTAATAGGATTTATACCAATAATCTTAATAATGCTGGAGCCTGATCTAGGCACCTCTTTTGTTTTTATAGGATTAATTCTTGCATTGTTGTTTTGGAAAGGTATTAGTCTTTTCGGATTGTTTGTGGTCCTTTCACCGGGAACCGTTGCAATTGCTTCTTTATTCGGTATTTATTATTTAATCGGAAGTTTAGTTGTAGTTTTTATATTCCTAATTATTTTTAAAAAGGATTTATTTTTCAGTGCATCAATTTTTGCTTTAAATTTAGGGGCGGGATTTTTTACTAATTATGTATATAAAGCTCTTAGCCCCCATCAACAAACAAGAATAAGATCGTTTATTAATCCATCGGCCGATCCTTTAGGTGCAGGTTATAATGCCATTCAGGCAAAAGTAGCAATAGGATCGGGGGGTTTTTGGGGAAAAGGATTTTTAGCCGGTAGCCAAACACAGCTGCAGTTTATTCCCGAACAATGGACGGATTTTATTTATTGTGTTATAGGTGAAGAATTCGGATTTATCGGCACAATTATAACTTTGATTATATTTCTTTACCTGTTTATTAGAATACTTAAACTTGCAAATACCGCAAAAGACGAATTTTTAAGCTTAACATTGGTAGGAATTTTAGCGATTTACTTTGTGCATTTATTTGTCAACATAGGTATGGTGGTTGGTATTATGCCGGTTATAGGAATCCCTTTACCGTTTGTAAGTTACGGCGGAAGCTCATTATTAGCGGATATTTTAATGCTTGGAATTGCTGCAAATATATATAGAACCAGGAAGGAATATACTTAAACTTAGAAATTAGAATAAACAAATTTTAAACTATTATAATTATAATCGTTTTATGAAAGCACTGGAAAAATTAAGAAATAAAAATAAGGAAGGTAAATTTATTTGTGTCGGATTGGATTCCGATATTGACAAAATTCCTTCACATTTAAAAAAAATGGCCGATCCGATTTTTGAATTTAATAAGTCAATAATCGAATCGACAGTTAATCATGCTGCCGCATTCAAATTAAATTTTGCTTTTTATGAGAGAAACGGTTACGAAGGATTGTTGACATTGGAAAAAACGATTTCATTAATCCCTAAAGATATTTTAATTATCGCAGATGCAAAAAGGGGAGACATAGGTAATACATCGGCGATGTATGCTAAAGCTGTATTTGATAAGTTAAGCTTTGACTCAATTACTGTTAACCCTTATTTGGGCGAAGACTCTATTTTGCCGTTCCTTACGAATACTGACAAACTAGTATTTATATTAGCTTTAACTTCAAATCCTAGTGCTGAAGATTTTGAAAAATTAAAATTGCAGAACGGCAAGTTTCTTTTTCAGCAGGTAATAGAAAAAGTAAAATCTTGGAATAAAAATAATAATTGCGGTATTGTATTTGG
>CAZCFZ010000017.1:52399-69393 GCA_964498065.1 uncultured Ignavibacteriaceae bacterium
ATTATGAAATTTGTAGAAAAGGGAATAACTTAATGTCTCAGTACGAAATAAAAGAACCCCCGGAGGAACAAATCGGGAAAAAAGTTGATCAAATTCAATCAGTTTTTCCCCGGGATATTTTCAATTCCTCTAAGATAAAAATCGACAAAGACGCGCCTTACTTAAAACTTAACCGAAAAAAAAATATTCAAAAAACAAAATCAAATCGATATTTACTTCAAAATATAAAATTAGAAGGCGAGAAAAATCAAATAGCGCATTTTTATAAGCCGGGAGAAAGAAAATCTTCATCTATTTATTACAGTAAAAATAGTGGGGAAGAAAAGGCAGAAAGATGAAAAATAATTCGAAAATACATGAGAAATTTCTATATGAAATTTGGAAAGAACAAAAGTTTGTTAAAGATTTAAAAACTAATGATGGCCAGCAAATAAGAGTAATTGATGTGGGTATAGAAAACAAAGAAATAGGAGGACCTGACTTTAAGAATGCAAGGATTAAAATAGGAAATATTACTTATTTAGGGGACATTGAAATAGACAGCTTTTTTACGGATTGGAAATCTCACGGGCACAACATAAATAAAAAATATAACTCTGTTGTTCTTCATGCAACAATGAATAACGATTCAAATAGAGGATACGTATATACGTCAGACGGTAGAAAAGTCCAATCCATCTCACTTAAATCTTTTATTAAAAGTGATTTAAGTACTACACTGCAAAGGGCTATCCTTTCGGAACGGAAAAACAGAATCAATAAAATGCCGTGCCAAATAATCAATCAGGAAGTTAGTGAAAAAGAAAAATTAAATTTTGTATTCGACCTGGGACTTAAAAGGTTTAAAAGCAAATCCGAGAAAATGCTGGAGAGGTTGAAAGAGTTAATTTATCTTAAAGAGTTAAATTTAAAAGAGCCTATTGTTAAGTACGAGCTTGATGAAAAATTTTATAACAGAACTTATACACAAAAGGATTTCAGCAACCTTGTAATATGGCAGCAGCTTATTTATGAATATGTTTTTGAAGCATTAGGATATTCGAAAAATAAAGAAATAATGAGATCTTTGGCTCAAGCCGCGGATATTAATTTTTTTGAATCGTTAAAGATAAAAGAAGATTTCAGGCTGGTAATAGAATCTGTCTTATTTAATGTAAGCGGATTAATGCCCGATGTGCAGAATCTTCCGGATGAGGAGACTTCATCGTATACTAAAAAACTTTATGAAATATGGAGTTCAATTAAAAATAATTACGATGGTAAAATATTTAACTCAACACAATGGCATTTCTTTAAATTAAGGCCGCAGAATTTTCCTACTATCAGAATAGCAGGCGGTTCAAAAATATTAAACAAAATTCTGCAAGAAAGCCTTATTCCTAATTTAATAAACAAGTTGGAAAACACAGATAATATTAATAATCTGACAAACTCATTAAGGTCGCTATTTATTGTAAAAGGCGACGGCTTTTGGCGTAATCATTATGTCTTTGATCAGCCTGCGAAAATCCCTATAAATTATTTTATCGGTGCTTCAAGAGCTGACGAAATATTGGTGAATATTATTCTTCCGATCATCTCTATATATTTTGAAATTTTTGATAAAAAAGATCTTTGCCAGCGTGTAATAAAAGTATATCTGAACTTTTACCAGAAAAGTGAGAATAATTTGGTTAATGAGGTATCTTCCACACTTTTCTTGGAGGATGCATGGAAGAGAAGTGTTTTATACCAAGGTATGATAGAATTATTCCGTAATTTTTGTTCTCGAGAAAAATGTCTTGAATGTGATATTGGTAAGAAAGTATTTAACTAATATTTTAATTACTGTTAGTTAACCTTTGAATATCATCTCTCAATTTTGCCGCTCTCTCATATTCTTCGGCATCAATTGCTTCTCTTAATTTATTTTGTAAAGCAGCTATTTTTGCTTCCTTAGTCAAAGGAATTGACTCACCCTCCTTATTTAATTCTTCTTTTTCCATGGAATTTTTATCATTTTCATCTGAAGGAACAAACGCAGCAATCTGCATAACAGATTCGGAAACATAAATAGGAGCTTGTGCCCTGACTGCTAAAGCAATCGCATCACTTGGTCTACTGTCAATTTCACTAGTCATTGTAGAGATTTCCAAAATAATTTTCGCATAAAATGTATTCTCTCTTAACTCATCAACAATAACTTCAATAACAGTTGCTCCGAGATTATCGATAACCTGTTTCAGCAAGTCATGTGTAAGAGGACGGGGCGGCTTAATCCCTTCGATTTCTAAAGCAATTGCCTGAGCCTCAAATGCTCCGATGATTATTGGAAGTCTTCTTATTCCATTTATCTCTTTTAATAAAATCGCATAAGCTCCACCGGTTGAAGGACTCGATGACAACCCTAATATTTCGCATTGAATTTTTTGCAACTAAATCTCCTATCTCTTTACGATTTAAGCTTTTTAATCTCATCAGTTAATACCGGTAATACATCAAAAACATCTCCGGCAATACCAAAATCCGCAATAGAAAAAATAGGGGCATCTTTGTCCTTATTGATTGCCACAATATACTTTGATGAAGACATCCCGGCAAGATGTTGGATTGCTCCCGATATTCCGCATGCTATATACAAAGATGGTGAAACTGTTTTCCCGGTCTGTCCTACCTGTTCTCTATGAGGACGCCATCCGGCATCGACAGCAGCTCTGGATGCTCCGACCGCACCTCCAAGAGCTTCGGCTAAATTTTCAACCAGATAGAAGTTTTCAGGCCCTTTTAGACCTCTTCCGCCGGAAACAATTATATCAGCTTCGGCAACATCTAATTTACCTTCGGATTTTTTAAATTCAATTGTTCGTGTTTTTAGATTTGTATTACTTACTTCTTTTATAATAATTTCCGGATCAACAGCATTATCCGCCAACAAAGGTTTGAAGACATTCGGTCTTATTGTAATTATTTTTACTTTGCTCAATAATTTAACATCAGCTAATGCTTTGCCTGCATATAAAGGCCTCGTAGCAATTAATTCACCTGATGACGCATCTAAATTTGTACAGTCTATTAAACATCCGGCGTTAAGTCTTACACTTACTAAAGGGGCTAAGTCTTTACCGAAAGATGAGTTTGAAAATACCAAATATTCTGCCTCGGCTTCTTTAGCGTAGTTGGATATAATTTCTTTATATGCTGAAGATGAATAGCTTTTTAATTCTTCATTTTTAAAGTGAGTAACTTTGCGTACACCGTACTTGCCTAGTTCATTTAAATTATCAATTTCACTTCCAATAATAACAGTTTCTGCTTCTAAGTTTAGTTGACCGGCAAGTTTGATAATAACAGAAGATATCTCGAATGATGTTTTTTTGAGTTTACCTTCTCTTTGTTCCAATATTCCGATAATTTTATTTGCCATGATTTTGGGATTCCTTTTAAAGTATTTTTGCTTCTTCTCTTAATAATTTAACTAATTCAGGTACTGCGGAACTATCGGTTCCTAAAATTCTGCCCGGTTGCTTTATCGGGGGTTTCTTTAACTTTAAAACTTCAGTTAAATTGTCTGAGGCGGCGGCGGGCTTTTCCTCGATAACTTTTTTCTTAGCCGCCATAATACCTTTTAAAGAGGCATATCTAGGCTCATTTAATCCTTTTTGAGTCGTAATTACAGCAGGCAGATGTGTTTCGACAACTTCTTTTCCACCTTCTATTTCACTTTCGGCAACAATCTTGTCGTTTTCGATTTTAAAATCAACTACTACGGTAATACATGAATAATCCAATAACTCTGCTGTTAGCTGACCTACGATTGAATTATCATAATCCACGGATTGTTTACCCATAAATACCAGGTCGCATCCCTGGCTTTTAATTTCTTCGGCTAAAGCCTTAGCTACGGCAAAAGAATCTCTGGTGTTTTCATCTTTTAGCAAAACACCTTTATCTACACCCATTGCTAAAGCTTTTCTAATAGTTTCTTTATTATTTCCGCTGCCAACGCTTATCGCGACGACCTCACAATCGAATTTTTCTTTAGTTTTTAAAGCTTCTTCAACAGCGAACTCATCATAAGGATTAATTATATAGGTAACTCCGGAAGAATCGATAGTTTTTTCATCCGGGCTTATTTTTATTTTTGTAGCAGTGTCGGGAACATGACTTACACATACTGCTATTTTCATTAAACCTCCGCTTTTTTTATAATTTTATAAAAAAATATAACCATACATCGTTATAAAATCAAACCAAACAAAATTACAAAATTGTTTACAAATTTATTCAGATAACATTTTTTTTATTAAAATTCATTAAGGTAATGGATTATATTTTAATGTCGATATGATTATAATTTTAATATAGATTTCCTAATTATTGTAAACATTGTATGCTGCTTGTAAGCACAAATCCGGCATTCTGTTAAAAATTTTCACATTGCCATTTCTTGTAATAAAAAAAATCATTAATTTTTTGTGTAATTAATTGACTTTTAATTATGGAAGAAGAAATAATTAAAAATCCGGGCGGTGATGTTGAAGTTGAAGAAGATATAAGTATTGGTTTATCAAATCGCGTAGTCCTGTATAATGATGATTGGCATACTTTTGATGAAGTTATATATCAATTAATTAAAGCAATTAATTGTACATATGAAAAAGCCAGAGATCACGCGTTTGAGGTTCATGTGAAAGGAAAATCTATTGTTTTTACCGGATCAATGAAAGAATGTTTGAAAGTTTCTTCAATTTTAGAAGAAATAGCCTTAACAACCCAAATAATTACTTAGTAATAATATCGATTTAATTGATTCATCTAATTCTTACCTTTTTCTATTCATAATTGGAATTGATCAATTTCATTGTTTATCCTGACGCTTATCCATATATTTATTGTTTATATTTTATAACTGAAAGGAAAAAGTGAAAAAGTTAAGAGAAGATATAAGAAATATAGCTATTATTGCACACGTAGATCATGGAAAGACAACTTTAGTTGACCATATGTTGAAACAAACCGGTGCCTGGAGATCTAATCAGCATGTGGATAAAAGGGTAATGGATTCGAATGCTTTAGAAAAGGAACGCGGGATTACAATATTAGCAAAAAATTTAAGCGTAAAATACAAAAATGTAAAAATTAACATAATCGATACCCCCGGTCATGCAGATTTTGGAGGCGAGGTTGAACGAACTTTAAAAATGGTTGACGGGGTTCTGCTGCTTGTTGATGCGGCCGAAGGGCCTCTGCCACAGACTAAATTCGTATTAAAAAAATCTTTGGATCTCGGTTTGAAGCCGATTGTTGTAATAAATAAAATCGATAGAAAAGATGCCCGTCCGAATGATGTGCTTAATGAAGTATTTGATCTCTTTATATCTTTAGGAGCTACGGAAGATCAGCTTGACTTTACTTTTGTTTATGCTATTGCAAAAGAAGGGATTGCTAAAATAAATTTAGAGGATGAAAACATTTCACTTGAACCTCTTTTCGAAGTAATAATTAATAAAGTTCCGGCGCCGTTATGTGATCTTGAAGAACCGTTCCAAATGCTAATTTCGGCAATTGATTACAACGACTACTTAGGCAGAATAGGAATAGGGAAAATCAGCAGCGGATCTGTAAAACTAGGAGATAATATTGTCTTGATAACAAAAGACAATCGAAATGTTAATGCTAAAATTTCTAAATTGTATTCGTTCGAGAATATAAAAAGAGTTGAGACTGATGAAGTTCTAGCCGGAGACATTGGTGCAATTGCCGGTTTGGAAGATGTTGATATCGGCGATACGATTGCCAGTCCGTTAAAGCCCGAAGCATTGCCTTTTGTTGCAATTGATGAGCCTACAATTACAATGAACTTCATGGTTAATAATTCTCCTTTTGCAGGTACGGAAGGCAAGTATGTAACAACTCGAAATTTAAGCGAGAGGTTGTCTAAAGAATTAAAATCTAATGTAAGCTTAAGAGTTGAAATGACAGATTCTCCCGATTCGTTTAAAGTAAGCGGAAGAGGTGAATTACATCTGGCAATTCTTATAGAAAATATGAGGCGTGAAGGATATGAAATGCAGTTAAGCAAGCCTCAGGTAATTATGAAAAAAATTGCTGATGTCTTATCCGAGCCGACGGAACATGTTATAATTGATGTACCCGAAGAATTTGTAGGAACGGTAATTGAAAAACTCGGGAAAAGAAAAGCCGAAATGAAAAATATGCTTACATTTAATGAAAATACCAGGCTTGAGTTTATTATTCCGTCCAGAGGTTTGATCGGTTACCGTGCTGAGTTTATGACCGATACAAAAGGTACGGGAATTCTACACCATAATTTTGAAGGATATGAACCGTACAAAGGTGAAATTACACACAGGCAAAGAGGAGCTCTCGTGGCAATGGAAACAGGTTTAGCGTCGGCATATGCTATGTTTAAGCTTCAAGAACGTTCGGTCTTTTTCATCGAGCCGGGAACTAAAGTATATCAAGGAATGGTTGTCGGCGAAAATTCCAGAAATAACGATATGAATGTTAATGTAACAAAAACCAAACAATTAACTAATATGCGCGCATCAGGTGCCGATGAAGCAATTAGACTTGAACCGCCGATAATATTGACGCTTGAGCAGGCAATTGAGTGGATTACCGAAGACGAGTATGTAGAAGTAACTCCTGAGAATATTAGAATAAGGAAAAAATATCTTACCGATATGGATAAAAAGAATGCCAGATTAAAAGCCAAACAAAAAGAAACGGCTGCAATAGTGTAACCACAAGTTACAAAAATTAACCGGATTTATTTAAGGAGGTAAAAATGTCTCAAAGTGTTGTTAATGGATTAAAACCTGAAACTCTATGGTTAAGATTTTATGAAATCACGCAAGTTCCGCGTCCTTCTAAAAAGGAAAGTAAAATAGTCAATCATATGAAAAAACTTTTTAGTGATTTGGGTGTTAATTTTAAGGAGGATAAGGTGGGGAATTTAGTTGTGTCTATAAAAGCAACACCCGGTTATGAAAAAGCCCCAACTGTTATTCTTCAAGGGCATGTTGACATGGTTTGTGAAAAAAACAAAACTACAATTCACGATTTTGATAATGATCCTATAAAATTAAAAAGAGATGACGGATGGATTAAGGCTGACGGTACGACTCTTGGAAGCGATAACGGTATCGGAGTAGCAGCTGCCCTTGCAATAATTACAGATAAGGATTGCGTTCACGGTCCTTTGGAAATTCTTTTAACAATTGACGAAGAAACGGGACTGACCGGCGCAAATAATATAGCTCCGGGATTCATATCCGGAAAAATATTACTGAATTTGGATTCGGAGGAAGACGGTGCATTTTATGTCGGCTGTTCCGGCGGGCTTGATACTGTAGCACATTTTAATCTTGAATTGGAAGATGCGCCATCCGGTTTGGAAGAATATGAATTATTAGTTACAGGGTTAAAAGGAGGCCATTCAGGCCTGGAAATTAGTCAAGGAAAAGCAAATGCAATAAAAATTTTAGCAAGAACTTTAAAAGAGTTGGGGAAAATTAAATATTATATCTCATCCTTAAACGGAGGAAGCAAAAGAAATGCAATACCCAGAGAAGCTGAGGCTAATATTTATTTGAATAAATCGGATATTTCAAAGGTGGAAGGTATTTTAAGTGAATTTAAAAAGGAACTACAAAATGAATATAAAGTTTCAGACAGCGGATTGAATTTTGAATTCGGGAAATCCGGTATAAACAATAAAAAAGTATTTTCAAATTCATTTAAGGAAAAAATTCTTAATACTCTTCTAGCCTTATCACATGGTGTTATTTCAATGAGTCAGGATATTCCGGATTTGGTAGAGACATCGACAAATGTTGCAACTATTTCCACATTGAAAGATGAATTAGTTATCGGTACCAGTCAAAGAAGTTCAGTTGAAAGCGCAAAGAAATACGTGGCTCAAAATATAGCGTCTGTATTTCAATTGGCCGGAGCTAAAATTGAGAGCGGAGACGGATACCCCGGATGGAAACCGAATTTGGATTCCGACATTTTAAAAGTTTCTAAAAATGTTTATAAAGATCTTTTCGGTAACGAACCCGAAATAAAGGCTATTCATGCCGGATTAGAGTGCGGAATTCTCGGAGATAAAAATCCCGGGTTGGATATGATCTCTTTCGGACCGACTATTCAAGGTGCGCATTCTCCCGATGAACGTGTAAATATTGAAACTGTGGGTAAATTTTATATGCTGCTTAAGGCGATATTAAAAAAAGTTGCAACCCAGTCCCCCAATTAATTATATAATTTAAACTTCCCTTTAAAATTTTTGAAGGGAAGTTTCTGTTTCCATTTGTTTGCACAAGGTGCAATTACAATTTTCATAAATTTCATCATAACCGTAATCAATTGTTAATTCTTCCCCCGCCTCAATATCCCTGTATGCTGTAAGCGATAAGCTTTCGTTGTCTCTTTCAATTACATCACAGTTAAAATCACACTTATGATTTATATATTTTATTTTCTCCATATCCGAAGTATCGATATAATTATCCCCGTTCCAAAAAATATAAACGTTATCTTCTTCTTCCTCGCGTCTAACACATTCATCATCGGATATTACCTCTCCTGAAATAATCATAATTAAGCTGCCTTTAGGTATATCTATAGTTGTGAAAAGTCCAAGACCGTGTATTTTGGAATTATTGACTGTTACATAGTCATAGTAGTAATTAGAATCATTATTCACTCTTAATCCTTATTTTTACATTCATAATATTTATTTCATGGTTTAATGTTATATAATGCTAAGGGTGAAGTTAAATAAAATAATTGACAGTAAAAACACAACCGGGTAATTTTAATGATATAATAATTAAAGTAAGGAAGATCTCATAAGTTAAAATTTACTAATCGAAATTGTGACATGTGCTTTTAACTCAAATAAATTTTTGCTTATTAGCAAAATCTTAGCTGGATTGAAAAATATTTTTTAAATCTTGTAGGTTTTTATAGGAAGTCTATCCATGGCTCAGCAATCTATTGTAAAATTAAGGAAAGATATTTTTAATGAATTCGGCAAAGTTGATGGAAATTTTGCCTTAGTATTTTTAGAGCTTAAACATGGTGGAACTAGTATCTTTTTTAATGAAAAGGAAAATTTTCATGCCGCCAGCACAATGAAGACTTCTGTAATGATTGAAGTATTTAAGCAGGCAGAGCAGGGGAAGTTCAGTCTTGATGATTCATTAGCCGTAATAAATCAGTTTAAGAGTATAGTCGATTCTTCAACATTCTCATTAAACTTATCGGATGATTCGGGAGAAGAATTATATAAATTTATCGGGCAGAAAAAAAGTATACGCGGATTAGTTTATGAAATGATAACCTTCAGCAGCAATCTGGCGGCAAACCTATTAATGGATTTAGTAGGTGCAAAAAATGTGATGGCCACAATGAATGATATCGGAGCTAAAGATATTCGAGTTTTGAGGGGAGTTGAAGATTTAAAAGCATTTGAAGAAGGATTGAATAATACGACTACAGCGTATGATTTGATGATAATATTTAAAAGAATTGCGGAAGGAAATATTGTCTCAAAGGAAGCCTGCAGCGAAATGATTAAGATATTGTGCGATCAAAAATTAAATACAAAAATTCCAGCTAAATTACCTATAGGCATAAAGATTGCTCACAAAACCGGTTCCCTTTCCGGCGTAGAACATGATTCAGGAATTATTTATTTGCCAAATGGAAAAACTTATATCCTGGTTATGCTTACAAAAAATTTAACTGATATGCAAAAAGGAATCGAAGTTGAGGCAAATGTTTCAAAGCTTATATTTGATTATATGATTCAAGTTTAAAATTTGATTTAAAAATAAATATAAAAAAGCCTTTAGATTTCTCTAAAGGCTTTTGTGTTAATCCTGAAATAATATAAGATATTATAAAGTAAATCTTATTCCTAACTGCATATACCATCTTGATAATAAATTATCAGCACTCCAGGGGGTATTGTTTGCAGGTTTTGAGAAGCTATAAACGTTTTTGCCATTAGAAGCATCAACTCCCTTAAGTGTAACAATTGTATAAGTCGGATTTACAAGTGTATAATAGTAACCCCATGAATTATTTAATAAGTTAAGGATATTTAGAATATCCAAACTGATTTCAAATCTATGATCCATTGCTGGAATAGTTTGTACTATTCTTAGATCTAAAGTGTTGTTCCATGGTGCTGTAGCAGCATTTCTTACAAACATTTGACCACGATGTGAACTCAGGTAATTGTTGTTTGCAATGAAACTATCCAGTTCTTTATACATTTGAGCATTTGGAGTATAAAGACCACCAGAAACTGATCCAAGTTCAATATCAGCATCATTCTTAGGTATATAGAATAAATCATTTTGATTAAAACCGTCACCGTTAACATCACCATAGACAGTTAAAGAATATGGTCTGCCTGATTGCCCGTTATAAAAGAGTGCTATTGAAGTAGGTGCATCTTTGAAAAATTCATGAGTATAAGCAACTGAAAGAGCAATTCTGCTGCGTACTTCATAATCAGAAGTTTCCAAGGGCGGATTATTTGGATTACCAGAAATTGGATTATATGCTAACTGGGAGTTTGCCTGTGATGATGAAACACTGTTCACATCTAATGCTCTTCCATATGTATAACTTGCATTTACGCTAAGACCTCTTGCAACATTTCTTTGAATCTGGGCTACAAGGTTATACTGATAACCAGAGGTCGTATTTTTTAAATATAGCGTATTATAAAAGTTACCATTACCATTGAATGTTCCGCCGAATATAGGTCTGTTAGCTTCAGACGCATTTACGCCAACTTGAGATTTTAAATTTAACAATTGGTAAGTCATATCATTTAATGTTTTACCATATAAGACTTCTAATGTTCCGATAAAGTTATATGGTAATACACGGTCAACAGCTGCATCAAATCTTAAAAGTTGAGGCATTTTAAGATTTGGATCAACCATATCTATTTCTGATTTTAAATTCGTAGGTAAACCAAGCTGTGCTGCAGTCGGCTGATTATTAGGATTCACCCATGCAGGTTGAAATTGAGCAGTTGGAGAACCGGAAACTTCAGCATAATAAGTTCCGTTGTTACCGTAATTATTTGACATCCATACATAAGGTACTCGACCTGTGAAAACTCCAATTCCGCCTCTAATTTGAGTAATATGATCACCGTTTACATCGTAGTTAATTCCTAATCGAGGTGAAAATAAAATATTTCCTTTTGGTTTATTTGATGTAGAATAACCCGGGAAATATTTACTTACTGAATCATTATTTGGAATTGCTGTCGGGAATGTAGGAACATCCATTCTAATTCCTAAGGTAATTTTCAAGTTTTGAATACCCGACCATTCGTCCTGTGCATAAAGGCCATATTGGTTAGCATGAAATGAAGCAGCCTGCAAAGGATCACTTGTTCGTGAAGACACTCTTTGGTAATAAGAAATTGTACCTGCTTGTAAAGCCGAAAGACCGGCGAATGTGTAATATCCGTAGAATGAACGCATGAACAAGTTCTTGAATGCAAAGAATTCATTGTGAGTACCGAAAGTAAATAAGTGATTCCCGGTTGAATAAGTAAAGTTGTCTGTTAATTCAACAGTAGCCTGGTTCAGCATATTTGCAGATGAATATCTGTCGGGACCTGCATACATTCTAAAACTGCCCTCATCAACTTCGATAAGAGGATATGCATTTCCAAAGGGAACTCTATTATCTAAAATGGTAGTGTAGCCTAATGTTACTTCATTAGACATATTATTACCAATCTGACTGTGCAACTGCAAAACACCGTTGCTGGTTCTGTTTTGATATAGATAAAGATAGCTGTCAAAACTTAACGTATTATTCCCATCTCTTGTATGGCTATAGTCATTATCGGACTTTGCATTTAGATAACTGTAGGTAAAGGTTAATTTGTTTTGTTCATCAATGTTCCAATCTAAACGAGCAAAGAATTTTGCATTTGGATTAGAAGCATTAAAACTCTGATCCGAACCGGGGTTAAATCCATACTGGTTAGTTAATATACTCTTCATTTGCGATGCTAAAGATGCCGCATTTGCCGGTCCTAAAGGAGTAAGAGATAAATTTTGCCAAGGGAAATTATACTGGACTAATT
Source organism: uncultured Ignavibacteriaceae bacterium (assembly GCA_964498065.1). Classification (GTDB taxonomy): domain Bacteria; phylum Bacteroidota; class Ignavibacteria; order Ignavibacteriales; family Ignavibacteriaceae; genus FEN-1297. The sequence continues at coordinate 64,539 of CAZCFZ010000017.1, forward strand.
CACCGTTAACGAAGAAAAATAACTTATCTTTTACAATCGGCCCGCCTAATCTTATACCTTCCTGATAATTGCTGAAATTTGGTAATTTGGTTTTATCAACATCTGGGCTTACTCCTGCAAAGCTTTGGTTTCTGCCATATCCATAAACAGATCCTTCCCAGTTGTTGGTTCCACTTCTTGTAATTGCATTTATACCGCCTCCAGTAAATCCGCCGTATCTTACATCAAAAGGTGCAACTACAATCTGGAATTCCTGAATTTCATCAAGGCTTATTGCGTTTGCACCTTGACCTGTCCCAGGTGCACCGGAACCTAAACCAAATAAATCATTAAATTGAGTTCCGTTTAATTGTATATTGTTATATCTGCCTGATCTGCCGGCAGCGGAGTAGCCAACTCCACTAAAGAATGGCGACATTTTTGTTAGATCGGTAAGACTTCTGCTAACAGTAGGAATCTCCTGGATTTCTCTAGCCGATACGTTCATGGCCGCACCGGTATGATCACTGCTTATTACAGAATTTCTAGTGCCAACAACAGTCACTTCAGATAGTTTAACTGCGGTTGTAGTCATTGTAAAATTCAAAGTTAAAGCTTGCCCTAATTGAAGATAAACATCTTCTTTTTTCTGGGTTTCATAACCTACATAGGATACTGTTATTGTATATGGCCCGCCGACTCTTAATCCGATTAAATTATATCGGCCATCGTTTCTTGTTGTTGTCCCGTAAGGTGTTCCCGAAGGGACATGCACCGCCATTACTGTAGCGGAGGGTAATGGTTCCCCTTTATCATCTGTTACCCGGCCGTTTATTGATGCTGTTGTTACACCTTGTGCATACGTAGATGTTGTACAAGTAATGTACAGCAAAGCCGCAATAACAAGGAAAAGAACTTTAGTAATAGATAATTTCATACTTTCTCCTTGATTATTATTGATTTTGTTTATTTAGGTACATACTGGTTTATTTGAAAAGAATCATTTAAACTATATTTATATAATTTAGGATTCAAATATCTGCTCTAAAAAAATGAATTCCAAGGAATGTAAAAATATTAATAATTTGGTAATACGAGGATTAAAAAATGCCACCAACATTAACCTTTTTCAGAATTAGAATTGTTTAAATTAACATTGAATTAAAATCGATAGTTAAAACACCCTGAAAAATCCCATCAATTTATTAAGAGACAAAATATTAAAATTTTATAATTGAGGCAATAAAAATTTAAATATAATATTACAATATTTAATAATACTTGATTTTCAAACGAAAATTGATTAATAAAATGTTATAATTTTATTTGATATTTATTTAGTTATAAAATTTCTATCAATTTAAGTGTTATAACATTTAAACCAATTTTTGATAATCAGGCATTATTTTATCCTCAATAAGATTCTAAAGCTGTAGTAAAAAGATCTAGCTTGAAAAGAAGTGGGAGTTATATATATTCATCACAAAATATTATTTTAATAGTTAGTAATATTATATAAAGATTTTATTCCTAACTGAAAAAATACTTATGACATTTTTTAGTGAAATTAAATCTGTAAAAGCAGGCTTAATATTCATCCTGATTCTAATAATCGGAATAGGGGTTGCTTCCTACAGAAATATTAATGAAGTTTTTCAATCCGCCGAATTAAGAACTAATTCATACAATGTATTAAATTCCTTGGAAGATGTTTTAGCTCAAATTGTAACTGCCGAAGAAAGTCAAAGAAGTTTTATTATTACCGGGGATGAATCTTATCTGGAACCATATAATAAGGGTTATAAAAATGCTATTTCGGACCTCGCTAATTTGAAATCTTTATTGAAAGACAGCAAATCACAATTAAATAAGCTTCATCAATATGATACTTTACTTGTTTATAGGTTTAACAGTTTGCAGACTACTATTGATATTAGAAAAAAAGGGGACTTTGCAGGTGCTGCAATGAGGCTTCGGTTAAGAGTAGGCAGAAGATTCATGGACAAAATATATGAATTAACTGCAAGTATGGAGGCGGAAGAATATAATTTGCTTCAAAATAGGGATAAGTTGTTAGTTACTAATGTTAAGAACACTTTTATTACAATAATAGTAGGAACATTAGTCAGCTGTATAATATTTTTAACTGTGTTTTATATTCTCGATAGAGAGATTGGAGTAAGGAAAAAAGTTGAGCATGCTATCCGGCGGGAAATGGAATTTTCCGACAGATTATTAAACAGCAGTATTGACGGAATCGTAGCATTTGACAGCGACTGCAAATATACCCTATGGAATCCCGGTATGGAAACGATGACCGGAATAAATAAAACAAAAGCGTTGGGTAAAAGTGCTTTTGAGGTATTGCCGTTTTTAAAAGAAATCGGCGAGGATAAATATTTTTATGAAACATTAAAAGGTAATTATGTAATTGCTAAAGACAGATGGTTTTATATTCCTGAAACCGGTAAAGAAGGCTATTTTGAAGCATATTACTCGCCTTTGTTTGACCCGGATAAAAAAGTAATCGGGGGTATTGCAATAATTAGAGATAGTACCCAGCGGAAATATGGTTTGGAAGCGCTTGAACGTTCAAAAGAAGAATTGGAACGAAGGGTAATAGAAAGAACTTCCGCACTTTCAAAAGTAAATGAGGATCTTAGAAATGAAATAATTGAAAGAAAAAGAGCAGAAGAAAAAATTAATGCTTCTTTACAGGAAAAAGTTGTATTGTTAAGGGAAATACATCATAGGGTGAAAAATAATCTTCAGGTTATCTCCAGTCTTCTCAATTTACAATCCTGGTATATTGAAGACAAAAAGTCGCTTGAAATATTTCGGGAGAGCCAAACACGGGTTCGTTCTATGGCTCTTATACATGAGAAATTATATCAGTCAAAGGATCTAAATAAAATTGAATTCTCGGAATATATTGAGTCTTTGATTAAAGATTTATTTAAGTCGTATAATATAGATTTCGATAGAATAAAATTAAACAGTAAACTGGAGGGAATTTTCTTTGAAATTGATACTGCAATATTATGCGGACTTATTATTAACGAACTGGTTTCAAATTCTTTAAAACATGCATTCCCTTTAAATAAAAAAGGTGAAATATTTATAAGTCTTGATAAAGATGATAATAACAAATATACTTTAATACTAAAAGATAATGGTATCGGATTCCCCCCAAATGTTGATTTTAGAAAAACCGAATCTTTAGGACTTCAATTAGTCACAACTCTTACCGAGCAGCTAGGAGGCACAATTGAATTACATAAAAACGGTTATACCGAGTTTATTATTGCATTCAATGCTTAATACATTTGCCTAAATCACAAAATTAAAGCAGCAATTCAATTTAATGCTTTGGTCACAATAAAATTTCCACAATAAGACTATTTTTAAATAATGTTTTTCAAATGGCAAGGAATATATGGCAATCAAGAATATAATGGTTGTTGAAGACGACTATATAATAGCATTGGATATTAAGAAAAGCGTAAAAGGTTTCGGGTATGATGTACCCGTTGTTGTACATTCGGGTGAAGAAGCAATTGCAGCTGCTGGAAAATTTAAACCCGACTTAATATTAATGGATATTATGCTTGAGGGTGAACTTAACGGTTTGGAAGCCGGACAATTAATTTGGAAAAATTTAAGAGTACCTATTATTTATATAACATCTTATTTTGATGACAGCACTTTACGGAATGAAATCCATTCATCATTTAATTATGATTATTTAATCAAACCTTTTAAGACCAGCGATTTAAAAACAAAAATTGAAAGTTTTCTTTATTCTTAATTTTTTGGGGGGAATTAAAAAATATTTTTTACCGAGTACGGATTTACTTTGCCAGATGTTTTGCCAGATGATCCCACCAGTCATCTTTAATAATTTCATATTTGGCCTTTTGTCTTTTATCTAAAAGAGCTTCAACTTTCTCCAAAGTTTTTTCTTTATCTTTATCTGTTCTAACTTTTAATGCCAAATAGGAATTGATAATGGTTTCTACTTGTGAAGTTTGACTATCCGAAAGTAGAATTTTTTGCTGAAGTTTAGTGGCGGCAGTATTGGCTAAACTTATTTTTTTCACTGATTTTGAAGTGTCTCTTTGAGCGGGTTTTATATTAGTTGAAAATAAAAGTATAGTAGAAATTACTAATATCGCAAATAAGGCTTTCATTTTATCTCTTCCCTAATATTTAATGTTGTTCGTATAAAACTAATATGATCAATGTTTAATGTCAATAACATAAATCAAAGTCCGGGAAATACCCGTTATTTTTACATTTATATACAATAACATGAATGTACAATACGATATTTAGTCGGAATAAAATGATTCAAGAAAAATAATTTTATAATTATTTATGATTTGAGTAAATTTAAAGTTTAAAAATTAGAAATTGTGAATTTATTAGAAGAAAAAGCATTCAAAATAATTTCAAATTATTTAAGACTTTTAGACGAACACAAACTGGAAATAACTGAAATTGTAAAAAAGCCATATAATTTTGAAGTTAACATCTCTGACAATAAACAACTTGTTAAACTGCTTGTATATTTCGGCAAGAAAGGGAATAAAACAGTTGTACAAGGAGATAATTCTAGTAAATTATTTTTATTAGTTAATAATTTAATTTTCGGCGAATCGTTATTTGAATATGAAGATGGTCGGTTTAATGAACCGGAAGAATATATTGGTACGGATGAATCGGGAAAAGGCGATTATTTTGGCCCTTTGGTTGTAGCAGGTGTCTATTCAGGAAAGAAAAATCTAGAATCTTTAAAAAGGTTGGGCGTTAAGGATAGTAAACTATTTACGGATGCTTCTATTAGAAAAATTGCTAAAGAAATAAGAAATATTAT
>CAZCFZ010000018.1:0-69383 GCA_964498065.1 uncultured Ignavibacteriaceae bacterium
CAATATTTACTTCTTCAGGATAAAAATTATCCTTATTATATCTTCTATAATAATTATAAAGTTCTTGATTGCTGATCTTTGCCGAATCAAGAAACTTATTTTTTAAAATTTGTGCAAGATAATTCTCTCTCCATTCATGTAAATCTCTTTGAACGGAAGGAAGGTATTGAAGGCCTTCTTTTATGCCTTCACGCGCTAAAAGTTCGTGTTCTATATTGGCTCTGGTTTCTATATTTAACAAACGCATGATTGAAAGCGTATCGGTTTTTACCGAGCTGAAATCTTCCCATGCCAAATCTTCAATAAATCCTTTTAACGATTTGGGATTGTTTTCAAACTTAATATAGCTCATCTTTAATGAATCCGGTCCAAATTCTTTTTCTATATGTTCAACATCTTTAACGTCTAAATAAACCGGGTCACCCTCTTTAATTCTAAAATCTTTTTTCTTCACCGTAAAAATTTCAGAAATTTTCCGGGCTAAACTCCTAAACAGGTGCGCATCTGCTTCAACTTTTCTGCTGCCGAAAAATTTATCGAAATACTTTTTATAAAGTATTTCCTCTTTCCTTGCTTCTATTGTAGCCTTAACCGTTTTTACAGCATCTTCATGACTTCCCGTCATTACCTGTCCGATTCTATTCACAAGCTTAAAAATATACCAGCCTTCTTCAGAATATACCGGCTCGGTAAATTGTCCGATTTTTAATGCATAAAGCGAATCTTCAACTATAACATCCATTTGACCGAATCCGATTTCTCTCGGCTTTGCTTGTTCGGCTGCTTCCGGTCTGGTTGCCAACAACGAATCGAAGGACACACCCATCTTTAATAAATTATACAATTTTTTAATTTCATCTAATTTTTTTGCAAATATATATCTTACCTCGAGTTTGGTATTATAACGCATGTATCCTTGAAGCAATTCTTTGTCGGAAATTTTTACTTTATCTTTAATCTCCCTTCTATAAAGCGCATCCCTTACGAACATATCTTCTAACTTTGAAGAAACATATTTCATTACCGAAAGAGTATCATATCCCAGATCTTTTGCTTGAAGCGCCCATAATTTTTCCGAAATAAGAGAATATAGAAATTCCAATTTAAGTGATTGGGTCATTCGCTTAATCTGTTTCCGAAAAAGCGGTGTAAATTCATATCTTTGTAAAAATTCTTCACCCGTTATTTTGTCATCACCCACAGTTGCAACAATTTTATTTTTTAGATTATCAAATTTTTCCTTGGTAAGATCTTGCGGAAATATTTTAATATTAGATATGATAATTAAAAGCGAAAATAGAATAGGCAGGGAGTATTTCTTCATTTTATTAGAATATTTTTAAAAATTTATGGTTACTATTAAATAAACTTCCCAAATTTATTTCATTAAAAAAAGTGAAAAATTTTGATTTATAAAATCATTATATTAAGAATAAACCGGTTAAAAATAATTATGAAGATAAAATCTCTTAAATATATAAAAGTTTATATCCAATTAAATATTGTTTTTAGAAAAAATCCGGTTGATTGTTATTCACAATCAACCGGATGTAAATGCTAAGGAACGTCTAACCCAAAATTACTTCAACAGCATCATTTTTTTAACTGCAGAGAAATTTCCTGTCCTTAGTGAATAGAAGTATACTCCGGAAGAAAGTCTGCTTGCGTCAAATGTAACTTTATAGTTGCCGGCGGTTTGTTCATGATTAACAAGAGTGGCAACTTCCTGTCCTAAGATGTTGTAAATTTTTAACGTTACCATCTGAGATTTTGGTATACTATAATTAATTATAGTCGATGGATTAAAGGGATTAGGATAATTCTGTGATAAATTAAATTTATCCGGAATATTGCTATTTTCCTTTTTAACGTCAGTGAATGCACTTACCGAATCTTGAACACCAAAAATATTATTTAATACAATAGGAGCACCGGCAGCAATATTAAAGAAATGATTTTTACCGGTTGTCATTTCATTATCTAGAGGAGTTGATCCGCCATTGACTGTATCGACACCTGGATAATCACAGCCGAATTTATATTCCGTATACCCGGAAGGTGTGCCGGCCGGAAGTACCATTTTTATTGACCAGATATGATCTCCCGCAACATTATCACCATCCTTTCCATCATCATTAAGTACCCACATTGTTTTCGGAAAACCAACTGTGCTGTCTGCAGTATCTGCAGCTACCCAGTTACCTCCCCAAAGACCAAAAACAGCTATTGAACCTTTAAGCCCGACAAAATTAATTGTCGATGGGTCAATTGTTTTACCTGTATGGAAATCCTTTGCATTCCTCATATCAACATGGAAAGTAACGGTTACCGGTGAAGTTATTCCTGGTTGAAGAATAGTAAGGCTTGGGGAAATCGGACCAACAGTATCAACAGTATCTGTAGTAAAGTGGAGCCATCTGTTCCCAGCATAATTTTCATATCCGCCGCCGTTACCGAATACGGAATCAGGAAATGCCTTAAATTTCCATGCGGTTGAATCTCCTTCCGGTGCCGTAAAGGTTACTGTTGTAGTATACAAACCAATTGTGAACGGATCTTCTTTCATTACTACATCGCCGCCAATATTTGAAAACATATAACCGCCCCAGGCGCCTAATCCCATCACCTGTATAGAATCTTTTGATGGATCAAATTTTCCTGGTTCTGTTCCAATATATTGACTAATATCGGCAATGAAGGTTACGGTGTAAAGATGTTTAGGAGCAACATTATAAACACTATCTCTATTGTACCAGTAGACCGGAAGAGTAGTATCATTAGAACCTAATGTAAAGGTTCTATTAGGATCGTTTTCCCATCCCCCGTCGTCCATTACAAATTTGAAAAGATATGATTTTCCAATTGATGAATCCTGAAATGTTGCTGTAACAGAATAAATACTATCGTTAGCACCTTTGGTCATTTTAAAATAATAACCGCCCCAATTTTGATTAGCACCATAATGAGCAGTATCGCCCGCATCCACCTGGAAATTGCCTCTAACGGTAACAGAATCAGTACCGATTTTAAAAGCACCATTATAAGCCGCGACAGCCATATTTACCCTAAATGTTACTTTTACAGTTTGTGCATACGTCATAAATCCTGCTAGTAAAAGCACAAGAGTAGTAAATAACAATTTTTTCATTTTGAACCTCTTATTTATTTGATTAAATAAATGTTAATTAATTATAACCCTAGTGAAACTGAAATTCTATTAATCGGATCGAAAACGCCAAAAGTAGTATAGCTGTAATCGATCTTCGCAAAGAAACCTCCGAAATCGTAATGTATACCTACGCCTGCGGATAAACCTCCTTTTTGTGATTCATTAATTATTTTTCCGCCGCCTCTGGATAATGAATAAAATCCCCCCCGAATTGAAAACAGGTCATTCCAATTCAGCTCGGTACCGATATTTAAATAAGATGTTTGATTACTTGGAATAACTGCATCGGTAGCAACTGTCCATTTCCAGCTATTATTATTAATTATATCATAACCCAATCCGACTGTGAATTGCAACGGCAGGGGCCACGAAGATGTGGATAAGTCCGAAGCTATATTCGGATTGTTGCCTGCATGTGCAGGATCAATATCAACAGGCTGTAATAAATCCTTGCCGGAAAGCTTCATTTCGGTACCAAAGTTTGAAATATCCATTCCAATATTTAAACCAGGCAATTCAGTATAAAATAGTAATCCCACATCTAATGCAAATGCCGAAGCCGATTCGTTCCATATTTTCTGGTTTATATATTTTATAGTACCGCCGATTGAAAAACGATCTGTTAAATTTCTAGCATAAGACACGGAAAACGCCAGGTCGGCAGCGCTCCAATTTTCACCCGTTCCGTCAGGCTGATCGGGTGTGGTAACTTCGGATGTTCCATAATCCAATTGATTTATACTTAAAGCAACAGCATCGTCTTCATCAATTTGATAATTTAACCCAAACCAGTTAAGCTTTGTACCGGCTATCCATTGAGCAAAAGATGCGGCAAATTCAATTCTACCTATCCTTGAAAGCCCTCCGGGATTCCAGTATGCAGTTGTTACATCATTAGCTACGGCAGTAAAAGCGCCGCCCATACCGGCAGCACGCGGGCCGACCGGAATTGTAAGAAAGTCGGCAGCTGTCGTTCCAACCTTGGACTGCGAAAAAATCATTCCGCTAAATAATATTATTAAAATTAATACTTTTGTTTTTATCATTGTTTAAAGCTCCGTAATATTCACGTCTGCCGTTATTTTATTATTGCTATTTTTCCGATTTTTTTGTCACCGGTATTATCAACTTGTACAACATAAAAATAAACACCGTAAGCTACTTCCAAATTTTCGCTTGTTCTTAAATCCCATTGAACCGTTCCGTTATTTAAATTTCCAGAGTGCTCTAAAGTCCTTACTTCATCACCGGCTGAAGTATAAATGCAGATTGTACAATTAGGCGGAAGATGCGTAAAGTATACAACTCTTTCACCTCTTCCTCTTATTCCGGAAGGCAGAGGCTGTTCATAAACATTTGTAACGACATATGGATTTGGTACAACCTTTATTTTATTTAACTGCTGCTTTATTGTCAACTGGTTAACCGATGCACCCACTGTTGTATAAGTAAATCTGTCGTTTGCAGTAAGAGGTTTGGTAAAAGATAACTTTAACGTATCACCACCTTTATTGACATATGATGAATCATTTCCCAGAAAAACCATCCGCCATGACAATACATTACCCGATGAATCTGATAGAAATACAATATCATTTGCAGAAAGAGTATCCAATTTTTTAGTTCCTGCTTCTGTCATTGCATATTGCACCTGAACCGGATGACTTAAATCCGTAACATCATATACTTTGAAATTAGTTTTCTTTACAGGAAGATTAACCCCATTATCCTTAAATACCGATAAATTATTTGAGGTCTGGTCATATGAATTTGAAAATACAAAATCATAGTCTTTAGGAAATCTAATACCATGTAAATTTTTACTTGGAAGTGAGAATTGTGTAGCAATATATTCCAAATTATTATTACTATTGTTAATCCACCCAGATCTGGCAGAATCTATTACTATACTCCCAGCAGTTTGATAAGTAGTATCAATTGAAAGCCTAATCCCATTTGCTATTATGCCGTTAGTTGGTAAAAGTTTTGCATCTTTCAAAATATAATTGCCGCTTCCCGTATTCTGGATGTTATAAGAATAAGCTATGTGAACACCGCTGGTTAAAGAATCGTTAAAAGTAACATTGTACGTTGAATCTCCAATTAAAGTTGGATTTACTACTTCGTAATATGGAGTTGCTTCAGAATTCCCCGACGTTCGAGTAAGTTGGACGCCGGATTTGGGAGGAACATATCCAAGTACAGGAGCATTTGGTACAACCGCTGCAGTATTAATATCGGTAGTTATATTACCGTTGGCATCTTTTGAAATATAATGTGTATTTTCTGTCGGGAATATATCAAGCGAAGACTCACCCCTTGTATATGCCACTACAGCATAATAATATGTCCTTCCATTTGTTAGATTTTTATCCACATACGAATTTTTGATGCCAGAATCATCGCCAAGGAAATACGGTGCTCCGTTTGTAAGCTGATAAAGCGTTGGAGATGAGTTAAAGTAACCTGTAATCCCATCAACCAAATCACATTGGAAAATAGGTTCATAAAATACTTTTTGCCCTCTACCGTCGGAAATTTGAAGTGCATCGGAAAAGTCAGGATCTGTGCCTCTGTATATTTTATAACCTTCAAATTCAACTTTTTTGGTAGTCTTGTCAATTGTATGTTCGGCCACTCTATCCCAGTAAAGGGTAACCTGCTTATCTCCCGGCACAGCAGTTAATGTCGGTTTATCGGGAGGCTGCGGGAAGTTGTAATTAGCAGTATAAATAGTTTGAGCAATTTTTTTAGTTTTTATGGTTTCAAAAAGATTATCACCGAATAAAAGAGCAAGTGAAAATCTTTCAGTACTTCCTGCAAGAAGAGGGAAATAACCCGAAGCAACTATAAAGTCGCCGTCTTCTCCTTTAGTTGCAGTATTATTTACAACAGAAGCAGGCACATCAAAATAACCGGGATGCATCCTTCGCCACATATCAACTTCATTGCTCATAGTTATTGCGCCAGCAGGAACGAAATATTCAAAACTAGTTAGACCGATTTGATCAGATTCATCGACATCGGTTTTATCAATATCCGGTTCACCCGGTTCGCCGGTATCTAGAAGCCCATATATATTCAATTTAGATGAATCAACCGGAAGCCCGGGAACAACTCCCGGTTTTTGATATCCTGATGTAGGTTTACCATCACCTTCACCGAAATCTCCGGTTTGCGGTTTCCCATCCAACCCGACATCATCAGTTATTTGACTCCAGTTATGATTGTTATCAATACCATCGTTGCGAGCTTCGTCAATCATGGGATCATTTAGACCTGTACCATCAATATAATCTTTATGCTGGATCGGGTTTAGCGTATCTATTAAAACTACTCCTTGAGGAGATTTTTTAAACTGCCTGTAATCCAGAATATAATTTTCATCAATTATTCCGTTTAAATTATTGTCAATTCCATCATATGCATTCGGATTTACGGTTCCGTCTGCGCGTAAATTCCCTTCCTGAAGAGTTATACCGGGAGACAATTTAAATGGAACTCCCATTGAATATACGGTTACGGTAGAATCGGGCATGATATATATTGATCTTTTATAAGTCTTCGGATCAATCAAAACTAATTTATCACCGGCATGAATAACTCTCGGATTAAAATCTTGAGCAGTAAAATATGGAGCATTAATTGTAAACTTAGCATTATCTCCATCGTTATCAATTCCGTCATATTGATTACCCGGAGATTCCAAAAAAGCATAAGCCACATATCCTACTGCAAACGGATTAGGCTGCCATTGGGGATTTGCTTCGGGACGGATATATTCATAACCTTTACCCGGTTCTATATCCCATGTATAAGTTATATTTTGTCTTACATCGAAAAATGATGCGTCATCATTATATTCATCCCCCATAATTCCAACATAAGTTCCTACCAAAGTTCCGAATACAACCTGATCATAATTAGTGGTACCGTCATTCTTTATATTGTACAACCAAAAAATCACATTCTGTGCTAAGAAATTTGACCATTGTAAACCTCTGACAGAAACTTGTAAAGCTTCTCCTCTACGCGTAGGATCTGTTGAGTCCGGCGTAAATCCATACCTTTGAAACATTGACTGATCTTCATTATCATCCATCCAGAAATAACTTTCCTGATCCGCATTAAATTGAGCACGGCCAAAATATCCGTTCCAGTCGACTTTAGGAGTAATATATGTACCGTTAACAGCAACTGGTTTGCCGGTGTAAGTCCAATCCGGCTGATCAGGCCATTGATTCGGCCAGGTTTGCGGGAGATTGCTCATAGCAACACCGCCGATACTTTGATCAATTATAGGATTGTTGAATCCGGGAATCGGATCAAAACCCCAAAATTGTCCACCGGATCCCGATCTTCCACCGCCGGGTCTTGAAACAGGGGTAATCTGAACATTTACTACAGTATCTATGTATCCAATAATATTTCCAAGCGAGTCTTTTTGGGGTATAGGAGGAAGCCTCAAACCGACAAGGGGACTGACATCACCCACATAGCCGTCTGCGTCATATTTCCATGCGCCTCTAGGATAACCGGGCAAAGTTGAGGGCTGGGCAATGACGCCGTAATTGCCGAAAATAGTTCTTACCTGATTTCCTCTATGTACTCCAAACGTACGGTAAACATAGCTTCCTCTAGCCTTTACTTCCCTGCTCTGAGGAAATGAATTTGAAACAATAAATAGAGAAATAAAAAAAAGATAAATAAAGTATCTAAGTTTTGTCATAATAATTCCACTAATTAAACTTATTGGTTGAAATAAAAACTCATACCGAATTCAATTCTTCTTGGTTCGGAATAATATGAAGGATTATTATAGTAATCCTGAACCGAATTTACCAAATGAGTCGGATTACCATTATTTAATGCCTCATATTCGGCAATTGTATAATCGGCTACACCGCTGTCATCATAAACATTAAGCATGTTCTTAATATCAAGCAAATTATAAATTCTTAAAAAGATACTAAGTTTGTTATTACCGAGCATAAAATCTTTATAAGCTCTCAAATCAATGTTGAATGTAGGAGGTTTAAGTCCGGCGTTTGTTAAAATTTGAGAGAGGTTTAAAGATTCCGTCGGTGTATATGGAAAACCGCTTCCATACTGCCCGATTAAACTAAATCCCCAATCTTGGTCGCCAACGTATGAAAAAGTAGCATTAACGGTTTGTGTCTGGTCCCAATTTAAACTCGTAAGCTGCTGTTCAGGTCTCTCACCGTTTGTATAAAGATTGATAGTTGCTTTCGGATCGGAAGCATTGCCTTTTGCAGATTGTAAAGTATAATCAAGAGTTGCAGACCAATGATTAGTTAATCTTTTAGTAACAGAAAGAACTATTCCTTTCACAAAGCCAAAATCGCTATTTACAAACTGTACATATGTAGCCGCTCCGCCGTATATAGGAATTAAGTTGGTGGCTGTACCTGCTAAGTTTCTAATATCCCTAAAATAACCGGTTACATCAAAAGTAATATCATCCGATATTGCCTGCTGAATTCCAACTTCACCGCTTTTGGTCTCTTCTGCTTTTAAATCAGCATTTCCAGCTACCCCTAAATTACCGGTTCCTTGTCCAAACTTATAATCCGGATTTTGGTATAACAGATCAAAGTTGGGTATCTGGAAGAAATGGCCGTATGAAAAATGAATTACACCCCGTGCGGTAATCGGGAAAGCAACCCCAAGCCGAGGGCTTATCTGAAATTTAGGTGTAGCTTTTTTGTACCAAATAGCCTGGCGCTGAGCTAATGTCATATTAATATGATCAGGTTCCACAGGATTATAAATATTCGGATCATATGGATCGTTTAATACATGGCCATCGGGATAAAAGTAATCTCCTCTAACCCCAATATTTACGATAAGAGATTTCAATTCAATTTTATCTTGTATATAAGCTGACGCTTCAAATGGTTTTTCCGTGTAGAGATTAATATTTAAATTTTGGTTCGGGTCATTGGGATTTGGTACATGCATTTGTGCATAAGGATTACCGGTGACATCCGGTCTCTGAAGTGAGTCAGCCTGGTATAAAAATGCATCTGCGTAAGTTAAATTATACTTGTTATATTCTAAGCCGAACTTTACCTGGTGAATTTGAGTTACTTGAGAGGTCAGATCAAATTTAATCCCATAATTACCGGTTGTTCGTCTGAATAATTCATTCCCTGTACCTCCGGTATAAAATGACGGCACCTCAGTAGGTGTAAGCTGAAAAAGCAGGGTGTTAGTCCATCGCGGATCGTTTACATCGGCATATACATATTTTTCGTATTGATTAAAGAAATAAGAAAAATCTAGCTTGTAAAATGTTTCGGCGCTTAAAGTATGGGTTAAGGCTAATATATTGGTATTAGCTCTTTTAAATTGATGATAAAACCCTGCAGGATCATAAGTATAAAGCTGGCCGTTATCTTGAGAATAATCCTGATAATTCTTGTTATCAATAATATAATTATAATCTAACTTCACTCCTGTAAAAGGTTTCCATGTTAATTTTCCCTGAGCATAAATTTTTTCATTCCAATTCATCGGAGCCCAAGAACTATCTCCCCTCCCGCTAGGTAAAGCACTTATTATATATCTTTGAGAAACAGGGAGAGTAGGGCCTAGATTAACAGTAATATTCCAGGGATTAAAAACATTTTGTCCGTAAATCCATCCACCGAAATAAATATAACGGGCATATGTGTAGAATGAAAGTTTATCAGGAATAATAGGACCGCTTATACCGCCTTCAACATCTCTAATATCACCGGGTCTGAAAGCATTATCATGTCTAAATATATCTGTGTGTGTAGTATAATGACCTCCCCAATATGTTGTAAGATTCGCCTTGATCTTATCTCCGCCGTCTTTAGTTGCAATATTAACATAACCTGAAAGAGCTTTACCGTATTCTGCATTAAAAGCCCCGCTTACGAATTGTAGTTCTTGAATTGAATTTGTATTTACATCTACTACTGTTGAACCGTCGTATGCATCCGTTAACGGAACTCCGTCAATTGCATAAACAATTTCACCGCTTCTTCCTCCTCTCACATGCAGGCCATTATTATCAACAATACCGGCCTGTAGGCTTAATACATCCTGGAACTCAGTAACAGGTAATGAAGATATCTGGTTGGCATCCACAATTGCTGTTGACGCTGTTAAATCCTTTTGGACAAGGGGTCTTTTAGCAGTAACAACAACCGTTTGAACCTGCACTGCGGTTTCCTTAAGCGAAAAATCTTCTCTTGTCGTTAAATCAATTGAAACGCGAACGTCACGTAATTCTTCGGTCTGATAACCAACTGCAGATACCCTAATGTTATAAACACCCGGTGCTAATCCTAGGATTGAATAATTCCCATTTAAATCCGTAGCGGCGCCCATAGATGTACCTAATATTATTACATTTGCACCAATTAAAGGTTCATTGTTTCCGGCATCAGTCACTTGCCCGGCTATCTTTCCGGTTTGGCCAAAAATTTCGTTAGATAATATTACAGATAAGATTAAAATGGAAAAAAGTTGTAGCCAAAATCTCATGTATCCCTCCGGGATGTATTAATTATTCTCATTCGTTTTCTCATATAATTAATTGTTCATTTTCTCTATTTACAAATCTCTAAAGATGTTAAAATATCTTTCCTAAATTCATAAACGATGCTTAAACTTTAGATACATTCAATCAATTTTTTATTACATAAAAAGCTTTTATTATTTTATACTTGCTTTTAATTCTCTCTCCAGCATTTTTAGCTTTTTATTTATTCTCGATATATTCTGTATACTTGTTTTATATAATGCGGGGTAAAATCATACTGTAAAAACTATAAATTAAACCCGGACTAAACTACTACCTAATCATGGGTATTTTTAATTTTTCGTTAATAAAAGGAATAAAAACCCTACCTAAATAGATAGGAAATATTTTATTACATTTTATCCGATCATTAAGCATTATTTTAACTTAAATAAGCCCTTCTTTAATTGCCTTTGCAACCGCTTCGGACTGTGAATGAACATGAAGCTTTTTATAAATATTCCTGAAATGAAATCTTACTGTTTCTATACTAATAAAAAGAGAATCCGCAATAACTTTAAAGCTGTTTCCTTCAACAAGTCCGCTTAATATCTCCTTTTCTCTGGGGGTTAATATCTGCTGCGAACCTCTGGATGTTACTTTATTTTTCTGCTGGAAAAAATCTATTACTTTTCTTGCTATGTGAGAGCTCATAGGTGCGCCGCCTTTATATGCTTCCTGAATTGCTTCCAGTAACTTTGAAGGGGGGGTTTTCTTAACTAAGTAACCGCAAGCACCGGCACATAACGCATCAAAAATGAGATCATTTTCTTCATATACCGTTAATACCAGAATTGTAAGATCAGACAAAATTGTTTTGGCTTCTTTTATTCCTTCAATTCCGTTCATCCCCGGCAGACCGATATCCATTAATAAAACATCAGGATTCAATTTCTTTAAATTCTTCAGCATTAATTCGCATTTATCGAATGAAGCCAGACAACGATAACCTTCAGTACCGTCTATTAGAATTTTAAGTCCCTCACGAATTGTATCATTATCTTCAACAACAACAACATTAATCATTCTATCATCCCCGTATATGATTAATTAAAAATTAGATTTGGTTTAATCATTTTAACTCGAACTATACTCCAATTTATTCTTTAACAGTTGTAAATCTATTACTATTTATTTAGTCACACTACTACATGAACATAGGTATTTTATGAAAACTATTTTTAATTTATAAAATAATACTACCTAATTAGAGTGGGCTAAATGAAATGAATTGCTTAATTGTTTTATTGTCAAATTGTATTTAAAGATTTTGTTTTGAAAATTTGAAGGTCAAACAGTTCAGCAATTTGATAATTAAATAATGCCTTCTTTAATTGCTTTTGCCACGGCTTCCGACTGTGAATGGACATGAAGTTTTTTATAAATATTTCTGAAGTGAAATCTTACGGTTTCTATACTTATAAAAAGCGAATCCGCAATAGCTTTAAAACTATTCCCTTCAACCAAACCGCTGAGAATTTCCTTTTCCCTGGGAGTTAATATGCTTTGAGGCTTTTGAGCAGATAACTGCTTTTTCTGCTGAAAAAAATCTATAACTTTTCTAGCAATGTTTGCACTCATTGGTGCGCCGCCCTGATGCGCTTCCTGGATTGCTTCCAGCAGCCGGGAAGGCGGAGTTTTTTTTACTAAATAACCGCATGCCCCGGCACATAACGCGTCAAATACCAAATCGTTTTCTTCATAAACGGTAAGAACTAAAATTGTAAGGTCGGGATATATTAACTTTGCCTTTTTAATACCCTCAATTCCATTCATACCCGGCAGGCCAATATCCATCAGCATTACATCGGGATTTAACTTTTCCAAATTCTTCAACATTATATCACAAGCGGAATATGCCGCTACACAGGAATATCCTTCTGTTCCGTCTATTAAAATTTTCAATCCTTCACGGATCGCATCATTATCTTCTACCACAACTACTTTTATCATCATCTTCACCAAACATTAAATTTTTTCCAATTCCCAACCCGAATTTTTAAGATCCATATTAGAGCCGGCTACCGTATCGAATATTAAAATTAAGTTTTTTTACTTTTGAATTTAATATGGCTATATAACCTGTTAAAATCAACCGAGTACTTGAGAACCGACTTTAAAGGATATTTCCTTCAAAAACCAATGTAGTACCTTCGCCTTCTTTAGAAATAATATCTACAGTTCCTCCGATAGCTTTTGCCCTTCTTTTAATATTTACCAGCCCATTGCCGGGAAAATCATCGTTTATATTGAATCCTTTTCCATTATCTTTTAAAATCATCTCTAATTTTTTCCCTTTTACCAAAGCGTCAAGCGATATTTCCGTACAACAACTGTGTGTTATACAATTATTAATTCCTTCTTTAAAAATCAGATATAAATGCTGGCGGTGCTCCATTGACAATGAAACTTTTTCAAGAGATTTAATATTTTCCGATCTGAACGAAATGCTGGCATAAGACGATAATTCGGTGTAAGTATCCCGTAGCCTTAAAATAAGATCGTAAAGCGAATCTCTTTTAGGATTAACAAGCCATACTATGTCGCTCATATTATCAATCAGGTTACGCGAATTATCACTAATCATCTTAAGATTTTTTTTGATATCTTCAGCTGCATCATCAAGTTTTTGGGATATCACTTCACTTAGAATGGATATTTCAGTTAAGCTCGAGCCGATATTATCGTGCAGGTCGGCGGCCAACTTAGTTCTAAATCTTTCTATATCCAGAAGGTGTTTTACCCTGAATGTAATAAACAATATTATAAAACCCCCGCCTAGTAATACCGCCAAAGAAATAAACCACCAAGTCTTCCAGAACGGAGGGAGAATGATAATTGTCAGAGATACACCTTTCTCGTTCCAAACATCATCATTGTTAGAGCCCTTTACTTTAAATACGTAAGTCCCCGGATCTAAATTAGTATAAGTAACAAAGCGCCTATTTCCGGAATAAATCCAATTGTTATCAAATCCTTTCATCATATAAGCATATTGATTTTTAGACGGTGATGTAAAATCAAGTGCGGCAAATTCAAATGAAAAAACATTTTGGTAATATGACAATTCTATTTCTTTTGTATCGGAAATTGCCTCTTTAAGAGGAGAATTTTTAACACCTATTTCAACCGGCTTATTGAATATTTGAAAACTAGTAATGACAATCGGAGGGATATGTTTATTATCTCTTAATTTCTCAGGGAAAAATGCATTTACACCGTTTGTTCCGCCGAAAAATAATTCACCATTCAAGCCTTGATAACTAGCTCCCCAAAAAAATTGATTCCCCTGAAGCCCGTCGCTTTCAAAATAATTTCTGAAGGCTTTTGTATCCGGATTAAATTTGGATAAACCGTTATCGGTACTAAGCCATAAATTACCTTCTTCATCACCAAGAATACAGTAAATTATATTGCTTGTTAGTCCGTCTTTAACCGAGTATCGAATAAAACGGGCATTTTCAGGATTAGCTTTATTTATCTGGTCCAGGGGCAGTTCATTTAAGCCGCCGCCGTATGTTCCGAACCATAGATTGCCTTGTCTATCTTCATAAACCGAAATTATTCTGTTATCGCTTAAGCTAAATTTATCATTCGGCCTGTTTACATAATGAATAAAATTAATATTGGATTTAATATTTTCAATAGAACTGTTTCTTTTGATTAAAATTTTATTCAAACCATCCCATGTCCCTACCCAAAGATTTCCTAACTTATCTTCATGTATACACGATTGAACCAGATTATTGCTTATACTATTGGAGTCATTCGGATTATTTACAAAACTGATAAAACGATTATTTTTTTTATCAAATAAATCCAGCCCAATACCTGTTCCAATCCAAAGTCTCCCATGTGAATCTTCATATATTGATTGAATTACATTATCACTAAGACCGGAAGAATTATCATCCGTATGATAAAAATGCCTGAATTTTAAATTATTATAATTATTATTGGAGAAATTAATTACTTCATTTAATCCGCCTCCCCATGTCCCGATCCAAAAATTTCCATATTTATCTTTAGATATTGCAGAAATCGAATTATCGCTGATGCTGTATTTATTATTCGAGTTGTGTTTATAAAAAATAAATTTATTCTTCGTTTTATCATAAATATCCAATCCCCCTCCTAAAGTACCGATCCAAAGCATCCCGGATTTATCCTGGTAAATTGCACGAATTGTATTATGGCTGAGAGAATTGGGATTGCCGGTTTCATGTTTATAATGAAGAAACTTCAGTCTTTCCCTGTCAAATTTAACAACGCCGTCTTCTGCGGTTCCAATCCAGATAAGTCCGGAATCGTCTTCATATAAAGAAAGGATATTGTTGTTGCTTAGGTTTGTTGAATTAGTAGTGACCTTACTAATATTAACAAAATTTCTCTTTTTATTGTTAAATTGAAAAAGTCCGCTGCCGGTTCCCACCCAAATTACATCGTATTTATCTTCGAGAATTGAATTTATTCTGCTGTTATTTATATCTATACTGTTATTACGTTCGGTTAAATATCTGGTAAATTTATTTTCCTTTTCATTAAAACTATTGAGACCGTTAAGTGTTCCGATCCATAATATTCCGCTTCTATCGCGAAAAATTGAAAGAACCACGCTATTGCTAATGCTGTTTGAATTATTTGGAACAGACATGTAGTGAGTAAATTTATTTTTAACAATATCGAATTTATTTATGCCCTTGTTGGTACCGATCCAAATAATATTGGAACTATCGGCATAAAGAGAAAGTACATTGTTATCGCTTAAGCTGTTTGAATTTTTAGGATTATGCTTGTAATGGGTGAAAATGTTCTTCTTTAGATTAAATTTATCTAAACCGCCGCCTTCAGTACCAATCCATAAATTGCCTTCTTTATCTTCCAGAATTGCCCTTACATTATTATTACCAATTGTATTTGAAACATTAGGCATATATTTATAATTAGTAAATTTTCCCGTCAGCGTATTCAGTTTGCTTAAACCTCCGCTGTTTGTTCCTATCCATAAATTCCTGTCTTTATCTTCATAAAGCGTCCAGATGAAATTATCCGGTATGGAATTTAAATTATTAGGATTATTTTTATAAACAGTAAAACTGTAGCCGTCGTATTTATCAAGCCCATCTTCGGTTGCAAACCACATATAGCCCTGCTTATCCTGCAAGATATAATGAATCGTATTCTGAGATAAGCCTTTGTCGCTAAGAATCCGTTCGAAGTTAAGATCGGTTGATTGGGCTTTTAAAGCGGTACAAAATATAGAATACAGTATGAAAAAGCAGAAAAGAATTCGAACAACAGAGAAATATTTTCTAGAATTATTGTGAACAATAATGTAAAACAATTTCATGAAGTAATTTATTAAAAATTCCTGTTAAAAATTGAGAATTTATGAATAATTGTACAAATATGCTTTATCTATAAATCCAAATAAAATCAATGGAATGAACCTCGAGGCAAGCCACGAACCCTGTTCGCCGCAAGCAACGGGGAATTTACCCTCTACCTTCTCGTCCGGCGAAGAGGCTGTCTCAAAACTGTCATTCCGGGCTTGACCCGAAATCTAAATACTCAAATAACTACTAAAAAGAGATGCTGAATCAAGTTCAGCATGACAAATACCTTCTTTTGAGACTGCCTTATGACACTCACCTTCTTCCATCTTGCGTAATTTCAGTAATTAAGAAAAAATAAATTAATTCCAAATAATAACATATTAACAAAAGAAAATTTGTAAATTCTATCTCTTAATTTCAACAATAAAAATACAGCATGATTAATGAATATCTTATCATAAGATTTGAAAAATAAGGATTAGCGATACTTTAATTTTATTATTATTTTATTTACAATTTTTAAATTCTTAAAGCAAAAGTAAAAATGAAAATTCTAGTCGGATCCAAAAATCCAGTTAAAATAGAAGCAGTTGAAGAAGCCTTCTCAAAATATTTTAAAGACCTTGAAGTAATCGGAATAAGCGCAGATTCTAAAGTTTCCGCACAGCCGGTAAACGGGGAAACATTTGAAGGTGCAAAAAATAGAGCTATGGAGTTAAAACAAATCAACAGCATGAAAAAACTTGGAGCTGAGTTTTTCGTGGGAATCGAAGGGGGGATAGCCGAGTTTTTTAATAAATGGTTTGCATTAGGTTTAATGTGCATTATTAACGCTGAAGGTAAAATCGGTTTCGGTACTTCACCTTTGTTTGAACTGCCAGATTCCGTTACGAAAAAATTATTGGAAGGAGTAGAACTCGGCGAAGTTATGGATAAGCTTACAGGTGATCATAATACAAAACAAAAGTCCGGAGCTATAGGCTATTTTACAAACGGCGTAATGGATAGAAAATCATTATACGTACCGGGACTTATTACAGCTTTAATCCCTTTTCTTCATAAGGATTTTTTCTTTGGAGAAACAGTTTAATAAAAACAATATTCATTATAGAAATTGTCATAAGTTATTATGTGTTTGTTATTGGTTTCATATAAAACTCATCCTAATTACAAAATAATTGTTGCGGCAAACCGGGATGAATTTTATAATCGCCCGGCAGTTCCCGCCGAATTCTGGGATGATGAACCTGGTTTATTAGCCGGAAGGGATTTAAAAGCCGGCGGAACCTGGCTCGGCATAACAAAGAAGGGCCGGTTTGCTGCGATAACAAATTACCGCGATCTTAAAAAAATGAAAGAGAATGTACCTTCCAGAGGTGAACTAGTTTCAAATTTTTTAAAAGGTAATGATTCCCCATCGGATTTTTCAAAAAAACTTTTATCGTCTTCAGATTCCTACAACGGATATAATTTGTTATTTGCAGACAAAGAAAACTTCAATTATTTCTCGAACCAGACTAAAAAATTATTGGTACTTTCGGCCGGAATTTACGGATTGAGTAATCATCTGCTGGACACTCCGTGGCCGAAAGTTGAAAAAAGTAAAAAATCATTTAAAGATATTTTAAATGAAAAACATATTTCTCCGGATAATTTATTCGATATCTTATCGGACTCTTCAATCCCTCCGGATGAATTACTCCCTGATACCGGGGTAGGTTTAGAAATTGAAAGGGCTGTTTCTCCGGTATTCGTTAAAACACCTTTGTACGGAACCAGATCATCAACTGTTATATTAATTGATTACGATGACAGAGTAATATTCACGGAAAAATCTTTGAACAACGATTCCAAAGAATGGTCAACCAGGTCATTTCAATTTAAACTCATTTAATCTTTTTTTAGGATTTAAACCTCTTTTCTGTCAGTACGATCTTTTATCATATCTTAGTAAGAATTTTTTTATTTTTAACATGATGAAAAAGTCTATTCCTACAAATGGAAATGCGTTATTTCATCAACTATAAAGGTTGCATTTTATTACTGTTAAACACTTTGATAAAAGTTTAGAAATACTGCGGAGTTTTATTATGAAAATTATTGAATGTGTGCCTAACTTTAGCGAAGGTAAAAACGAAAATACATTTTTGGAAATGAAAGAATCCCTAACCGAAATTAAAGGCTGCAAACTTTTAAGTCTGGAACCGGATGCCGATTATAACCGTGTGGTTGTTACATTAGCAGGTGATGAATCGGGTATTATTGACGGAGCAATTGCAATCAGTAAATCTGCGGCTGCAAATATTGATATGAAGTTACACAAAGGTGAGCATCCAAGGTTGGGTGCAATTGATGTAGTTCCTTTCGTCCCGGTAAAAGAAGCTACAATGGATGATTGCGTTAAAATTTCCGAGACTTTTGCCGACCATATTTCAAAAGAGCTGAATATCCCGGTTTACCTTTATGAATCTGCCGCAAGAAGACCGGAAAGAAAAAATTTATCCGACATAAGAAAAGGTGAATATGAAGGCCTGGAAGAAAAATTAAAAGATCCCGAATGGCAGCCTGATTACGGCACAAATCAATTTAATTCTAAACTGGGAGCTATAGTTACGGGTGCAAGGTTCTTTCTTATTGCCTATAATGTTAACATTAAATCTGAAGATGTAAAATATGCAAAAGAGATCGGTGAAATATTACGGGAATCGGGCAAAGCAAAACGTGATGAAAACGGGAAAATAATTAAAATGAATGGCGAAACCGTTAGAGAACCGGGCAGGTTAAAAAGTGTTAAAGGAATGGGCGTACTGCTTGAGAAATACAAAATATCTCAGGTTTCAATGAATTTAACAAATTATAATATAACACCGATTCATATTGCATTCGA
The DNA here is from genome assembly GCA_964498065.1 of uncultured Ignavibacteriaceae bacterium. Taxonomy (GTDB): domain Bacteria; phylum Bacteroidota; class Ignavibacteria; order Ignavibacteriales; family Ignavibacteriaceae; genus FEN-1297. Next base: position 18,969 of record CAZCFZ010000018.1, read on the forward strand.
GGAAGTAAAAAAGGAAGCAAAACGTTTAGGCGTTGAGGTTAAGGGAAGTGAAATTGTCGGGCTTGTTCCATTGGAAGCTTTGCTGCAGGCAGGCAAATTTTATTCCGAGGGGCAATACTCAGATGAAAAATCTCTTGTTGATTTGGCAATAGAAAAATTGGGACTAAGCGAATTAAATCAGTTTAATAAGAGTGAAAAGATAATTGACTATATGATTTAAGCACTCAATAGAAACGATTTAAATTAAAATTTTTCCTCTGTGAAACTCTGTGCTTCCTCGGTGTAACTTTGTGTAATTCTTAAAAAATAGTTACATAGAGCTGCAAAAAGGTATTTCTTGAAAATTTTAAAAGCTTTGATATGATCTTAATGTTTGTTAGAATTAATTTGTTTATAAATTCAGCACTAAAGAGTATTGCAGTGATTACAATTATGTTTTATAAAAACGGGGGCTTTTATGGCAAATACTTATACTCAACTTTATATACAATTGGTTTTCGCTGTTGAACATAGGGATAGAATGATTAAAAAATATTTTAAGGAAGAATTACATAAATATATTACGGGAATAATTCAAAATAAAAAGAATAAATTACTTGCAATAAATTCTATGCCTGATCATGTTCATATTTTTATTGGATTAAATCCTATACTTTCTATCTCTGAGCTTGTAAAAGAAGTTAAAATTGCTTCAACAGATTTTATTAATGATAAAAAATGGGTAAATGGGAAATATAACTGGCAAAAAGGATTTGGTGCGTTTTCATATTCTCATTCTCAAATCCCAAAAGTAATTAATTACATAAACAACCAGGAAAAACATCATGGGGTAAAAACTTTCCGGGAAGAATATTTAAATATGCTGAATTCCTTTGCTGTAAAATATGATAACAAGTTCTTATTTAAATGGTTTAATTAACTTTACTTTGATTTCGGACTCCTACAGAGTTCTTATTATAGCTCTTATATTTATTATAGACATATGACTCCTAACGGAGTCAGTTAAAAACTCCAGAGGAGTTATATGTTTATAAAAAATAAATAAAAATCAGAAATTGCACTCCATTAGGAGTGCAATGTTAAATAACTCAGAATAAATTGTAAAATTAAAATGACAGAGTTAAGAAAAATGAAGATCCCATTGAAAAGAATTCTCTCCCTCTGTAAACATAGACATCAACCTAATTTTGTTATTAATCACTGTAATTCAATGTATATGAACGGATTACAGATATTTCAATTTAATTTGTTTAAAACATAGAACTTCTAACGGAGTTCAGTTAAATCAGGTTTCTTTCTTGTTACAAACATATGACTCCTATCGGAGTCAATCAAAAACTCCATAGGAATTTTATGTTTGTAAAAAGAGCCAATTACAAAGAAACCGGCACTCCATTAGGAGTGCAATGTTAAATAACTCGGAATAAATTGTAAATAATTATTTCAATAGTACTCAATTTTTAATTAGTTAACCTGATGCATATGTACATAATTCCGTATAATTATTAAAACAATAACATGGAATAGTTTTCAACATTTTTCAAGAATTAATCTTTAACACAAATATTAAAAGGTAATTATGGACTTACAAAAATCTTTACAAAATTATTTAAATGATTTATCATCCAATTCTCCTACACCCGGCGGAGGAAATGTAGCCGCTCTCTGCGGAGTTTTAGCTTCATCTCTTGGGCAAATGGTTTGCAGCCTAACTGTCGGTAAAAAGAAATACCGGGAATTTGAAGCAGAAGCAAAAGACATTGCTGATCAATTAAAAGAATTGCAGGATCATTTTCTAACATTGGCAAAAAAAGATAATGAGGCATTTGATAATGTAATGGCTGCATTCAAACTTCCTAAGGAAACGGACGTACAAAAATCTTTTAGAAAAAATGAAATTGAAAAAACAACTATGGAAGCTGCAATTGTTCCGTCGGAAGTATTAATAAAATGCAATCAGCTTCTTCCCTACCTGGATACAATTTCACAAAAGGGCAATCAAAATTCTTTGTCTGATGCCGGTGTAGCAATATCATTGACTGCAACAGCCGCCGAAGGAGCTTTCCTTAATGTAGCAATAAATTGTTCGGGTCTTTCAAATCAAATTGCCGCAAGCGAATTTTTAAAGAAATCGGAAATTATTTATCAGGAAATAAAAGAATATTCGGAAACTCTTATTAAGAGAATTATTAATTCCATGACGCGGCACTAGCGAATATTACATTTGGGTTCTATTTAACTTAAGCAGTAAATTTTTTCGACTGACCGGATAGATTATTATTATCTTATCTTAACCAATACTCTTCCCCATTTCCCTTTTACATTGAATTTGAAATCGCCGTTTGCCGTTTTAAAAGTTTCATTATTTAATTGATCTTCAAAAGATTCCGCATTTAAATTACTTAGTAAAACTTTCTTTAATCTCTTACTGTTGTTAAGAACGATTATAACGAGTTCGTTTCCATAATTCCTGGAAAACGCATAAACATTATTTTCATCATCAGTCAACAAAGTGTTAAAGCTTCCCAATTGTAATGCAATATTTTTATTTCTTATTTGAATAAGCTTTTTGTAATGATTATATAAATCTTTATTAAATTCAACTTTGTCATGCTTCTTTTTCTTAGTTTGATCCGGACGATAAACTTCATCTTCATAATTAATATCGTCCCATATCATCGGCTTTCTGCTGCATGGATCATTTGCCCCCCACATGCCGGCTTCATCTCCGTAATAAATCATTGGCGCACCTATAAATGTCATTTGAAATATTACCATCAGCTTTTGAATTTTAATTTCATATTTATCCGGCTTCCGGGTAAGGTATTCCCGATTAGTCGCCTTTGATATCTTAAAATATTTCGGCCAGTTTCTAAAGACTTCCAGATTACGATTTACAATATGTGAAGCCAAGCGGTTTGAATCATGGCTGCCGAATAAATTTTGCTGGACATATTCCACCCCGCCGGGAAAAGCTTTTCTTAAATTATTTAATTTTCTATCAAACGATGAGACTGAAATATTTTTATTTTCACTTACAAAAAATTCAGCAGAAGCAAAAGCAAAATTGTAATTCATTACAGCATCAAACTCATCTCCATTTAAATATGGTTTTAATGAATTGATTGGCTGGATAATTTCCCCGGTAATATATGCGTTCGGATTTATGGTTTTAACTGATCTTCTCCAATCTTTCCAGAAAGGATGCTTAATCAATGAAGCGACGTCAAGCCTCCATCCGTCGATTCCCGCTTTGGTATTTCCGTTATTATACGGATCCATCCATCTTTTTGTTATTTCAAAAATATATTTTTTCGGACCGGCAGCTATACCATTTTCATCCTGGTCAAGCTCCGGCAATTCTTTTACACCTTGCCAGCCGGTATAATCAAATTTTGTATACGTTTTATCGTTATCCCACGAAATAATTTTAAACCAATTTTTATACTTAGATTTAGGTTGATTTTTCATTACATCTTGAAATGCCGGGCTGTTTAATCCCATATGATTAAAAACGCCGTCAAAAATTATATACATTTTTCTTTTATGTATTTCTTTTATCAGCTTAAGCATAAAACGGTCTGCGGATGTCCATTTCCATGATGAAGAGATATATGGTTTTTCTGATGCAATAATTATTCTATCTCCATCCGGGTCAGGCCCGAAGTTCGGATCGATATGATGATAAGAAGCAGAATCATACTTATGGCTTGATGGAGATTCAAATACGGGAGTAAGATAGATTGCTGATATGCCGAGATCTTGGAGATAGTCCAATTTATCAAAAATGCCTTTTAAATCTCCTCCGTATCTTCGTCTTTGAATGTTGAACCAGATACCTTTACCGTTCTTTTTTTCGTAAGGCTGAAGTTTATACCAATCGGAGCCCCATGGATGAATTTGCCAAGGAGAAGAATAATCGTGCGGCCATGCACCTTTTAAATCATCTTTTGTAGGATCGCTATTTGAATCTCCATTTCTAAAGCGCTCCGGGAAAATCTGATACCACACAACCTTCTTGGCCCATTCAGGTACAAATTCTTTCTTAATATTATTGATTCCGTGATTCATCGCCAATATACAAATTGAACTATTTAATCATTATCATTTTACTAAAGTGAATGTTTAAATCAAATTAAAGATGGTTATAATTTTCCCATAAAACTGCATTTTTATAATCATCTCCAAAAATAAAATTTAATTTTTAGCGGAAAAGTCTACTAATATTTTTTTTTATTTTGTACATTTGATTTTTATAAAAACAGCAAATACAATTAAATCTGCAATGCATTTAATTTCATAAAAGAATCCGAATCCGTTAATAAATTTAGAGGTAAAAATGAAAGAAGGTTTAAACAAATACAGTAAAAGATTAACTCAATCTCGTTCTCAAGTTGGTTCTCAGGCAATGCTCCATGGTATTGGATTAACGGATGAAGATTTTAAAAAGCCTCAGGTTGGAATCGCAAGCATGGGATGGGAAGGAAATACTTGCAACATGCACCTAAATGACCTTGCAAAACTAGTTAAGAAAGGTGTCGTTGATGCAGGTGTAATCGGGTTAATCTTTCACACAATAGGTGTAAGCGACGGTATTGCAATGGGAACAGAAGGTATGAAGTACTCGCTTCCTTCAAGAGATATTATTGCCGATTCAATTGAAACAGTTATGGGCGCACAATTTTATGATGCTTTAATTGCAATCCCGGGATGCGATAAAAACATGCCCGGCTCGGTTATGGCTATGGCAAGACTTAACAGGCCGAGCATTATGATTTACGGCGGAACCATAAGAGCCGGTTTTTACAACGGGAAAAAACTTGATATCGTTTCTGCATTCGAAGCTTACGGACAGTATCTCTCCAAAGAATTTACCGAAGCTGATCTGGAAAATGTACTTCATCATGCATGTCCAGGTGCAGGTGCCTGCGGCGGAATGTACACAGCAAACACCATGGCTTCTGCAATTGAAACGCTTGGAATGAGTCTCCCGTTTAGTTCTTCGTGTCCTGCAAACAGCGACCATAAAGCTAAAGAATGTTATGAAACAGGAAAAGCAATCTTAAATTTAATGGAAATGGATTTAAAGCCGCGGGATATTATGACAAAGAAAGCCTTTGAAAATGCAATAACAGTTGTAATTGCTTTAGGCGGTTCTACAAATGCGGCTCTTCATCTTGTAGCAATGGCAAAAGCGGCAGGAGTAAAATTATCGTTAAAAGATTTTCAGGATATTTCCGATAAAACCCCTTACATTGCCGATTTAAAACCCAGCGGCAAATATGTTATGGAAGATTTGTATGAGATCGGCGGAGTTCCGGCAGTTCAAAAATTATTATTGAAAGAAGGATTCTTAGACGGGAACTGTATTACGGTTACCGGAAAAACTTTAGGAGAAAATATTGAAAAAGCTGCGGAACTGAAAGAAGGACAAAAAATAATTTTCCCTTTAAGTTCCCCTATTAAAAAGACAGGGCATCTTCAAATTCTATACGGCAATCTTGCCGAGGAAGGTGCAGTAGCAAAAATTACCGGCAAAGAAGGATTAAATTTCTCCGGACCGGCTAAGGTTTATAACTCCGAAGAAGAAACTTTAAAAGCAATTGAGAAAAAAGAAATAGCCGCCGGTGATGTTATTGTAATTAGATACGAAGGACCAAAAGGCGGACCTGGAATGCGTGAAATGCTTGAAATAACAGCTGCAATTATGGGCGCTGGTTTGGGAAAAAGCGTAGCTCTAATTACCGACGGAAGATTTTCAGGAGGAACACACGGATTTGTAGTCGGTCATATAACCCCCGAAGCACAGGTAGGCGGAAATCTCGCTCTTGTTGAGAATGGCGATATCATAACAATTGATGCCGAAAAAAATACTTTAAATATGGATGTACCGGAAAAAGTTTTAGCCGAACGACGCAATAATTGGAAACAGCCTCAGTTAAAATTTACAAGCGGCATTTTGTATAAATATGTAAAGAATGTTTCTTCGGCAACAGAAGGTTGCGTAACGGATGAGAGATTGTAGTTACTAAAAACAGAGAACTTAACTGCATGGGGGCATGTCTGCTTAGTATATACTTATCTTCATATTCATGATTTATGCATATTAAAAGACGGAGGAGTATGAGCAAAGGAGACAAATACTAAATTACATTAGTTATTATTATTGTTGTAATTTTGATTCAACAATTGAATAGAAGCAGTTTTCGCATTTTTAACAATTCTTTTTTGCTGTAAAACAAATGTTAAATCTAATTTTTCCTAATATAATCTGCTTTATTTATATTCCATTTCAATTTTTCTAAATTATAACATCTGCTGATTCATGAAATTAAAATATCTTATTATAAGTACACAAATAATTTTCTTTACATCTATTCTTCTGGCGCAGGCAGATAAAGGATATTTGGCTCAAGGAGATGAGTATACTGCAAAATTCGACAACCTAAATGCACTTAAATGCTATGATGAAGCCTATAAAGTTTCCCCCAACAGCTATGCGGTATTGACGAGAATAACACTTGCCTATAATGATGAAGGAGAAGAACTTCTTGATTTAAAAAAAAGAGATAAAGCAGAAAGTTATATTGATAAAGCAATAAAGTACGCAGAAATACTAAATAAAAAATTTCCGGACAGCGCTCTTTCTTATACTTATTTAGCACTAACATACGGAAACATGGCAATATTTAAAGGAGGCAAGGGTAAAATAATTTATGCAGAAAAAGTCAGGCAGAACGCGCTGAAATCGATTAAAATTAATCCTGATGATTATTTCCCTTATATAATTCTGGGAATGTATTACAGGGAGGCGGCAAGCTTATCGTGGTTTGAAAAAATATTTGCTAAAACTTTTTTAGGAGGAGTTCCCGAAGGTACTTATCAGCAGTCAATACAAATGTTCAATAAAGCGTTGTCCTTGGACTCAAATTTAATAGTTGCAGATTACCAGCTTTCAAAAACTTTTAGAAATATGGGCGAAAAGAATAAAGAAATTAATTTATTGAAGAAGGTTTTAACTATGCATATTATAAATTTCAGAGATAAGTATGCAATTATAAAAGCCAGACACAGGCTGGATAAGCTTATGAATTAAATTCTAAGAATGATTTTACTATTTTATATTTTTACTTATAAAAAATAACGGCGACTACAAATAATTTGTAATCGCCGTTTTTAATTTTAAATTTTACTTATTTACTAATTCGTCTTCTGATTTTTTGAACTATCTTTGTTCCCGAAAACCCCTTCCCTTTGGGAAGGGGCTGGGGTTGGGCTTTTATTTCATTAAAAGCATCTTATGTGTTTGAATCTGGCTTCCTTGTTTCAATTGATAGAAGTAAATTCCCGAAGCAAGATTTAGAGCATTAAAATTGATTGAATAAACATGTCCGGCATCCGCTTGAGAATTAAATAAAGTTGCAATTTCCTGTCCTAGTGTATTAAATATTTTTAATGTAGTTACACCGGACTTTTCAAGAGTAAATTTAATTGTAGTAGATGGATTAAACGGATTAGGATAATTCTGCATAAGTTCAAATTCTGCAGGAGCAGAACTTACCTTAACTTCTATAACCTTGCTGTATTTAGTTGTACCGTCAAAATCTACCTGACCCAATCTATAAAAATAACTTCCGTTTGCTAAAGCATTATCGGTAAAAGAATACGAAGACTTTTCACTTGTTGTACCTTTACCTCTAATAAATGCAATCTTCTGAAAAGTCTTGCCGTTAGTACTTCTTTCAACATTAAAGCCTGAATTATTTATTTCAGTAGCCGTCTTCCAATTTAAGACGACTGATCTCTGCATAACTTCAGCCGTAAAAGCCGAAAGTTCAACAGGTAAAGTACCGACGGGCATAAAGTCAGTAATATAACGAGGATATAATTCGTATGTTATTTTTCCGGAAGAAGAATACAATGCGCCAATGCCTTCTACATCTGCCGGCCACGATGGTTCAGGGTCGTTATTCAAACCCATATCCGAATCAAGATAAATGGTTAATGTATCAAAACCATCGGTAGCTTTTAAGGTCGCATTACTGCTTGAAGTCGGCCATTTTCCGCTTACTGTGTCTAAATTAGTAAATCCGATTAATTGACCCTGGTAGTTTTCACCATTAGTATTAAACTCTTTTACGGTAATTATTTTAGGCTTTGGCAGCGTAGCATTAGTTCCAACAACGGTAATATTGGTATCTGCGAAAGGCTTAATTTCAATTGTACTGAAATAATCTGCTACTAAACCAGTAACTATTACACTGTCGCCTAATTGTAAATCCGGACTGGTCAAGCCGGAACGGAATAAGTTAATACCTGCAGTACCATCATAAATAAAATAGGACCTGCTGGTAGTTTGGTAATTTGGTGATATTACAACTCCTGTAACAGTAACAGTATCATTAACGGAATTTCTAGCGGAATCAATTGAAACAATTACAGGCTTTACAGGTTCTTGTGTAAACGGCCAGTAATCTGTAGCCTGAATTCCATCTATTGTCCCAGTCGGGCAATTGCTGCTTTGCCTAATTGCAACCGATCCGATATCGGTAGGATCGCCTGATGTTCCAGCCCCAACAGCACCAACAGTTTCAACCGGGCTTCCAGGTTCAGTTGCAGGGATACCGGAATCGTAAATATATAATGTAACAGAATCATCATTTGTTGCAGCTGTGCTGAACGAATATTTCAAAACCACCAAATAAGTCTGGTCAAAATTTAATTCAGTGGTACCATACGTAGCACCTTCACTTGATTTAGCTAAACCAGGCAGCCATCCTGTGGTACCTGCTTTTGCATAAACCCTTCCTCTAAATGTTGTTCCTAAGTTACGCGGACCAAGGTGAAGGAAATAATCTCCTGTTTTTGCACTGGAAAGATTTAATAGAAAAGATACATACATATTTCCATCTGTTGCAAGAGAATCGGAAAAAACTGCGTGAACATCGCCGTCATTAGTACCACTTGAACCGAAAGTAAAGCCTATTGCTCCCCCAATATCAGATAAATCGTAGGAAGCATAGCTTAAACCAGGATAAACGTACTGAGGAGGTTGAGTGCCGCTATGCAGAACCCAATTTGATGTAACAGCAGTTATATCCGCATTTGGTGTTGTTCCATAATCAAAATTTTCGGAAAGATAAAGAGTTTGCGAAAATACTGAAATGGAGATTAGAGAAAATAAGACAACAAGTAACCGAACCTTTTTCATTGATCTTCTCCCTTATGATTAGTTGATTGATTAGGTTATTTAAGCATTCAAAAAATTAGAATTACTCTAGTTTTTATTAAATGTCGTATATAGAAACTTGCTTTCAAGTGTAAAAAATTTTGAATACCTTTATTTTTAACTGAAAGGAAATATAATTGCTGGGATTTGATTTTTTGAAGATTCTCCCTCTTTAATAACAATATATGACCCTTTTAAATTTAGAAAATATTAACAAGCATACTTTAATTACTAAACAATATAGCAATTTAGATTTTAAGGTTCAACAAAAATATATTAATTGAATGTTAAATTTCGGAAGGGAATTTTAAAGTAATATCAATAGCAAATCTCTAACATATGGGTAAACTTAATCTGATATGTATAAAAACTTTTTAATAAAGTAAAGATATAAAGACCGCTTCAAGGATTATCGAGTAATATTTTTCATTGATTTTTATCCAGCCCTAAAAAATCCATTAACCTGTTATGAGCTTTTTCAGGGAGATCAACATTATATTTTTTATAAAAATCAATCGTCTTTTCAACCGACTTAAAATATTTCGTACAATCCGGACATTCATTCAAATGATTTTTAATTGCAATGCATTTTGGAGATTCCAGGTCTTCACCAAGACTTTCGCAAATATGGCTCATTACCTCTTTGCAAGTAATTTTTTCATCATTCATTTCTGAAACGCCTTATTTATTTCTTTTCTTAAAAATGCTCTCGCCCTATGAAGCCTTGATTTCACAGCAGGTACCGACAATTCCGTAATTTTACCTGTTTCCTCCGTGGAAAAGCCTTCAACATCTCTTAACATAAATACAACTCTATAATCCGGTGAGAGTTTTTGAATTGCTTCATCAAGAATATTTTTTAATTCTTTATTCTCCAAAATATTGGGCGGAACCAGATCCCAGCCGGTTGAATAGCTACCGTCATAAAGCCCATTCTCATCGTCGATCGAAACAAATTCATGCTTTCTTTTTCTTACTTCCATTAAACAATGGTTGGCCACAATTCTATATAACCATGTAGACAGCTTTGACTTTCCATCAAATTGGTGTAACGATTTAACCATGCTTAAGAATGTTTCCTGCATAGTATTTTCAGCTCGTTCGGAATCGCGGCATATCTTGAAAGCAAAATTATATACCGTTTTTTCATAATTTCTTACGAGCTCAGCCATTGCTTTTCTATCGCCTTTTTTAGCTGATTCTAATAACTCTTCTTCATTCATCAGATGCAATTTTCTTTTTAAGGATTCAAAATTTAAATTTCCGCTCAGACCCTTAATTTTTCAAATAATGTTATAATAACTATATTTAAACATTAAGATAAACGGCAATATTCAAAAGTTGTGAAATTACTTTATTTATACTTCAAATTAAAAACAAATGTAAAAAAAATACAATTATTAAAGTCACTAATAAACCGTGACCCCAAAATGATTATTTATTAAATTATTGCCCAAAACTGATTTAATTCCTTTGTTATTTGAATATTTTAATTATCTATTTCTTAAAAATTCTTGCTTATATTTATTCAATTTTATATATATAGTTATTGTGGTTTTGTAATTAAGAATAATTAGGTATACTGTACATTAAATAATAAAATTTGTCACCAAATATAAATTAAAATTATGTCTCAGAACAAAAACCTTGCCCTTCTTCAGAACAATAAACTTTTTGCAGGTCTGAAAGAATCGGATGTATTAATAGATCTTGATCAGGAAGGTATCTCTTATTATAAGGAAGGGGATATTATTTATCAAAGCGAGGAAAACAGCAATGTTTTATTCATGATAATCGAGGGAGAAGTAAAAATTAAAATCCCAAAAGAAGAAGGCAGCCCTACTATTCTTAGAAAAAATAAAGGTGAATATTTCGGTGAAATGGAGCTGCTGGAAAAAACTCCCCGGCGTTCTTCCGCAGTAGCTAATAGAGATTGCCTGATTTATAAATTAAAGGAAGACAAATTAAAAGAATTAATTGTTTCCAATAAAAAAATTGAAGCCAATTTATTAAACTTGAATCCTTACGAAAAAAATTCAACCGACGAAAAATCTACGGAACAAACTGAAGAAAAAACCGAAATTATAAATGATGACATTCAAGCAGCTGAGCCTGAAGATAATAATTTACCTGAAACCGATGCAAATACTTTCAATGATATTGTTCCGGACTCCGTAAATGACCGGGAAGAAATTATTGCTGAAGAACCAACGGATAGTTCGAACCTTGAAAATATTAATCTTGATGATCTCTCCCTTCCCCCGATTAATCTGGATGAAATGGATCAGCAATTACCCGAAGAAACAATTACGGAATCACCGGAAGAAAACAAGGATATTTATGAAAGTCAGGAAAAGTCTGAACCGGAAAATATTGCTGATACAGAGATAAATCAAGAAGAAGTAAAAACCGAGGAAATTAAACCTGAGGAAACAAAATCTGATGTTGAATGGGGATTCGGCGAATCGAAAGAAAATATAGAAACCGCTTATAATGAAACGGTAAATGAAGCTGATTTGGATTTACCTAAGGAAACCGATTTTGCCAATGATGAAAAAGTGCTTACAATTCCGGAAGAGACAAAAGAAACTTCAGCTTCCGAAGAAGCTATCGAAATTCATACTCCCAAAAGCGATAAGGATTTGCTGTTGGCAATTAAAGATATCTATTCCGACCTCGAACTAACAGATACTTTAAATTCAATTTCAGATTCTCTTAAGCAATTAATCAATGCCGGAAATGTTAGAATTTATTTGGCTGATAACGAAAAAAACGAATTATATTCCTTCACTGATGGAGAAAATGAGATAAAAAGAATTTCTATAGGAAAAGGGCTTGTCGGTTATTCGGCAGAACATAAAGAAATTTTAAATCTTTCTTTGCCTTCTGACGATATTCGTTATGATTCTGAGGTGGATGAGAATGTAAATACCTTACTTTTCCCCATCGTAAATACAGATAATTCATTAATTGCTGTTCTTGGATTTGCTCACGTTGAAAATGGTAATTTTACAAAGTCCGATGAAGATGTACTTAATTCGGTTTCAAAACATATTGCCTCTGCTTTAACAAATGCACTACAATATAAATCACTTCTAAATAGATACCAACATGATTATCTGCTAAAAGCAGCAAACTTTATTATAGAAGATGTGAATACTCCTTTAATGTTAATTAAAAATTATGCCGAATTTATAAAAAGGAAATCCGAGATAAAAGAAGTAGGCCAAATTTCAGATTTTATAATTGAACAGGCAGACTTGGCAATTAATTCCAACAAAGCATTTCACAATTTTTTAACTGAAGAAAATTTAATCGAGCCTAAGGCCTATCAATTAAATGATATACTTGATGATATCCTAGATCAGCTCGCAGAATACGTTGAAATAAGGAAAGTGAAATTATTTAAAAGATTCGAAACAAATACCCAGGTATATTTAGATAAAAATAATTTTTACCTGGCCTGCTTTCAGATAGCCAAAAACGCATGCGATGCAATGCCCGACGGAGGGAACATTTACCTTATTTCAAAAAGAGAAGATAATCTTATCCAGATAGAGTTTAAGGATACAGGTAAAGGCATTAGCGAAGAGATAAAAGGAAAGATATTCGAGCCCTATTTTTCATATGGGAAAGGACAGGCCGCCGGATTAGGTCTGGCAGTTGCTCAAAAAATAATTAAAGATCACGGCGGGAAAATAATAACAGGCGAAGGATTGGGCGAAGGAGCAGTATTTATTATTTCACTGCCGGTTTATGAAGAGGCTTCGTCTAAAAGCGTATGATTTCCTATAAAGTAAAATTAAGTTGAACTCCTGCTTCCAATCAAGCTTTATTTAATTAATGGAATATAATTTAATATCCATTCTTGGCCCGACTGCCACGGGAAAAACAAAATTAGCTGCCGGTCTTGCATACGAATTTAACGGGGAAATAATTTCAGCCGATTCAAGACAAGTATATAAAGGAATGGATATCGGTACAGGCAAAGATTTAAAAGATTATATTGTTGAAGGCAGTCAAATCCCTTTTCACTTAATTGATATTATTGAACCCACGGGAGAATTTAATCTTTTCCTATTCAAGAATTATTTTTACAAAGCTTATAACTCAATATTTAAAAAGTCTAAAATTCCTATCTTAGTTGGAGGAACAGGACTTTATTTGAGTTCTATAATTCAAAATTACGATCTAAAAAAAGCAGATTTCGAAACCAACAGAATAAATGAATTAAATAATTTTGATATTGCTTCACTTACAAATATTTTATTAAAACTAAATCCAAAGCTACATAATACTACCGATCTATTGGATAAAGAAAGAATTATCAAAGCTATTCTAATTGCTGAATCTAATGAGCAAATAAGCAATGAAGAAATTGAAATTCGCTCATTAAATATCGGGATTATGCCTTCAAGAGACTTAATAAAGAAACGAATAACCGAACGGCTTAAGCATCGTTTACAAAACGGAATGATAGAAGAAGTGAAAAACTTAATTGATAACGGAATTTCTTACGAAAAATTGAACTTCTTCGGTTTGGAATACAAATACCTGGGATTGTATTTGAAAGGAGAATTAAATTATAACGATATGTATCAAAAGCTGAACAGCGCTATTCATAATTTTGCCAAACGACAGATTACATGGTTCAAAAAGATGGAACGCGAAGGAGTAATTATAAACTGGATTGAGGGACCTGACATTATTAAGGCTAAAGAAATTATTTTACAAAATAAATATTACTCACCTACATATGAAAAGTAAAGATTTTCTTAAACATTTTTGAAACTATGACTGATATCCCGCAAAAAGTTGAAAAATATTTAAAGAAGTTCGGTATTAAAAACCTGCAGCTTAATTTTCAGCCGGGAGAAAAAATTAATAATGCAATTGTAATCCCGGCAATTAGTGAATTTGAAAATATTAAGAAATTGCTGGTTTTGCTTTCGGAAAATGATCCCGAATATTTTAAATCGACCTTAGTAATTTTTGTAATTAATAATCTTGCATCTTCAATCCCTGAAGTGAAGGAAGATAATCAAAAAAGCCTGTCTCTTCTTCGGCAATTAGTTCAGAAAAAAAATTTAAGAAATGATCCTTTAGTTGAAAAGATCATAGCTTCAGGCTTAAATTTTGCTTATGTTGATACTGCTTCCAAAGGGTATGAACTTCCTGAAAAAGACGGGGGTGCAGGTTTAGCAAGAAAAATCGGAATGGACTTAGCACTGGCCATTTTTGATTATGCATCACCCGCAAAAAAATTGCTTTTTTGTTTGGATGCCGACTGTATTATTGAGAAAAATTATATCACTTCAATTATAGAAAATTTTAATTCAAGAATATTATCTGCTGCTGTTGTTAATTTTCGTCACCAGATTGTACCGGATAGTGAAACTGCGGAAGCTATAATATGCTACGAATTATTTTTAAGATATTATGTGCTCGGATTAAAATTTGCAGACTCTTACTATGCTTTTCATACAATCGGTTCAACTATTATCTGCGATTATGAAAGCTATGTTAAAGCAGGGGGCATGAATAAGCAAAAAGCTGCGGAAGATTTTTACTTTCTCGAAAAAGTAGCAAAGAATATGAATGTTGATAGAATTGAAGATACAACCGTGTATCCTTCTTCGAGAAAATCCTGGCGTGTTCCATTCGGTACCGGACAAAGGGTAACGCGTTTTCTGCAAAAAGTTCAAAATGAATATTTGCTTTATAATCCAAAATCATTTCATGTCTTAAAACAGTGGCTGGAAATTTTTAATAGAGAAGATAATTTTAATGTAAAAGAATATTTATTCGAAGCAAAGGAAATTAACAACGAGTTATATAATTTTTTAATTGAACAAAATTTTTCAAATGATTGGGGAAAAATTTTATTAAATTCGAAAACCGAAAAACAAATTTTTAAGCAGAAGATCAGGTGGTTCGACGGATTTAAAACTTTAAAGCTAATTCATTACTTGAGGGATAAATCATACCCGCTTTTTAATATGTTTGATGCACTTGATGAGATGCTTAAAAATTTCGATATTCAACCGATAGAAAGAAACGGAATTTCTATTCCGCCGATAGGGATACAAATGAAATACTTAGAATTGCTCAGAATATTAACGTAACTAATCTTTGTTAAAAAGATGATATCTTTATATTAGTTAGTGTCCTAATTTGCTGAAATCATTAACGAATAAATCATCCCTCAACTCCGCTCGGGATGACAGTTCAAATACTTTGTCATGGTGAGCGGAGTCGAACCATGACTTAGATTAGTTATTTAGTACACTTTCTTATATTATTGAATATTGATTTATTTGAACTCGAATACAATTATAAATTGAAAAATAAATTTATTTCAAAGATGTCATCTTTAACATTAAACAGAATTAATCACTTAAAAATTTATTTATTATGATAATAAAAAACGAACCTGACGAAATACAAAATTATTTGATTGATGCTTCTAATTATAAAGGATCATGCGATGCAGTCTATTTTCCGGAAAGTGCGGAAGATATTTCAAATATTTTAAAAGAAGCAGATAAAAATAATACTCCGGTAACAATATCAGGCAACGGAACAGGATTAACCGGCGCGCGTGTACCTGAAGGCGGTATTGTAATATCGACAGAAAAATTAAATAAAGTTATTGAAATAAATGCAGATGAAATGTATGCAATCGTCGAGCCGGGAGTCATATTGGCTGATTTCCAGGAAATGCTGAAAGAAAAAAATTTAATGTATCCTCCCGATCCTACTGAAAAAAATTGTTTTATCGGCGGTACTGTTGCGACAAATGCATCCGGAGAAAAGACATTTAAGTACGGACCTACTAGGGACTATGTTTTAGAATTGGAAATTGTTTTGGCAGACGGCGACTCGATAAAACTTAAAAGAGGCGAATATAAAGCAAACGGCTTTAATATTGAACTTAAAACCGAGGACGGCAAGACAATTAAAGCAGAAATTCCCGATTATATTATGCCGCATGTTAAAAATGCTTCGGGTTATTTCTGTACAAAAGACATGGACGCAATAGATTTATTTATCGGATCGGAGGGAACTCTTGGGGTTATAACAAAAATCAAATTAAAGCTGGTTCATCAGCCGGAGAATATAATTTCATGTGTTATATTCTTCGATAATGAAAAAAACGCTTTGGAATTTATTGCGAAGGCAAGAGATATTTCATTCAACACAAAATTAAGATCGGACCCGAGATGCATAGAAGCACTTGCATTGGAATATTTTGACGAGTATGCATTAAAGTTTTTAAAGGAGGATTACAAGCAAATACCCGATGAAGTTAAAGCGGGAGTATGGTTTGAACAGGAAGTGCTTCATGAAAATGAAGACACTTTTTTTGAAAAATGGATAGAATTAATAAATGAATTTCACGGAGATGAAGAAAGCGCCTGGTTTGCAGTTACCGAGGAAGATAAAAAAAGAATAGCAGAATTCCGTCATGCAATATCGACAAAAATAAATGAGCATATTGCCAGGAATAATTTAAGAAAGCTGGGAACAGATGTTGCCGTACCTGACGAAAATTTTGAAGATTTATATTTCTATTCAAAAAAAATTGTTGAGGATAAAAAGCTCGATTATGTAATTTACGGCCACTTCGGAAATTCACATATACATTTAAATAT
The DNA here is from genome assembly GCA_964498065.1 of uncultured Ignavibacteriaceae bacterium. Lineage (GTDB taxonomy): Bacteria > Bacteroidota > Ignavibacteria > Ignavibacteriales > Ignavibacteriaceae > FEN-1297. The sequence goes on from CAZCFZ010000018.1 coordinate 35,853, forward strand.
GCTTCCTAAAAACGAAGAGGAATTTAAAACCGGGCAGGCCATTTACGCTGAAATTTGTAAAAAAGCAATTGAGTTGGGCGGAACGGTTTCTGCCGAGCATGGAATTGGTAAAGCAAAGACAAAATATTTGCTTGAAATGTACGGTGAAGAGTCTGTCAACAAAATGATTACGCTAAAGAAGACTTTTGATCCTAAAATTATTTTAGGAAGAGGAAATATTTTTAAGGTTTAAGAACTTAGAAAACCTTGAAGGTCGCTTTTGGCAAAGCCATCACTGTGTGAAAAAACCTTCAAGGTTTATGTGAAGATTTAAATTATTTTAACAATAAGAGCTTTTTAGTCGCTGTAAAATTTCCTACACTTAATTGATAAAAATAAACTCCGCTTGAAAGATTAGCTCCGTTAAATTCTACCTTATAATTTCCCGCTTTCTGTTCTTCGTTTACAAGTGTTGAAATCTCCCGCCCAAGTATGTCGTAAACTTTTAATGTTACTAACCCACCCCTTCCCCCTCCCGGGAGGGGACTGAGTGCTGATGATATTGAATATTGTATTGTTGTTGAAGAATTGAAGGGATTAGGATAGTTTTGGTAAAGCGAAAAATATTTAGGTAAATAGTTTTTACCTGTTTCAACTGACGTAATACTTGAAATAGTTTTGTATATAACGCCTCTGCTTGATGTACCCGCATATAAATTTGTGTTATTAGCGGCTAAAGAAATAACCTCTGTATTAGAAGAATCAGGTAAGGTTTTTGCCCAGTTTGCTCCGTTATCCGTTGAGATAAAAATGTTTCCTGTAAGTGTTTTTGCATAAATGGTTGAGTTGTCAACTGCTAAAGCAACAATACCTAATTCTGTCAACCCATTATTTACACCAATCCAGTTTGCTCCATCATTCGTTGATAAGAATACACCGCTTGAGAAAGTGCCTGCAAAAATATCCGAATCCGATGCTGCTAGACAGCTAATTCCTCGATCCGTTAAGCCATTATTTACTGCTTTCCAGGTTGCCCCGTCATCAGATGTAAGGAAAATACCTGGCCCAATTGTGCCTGCAAAAATATATTTCCCCTTTACGGCCAACGCATAAGTACCTCCTAGGGCAGTTGTATTTGAGTCGATAGAAATCCAATTCTGTCCAAAGTCGGTTGATTTATAAACACCCCCGGCTAATATGCTTGCATATAAAGTTGAATCACTAATGACTACAGATTGAACTGTTGTCCCGCGTAAACCGTTATTTATCTGAAACCATGAATTACCATTATCTGTAGAATGAAATATGCCCATGGCATCTGTAGCAGCAAATATGTTTGAATCTAATACAGCAACTGAATTAACTTTTGTATTCTTCAATCCAGTATTTATCGCTTTCCAATTATTACCTTTATCTGTGGAGACAAATATTCCGCCGCCATAAGTACCTGCAAATATTGAAGAATCAAATACTGTTAAAGCATTTATAGAAACACCCGGCAAAATAGTATCTGCAATTATCCAGGTATTTCCCAAATCCGTAGAGCGGTATACAATTCCATCGTTTGAACACACAAACAGAGTTGAGTCTAAAACAGCCGAAGGACCAATATTTAAACTTGTAATTCCGTCAGCTGCATTCACCCAGCTTGCCCCGTTATTTGTAGATCGAAATACACCCCATGGACCTATACCCACTCCGTTACCGGTTGCATATATATTTGAGTCATATACTGAAATTGATTGAACCGACATATATCTCATACCTTCTTTAGCTGAAGTCCATGTCGTATCATTTACGCTGGAACGCATTACCCCTGTAAATGTACCGGCAAAAAGGTTAGTGTCTTTTACAGTTAAACATGTTACATACATATTTATTAAACCGCTGGTATCGGGTTTCCAGTTATAGCCATAATTGGTTGATAAGTAAATTCCACGGCCAAGTGTACCTGCAAAAAGTCTGTTTCCGGAAACAGCAAGGCAATAAACCGGAATATTGGGAAAACCGTTTTGAACTCCTATCCAGGTTTCTCCGTTATTACGAGATAAGAATATGCCGCCTGTATATAAAGGACCTGTTGTACCGGCAATCATATTAGGACCGCAGAATGTAATAGCATTTACAGTTAAACTGCCTAAACCTTTATTTAAGGGCAGCCAACTCTGTCCGCCGTTTTTTGAAACATATACACCTCCGCCGTCTGATGCCGCAAAAATATTTGAATCTTTTTTTGCAAACGATAAAATATACCCGCCTAGTGGTCCGTTAGTTTGTATCCATTGGGCATTTAAATCTGTTGTTACTTCAAACAAACAACATAAAATAGTAATTAATACAATAAAATTTTTCATAATCTTTTCCCTATTTATGGTATGAATTAAATTATTTCTCTTTAATGTATTTTATTATTCCTCAACCGATACAAATAATTTCTTCCCGTTATTATTCCTCCTATATTTTTAAATTAATTTATAGTACAACAACATATTTTACTCGTTGCAATATCTCCCTCTCATAATTACTATTGTTAAAGAGGCATGAGCGCTTTACAAAGCAATTTATTTATTTTAATAATATCATTTCTTTTGTTAAAATAAAATTACCGGCTCTTAACTGATAAAAGTAAACTCCGCTTGAAAGATTAGCTCCGTTAAATTCTACCTTATAATTTCCCGCTTTCTGTTCTTCGTTTACAAGTGTTGAAATCTCCCGCCCAAGTATGTCGTAAACTTTTAATGTTACTAACCCACCCCTTCCCCCTCCCGGGAGGGGACTGAGTGCTGATGATATTGAATATTGTATTGTTGTTGAAGGATTGAAGGGATTAGGATAGTTTTGAGAAAGAGAATATTTATCCGGAAGATCATTTTGTTTTTCTTCAATTCCGGTTATCATTTCCGATAAAGGCCTAAACCAAACTCCGCTATGTGATGTTCCTGCAAAAAGATTTTTTCCGCTGACTGCAAGGTAATTTATAAAAGTATTTGTCAATCCAGTGTTTTCAGACGTCCATGTAATACCGTTGTTTGTAGAAAGGAAAACACCTCCGCCGGTCCCTGCAAAAATATTATTTCCACTTACCGCAAGCGAATTTACAGCATTATTTTTTAAACCCGAATCTGCCTCTACCCAAGTAGCTCCATTATTCGTGGAAAGGAAAATACCTATGTCAGTCCCCGCAAAAATATTATTTCCGCTAAACACAATGGTATTAAAATCTTCTCTTAAGCTAGTATCTGTTTCCGTCCAACTGACTCCAGCATCACTTGAATAAAAGATTTGATTTGGATAGCCATCAGAGGATATTACTAATAATTTAGGTCCACTGACCGCGAATGTTATAACATATTTAATTGACGAACCAGAATTTGTCTCTGTCCAGTTGGTTCCGTAGTCAGTGGAAACAAAAAAACCATTCATTGTTCCGGCAAAAAGATAAATCCCGCTATATGCAAGGCTAAAAACCGGGTTGTATGTTGGGCCAAATATCACTTGTGTCCAATTAGTTCCGTTGTCGGTGGAATGAGAAAAACCATTCCATGTACCAATACCTATATTAGAACCTTTAGCCGCAATGGAAAAAACCTCAGAATTATTCAAATCTTTTTTTATTGAAGTCCAGTTGAGTCCGCTACTATTAGAAAGAAAAATTCCGCTGCGATAAGTGCCCGCATAGAGATTTGAGCCGCTGACTGCAAGACATAATACCTCTGTATTATTTAGACCAGTGTTTTCTACCGACCAATATGTACCGTTGTTTGTGGATTGAAATACACCGTCATTTGTCCCCGCAAAAAGATTTGTCCCGCTGAATGCAAGTGAAGTAACATAAGTATTTGTTAATCCGGAATCTAACACAGCCCAGTCCACACCGTTGTCTGAAGAAAAAAAGACACCATTACTATAAGAGCCAGCAAAGATATTACTTCCGTTGACTGCGAAAGAAAAAATTATAGAACCAGACAAGCCTGTATAAGATGCTGACCAACTCTTGCCGCTGTCTGAAGAAAGAAAAATACCACCGGGTGTCGCTCCTGCAAAAAGGATATTCCCGCTTACAATTAGAGAGTAAACTGTTCTATTAAACAAACTTGTTTGTGTCCAACTTGTACCATTATTAGTGGAAAGAAAAACACCTCCAAAACCTTCATCGCCTGTCCCAGCATAGAGCTTGGTTCCGTCAACAATAAGAGAATTAACTTCACGAATTATTAATCCTGAATCTTTCTCTGTCCAGCTATCACCATTGTTCGTGGAAAGGAAAACTCCGTTAGGTGTTCCTGCAAAAAGATTCGTTCCGCTAACAGCAAGAGTTTGAATATTAGTATTTGTTAAACCTGAATCTACTTCTGTCCAATTAGCTCCGTTGTTCGAAGAAAGGAAGATGCCGTTCCACGTACCTGCAATAATATTAGTTCCGCTTATTGCAAGCGTTTGAACATCATAATTTTTTAAGCCTGTATTTACTGATGTCCAATTAGCTCCATTATTCGTTGAAAGAAAAACACCACTGTGATTGGTCCCAGCAAACATATTTGTCCCGCTGACAGCAAGACACTGAATTACTCCGCCGTAAGGTCCGTTAGTTTGAATCCATTGAGCATTTGTTATATTTGTTTGAATAGTAAATAGAAAGGATATTATAAGGACAAAATATCGAATTGTTCCGTAAAAATCGTAGATATTATTATTCATATCATTCCCCAATTGTCTATTTGTAAAACAAATCTAAATATGAAATAACTAAACGGCAAGCGTTATTTTAAAATAAGTGTAATGCCTTAATTAATAGTAGAAGAACTTGTATATGAGTAAATACATAAGTAGTTCTAATTACTGTTTTATTTTTTGAATATTTCATCTATAATTGAGAAGGTAATAAGGTTTTTATTCTCTTCTGCTTTATTGGCTCCTAAGGTTAATGACATAAATAAAGTCTCTTTCTTTATAAATTGTGAGGTCATATTATTTATTATGATATACATTTAAATAATTTGATACGAATCTAATTTTTATAGCAAATCTTATTTTTCTGTCCGAACTTTAGTAACTGGAACTGACACCGTATACCTTAACCTTATTACCTTATTTATTTGTATCAATAGTAGTAAAGATAACTTATCCATAATTTCTACTATTCATTTTAGCAAGCAAATTTATTTCCACTATTTAGTGAGGTGATACAACTAAAGATTAATGGTTCAAAATTTTAACAAGACATCAACTTGGTGAGGAGAAAAGAGGGGGAAAAGCACTGTTAAAAATAAAAAGCAGAAAACTACCTCCTAAAATATACCGGCTCATTTGAACAAAGCAATTTAGCAATAGAGCCATTTTCAGTCGGAGGTAGACTTCAAAATCGATACCGTCTCAGGAAGAGATGAGCTTTTGGCTCAAATAACTTATCTAGAAAAAGAAATCCCTAACTTCAACTTCTATTGCATCCGGGTCGTATTTGTGAAGGAAGTTTATAAACTCCCTGGCAAAGACTTTATCTTTGTTTTCTTTTTTGAACTTTTCTACAAGGTCCTCAAGTTCCTGATGCTCCAAAGAAGTATTTACGTAATGCTTTTCTTCGTGATCGTCGAAGAACCTGTATATAATGCATGTTTTTTCCATGGGAATCCCCGCATTAATTAAATTAAAATTGTGTCTGCATAAAGTATATCGGAATATAATTCATTTTTAATTGATTCGGCATTTTTTCTTGCCTTTGCAATCGCATCTAGAATATATCTTCTTGCAGTAAATACTTTTTTCTGATCTTCATTTGCTTCGTTAAGGAGTAAAAACCCGATATAAATGTAAGCATACATCTCAACAAGATCTTTTGATGCAACATCCTGAAGATTTACATCTTTTCTTTCTTTAATATATTTCAGGCAGTCGTTAAACATTTCCCGGATTTCCTTTAAAACATCCAGAAGCTTAATTAAGCTTCCTTTATATTCCTTTTTCTCCCATACATCAAAATATTCGGCCAGGACATTATTAATAACGCCTCCCGCCGCGGCTACAATCTGCAGCTGGGATGTGCCTTCATATATATTTGTAATACGTGCATCTCTTGCAAGTCTTTCCACGTTGAATTCTTTCATGTAGCCGGTTCCGCCGTGAATCTGCAGTGCATCATAGGTTATTTTATTTGCCGACTCACTTAATAAATATTTTGTCATAGGAGTTAATAATGCTACAATCTTATTGGTTTCTTTCAGCTTTTCATTTTCTTCTGCTAACGGCTTTTTCATCGCTTTTAATTTCTCTACAAGATCATCGTATTTTTCTTTTTTATCAAGCCAGACGCATGTTGAATAGAAGAGCGACCTGTTGGCCTCCAGAGTCACACGCATGTCAATCAGCATATTTGAAATAACCGGTAAGTTATAAATCGGCTTTCCGAACTGTTCTCTTGCCTTTGCATATTTTAAAGCTTCTTCATAAGCCTGCTGGGAGATGCCGAGAGACTGCGCACCTATTCCTACTCTTGCCCTGTTCATTAAGTACATAACATACTTTAACAAACCGAATCTTCGTGTTCCGATTAATTGTGCCGGTGTATCGTTAAACTGCAACTCGCAGGTTGGTGAGCCGTGGATGCCGAGCTTATGTTCTATTCTCCGGACTTTTATTGTTTCATCGCCGTAACATGCAAACATGCTTAACCCGCGGGCATCTTTAGTACCGGGTTCAGTTCTTGCAAGTACCAGCAATACCTGTCCGTTGCCGTTTGTAATAAATCTTTTTACTCCGCGCAAAAACCATTTACCTTTTTCATCCTGGTAAGCACTTAACTTAACCGCCTGTAAGTCCGATCCAGCATCCGGCTCTGTAAGCGCCATAGCGCCTGTATATTTTCCGGAAGAAAATCCGGGAAGATATTCTTCTTTTTGATTATCATTTGCAAACTGGGCAATTGTTTTACCGATATCCTGCAGTCCGAAAAGATTCATTAAAGAAGCATCGGCTCTTGAAATCATTTCAACAGCCATCATGTAAATTGTAGTCGGGAAATTAAGCCCGCCGTATTCCCGCGGCAAAATCATTCCCATCATTTCGGCTTTGGAAAGCATGTCCAGAGCTTCTTTTGTCCCTTTAGCATAACTAACCTTGCCGTTTTCAAACAATGCGCCTTCCTGATCAATATCCGGCGCTCTGGGAGCTATATAACTAGCTGCAATATCGCCGATAACTTCCAGAACTCTTCTATAATTTTCAACTGCGTCTTCATAATTAACCGGGGCATAATTATATTTTTCCGCTTGTGTATAATTGTCTTCCGTAAGCTCCACAACTCGCCTAAGGTCAAGATGTTCAAACTGGTAAAGGATATCCGGGTTATCTAAAAAATAATTCGCCATAATTTTATCTCAGCTTCTGCTTAAAAACATTGATGAACATTGGAATTATCTGCATTGCATCTCCGACAATTCCGTAATGAGCAATACCAAATATCGGCGCATCGGGATCGGTGTTAATTGCAATAATCTTATTTGATTCGGCCATTCCTGCTCTATGCTGAATTGCCCCGGAAATTCCGCATGCAATATATAATTTCGGTCTGACGGTTACCCCCGTCTGTCCGACTTGATGATCATGTGAAATAAATCCTGCGTCAACAGCTGCACGCGAACCGGCTACTTCACCGCCAAGCACGTCTGCAAGTTCGTGAATCAGGTTGAAATTTTCCCTTGTTCCCAAGCCGTATCCGCCTGAAACAATAATCGACGCAGCTTTAAGATTTACTTTGCTTTCTTCTCTGTGCTGTTCAATTATTTTAATGATATCATCCAATCCGTCAGGCTGATAATCTATTTTTGTAACCTTTCCTTTAACAGGTTTATCCAGCGGTTCAAGACGCATAACGCCTTCTCTTACCGTTGCCATCTGCGTGGGATTGTCGGGAGTAATAATTGTAGCAATAATATTTCCGCCGAATGCCGGTCTTATCTGGAGGAGTAAATCTTCATAATCTTTTTTAAGATACTTAACATTAGAGATTTGAAGATCGGTGCAGTCTGCAGTTAAGCCGCTTTTGGTATGAGAAGCTACCCGCGGGGCAAGATCCCTTCCGATAATTGTCGCACCGAAAAGTACAACGCGCGGAGAATGCTTTTCCACAAGCTCATTTAAGATACGGCTGTAGGGCATGGTTTTGTAATGCTCAAGCTCAGGATGATCTATAGTTAAAACTTCTTCCGCACCGTACTTAAAAGTTTCTTCAATTATATTATTTACATTATAGCCGATTACAACGGCTTTTAAACTTCCATTAAGAGTTTCCGCAAGCTTTCTGCCTTTGGATAAAAGCTCGAAGCTTACGTCGGCAGGCTTGCCGTTTCTTTGTTCGATGAAAACCCAAACATCTTTATTCATTGTTTCTAAAATTTTAACCAAGGATATGATCTTCCATTAATTTATCAATTAAAATACCGATTCCCGTTTTAGAAGGCTCTATCATTTCATGATTGCCGCCTGCTAAAACTACCGATTGTATTTTATGTACTTTTGTAGGCGAACCGTGTACCCCGCATCTTTTCTCATCGAGCTTTAGATCATCCATTGTAAGAGTCTGAATATATAACTGTTTCGAAACATATTCGTCCTTAAGCTGATCGATATAAAGCAGAGAATTGCCTTCGGTTAATTTTTCAAGTTCAATTAATGTTTTTGCATTCTTATATGCCATAACTCTTTTTGCTTTATAAGGTCGCGGGAATGATGCATCCTTTAAAACAGTAATTAAAACGGGAAGCTTCGATTCAAGTATTTCGTATCCGCCTTCTATTTTTCTTTTAATTTTTACGCTCGATTCGCTTACATCCAGTATTTCTTCCGCATAAGTAATTTGAGGTATGTTTAATTTTTCTGCTGTCTGCGGACCGACCTGCGCAGTATCTCCGTCGATAGCCTGCCTGCCTGCAAAAACGAAATCGTATTTACCTAATTTATTTATTGCTTCGGAAAGCACATAAGAAGTGGCAAGTGTATCTGCACCGGCAAATTTTCTGTCACTTATCAGCACAGCTTCATCGGCGCCCATATAAAGACATTCTCTAAGAATATCGGAGGCACGCGGCGGCCCCATTGTAATTACCGTAACCTTCCCGCCGAATTTGTCTTTTATTTGCAAGGCAAGCTCGAGAGCAACTCTATCTTCATGATTAAAAATAGCCGGCAGTTTCGCCCTGTTTACGGTACCGTCGTCTTTCATTACCTGCCCGGAAATGTTGGCAGTATCCGGTACCTGTTTCACCATTACTATACTATGTAAGTCCATAAATCCCCGAAAATTTGACGGGACAAAATTACAAAAATTATTTGTGGTTTAACAATTTTTCAGCTAAAAAATATGATTCAAAATTAGTAATAATTTTAGCAGGAAATTAAATTATTTAATTGCAATGTTTTAAGGGTTTGGTTTATTTTAAGAAAATTTATTTTTTGGAAGATTTTCCGGGACCAAAGTACTTAAACACCCAACGTTTAAGACAAAGATAAAAACTTTTAACAAACGCCCTATTTAGACACCCAATGTTTTGAAACTTGGAATTACTTTTTGAAACATTGGGTGTCTTTCTTAAACATTGGGTGTCTGTCCTTTAAACTATTTTTTGACATTATCATTTTTTTTTATATTTTTGTTATGAGCATATGCTCATAATTATTTTTATGGCAAGACCGAAGAAACATAGAAAAATAAACTGCGACCCGACGTCGTATTACTTTAAGCCGGCAGGAGTACCCATCGGACATCTTGATGAAGTTGTTCTTGAAGACGATGAACTTGAGGCTTTACGGTTAGGCGACTTAAACAGCCTTTCGCAGGAAGAAGCCGCGGAAAAAATGAAAATTTCCAGGGCTACTTTCGGCAGGATTATAAATTCGGCGCATATTAAGGTTGCGGATTCTATTATTAACGGGAAAGCCATAAAAATCTCGGTAGAATTAAACAACGAAGAAAAGGCCTCCTTTTTTTCATGCGGCAAGTGTGGACTGAAATTAAAAATGAGACACAGAAGACAGTTCTCAGCTTGTCCTAAATGCAGTAACTAAAAAATAGGTGGAAATATGAAAATAGCAGTAGCAACAAACGATCAGGTCAGAGTAACCGGTCATCTCGGAAGATGCAGATCATTCATGGTATACGAAACCGATGATTCAAAAATATTAAATAAAGAACTTCGTCAGAATACTTTTACACATCATATGGCGCATCACGGAGAAGAACACGGACATCATCATCACGGTGATGGCGAGGTTCACAGCCATCAAGGCCTGATTGACGGATTAAACGACTGCAGCCACGTAATCTTTCAAAGCGGCGGCTGGAGAGTTATTGAAGACCTTAAAGCAAATAACATAATCCCGGTTTTAACCGATGAAAGTGTTGCGGACAATGCAGTATTAAAGTTCTTAAAAGGAGAGCTTGTAACAAAAGAAGATAATTCGTGCGATCATTGAAATATTATTGGGAAAATTTATTTTAAACAAGAGGTAGTGTCTAGTTTAAAATATTATTTTTGATTTTGTCATCCCGAGCTGACCTGGCTGCCGCAGGCAGGGTCGAGGGATGATTGCCTTTGGAGTCTGTTACAGTAATGTCATTTCGACCGGAGGGAGAAATCCTTTAGGCAAAAGAGATAAGATTTCTCAGTCGAGGAATCCTTCCGGCAATGAAATTATCATAGTAGTGTAACGATCTAGTCAGACAGATATTTGGGTGAGTTAGAAGTATATTGTAAAAAAGGAACTCATCCCAACCCTTCCCTTACAAAGGGAAGGGCTTATTGGTAAAATTAACATTGATATTATCATTTTATCAATCGATTATTAAAATTAAATTACAGTGTATTAGGAACAATAAATAAAATTGAAATATACTTTAATCAAAAAAGAAAAAGAATAATTATTTCCTAACATATATACCCCCCGGAGTTTGAGTGACTAGCTAAAATTCTATTTACAACTCCGTAGGAGTTGAATATTTGTATAAACAGTAAACCCAAATACTAACAGAACTCCGTAGGAGTTCAATAATAAATTTTTACATAACTTAGATTTTACAATTTAAGGAAAAAGATAAAAACACTATGCTTATTGATGTTTTAAAAGAAAGCCTCCAGGTTACACTGCTTGTGCTTTTAATGATGACTGTCGTTGATATAATTAATGTATGGACGCGCGGCAAGCTTGCTTCAATTTTACACACATCTTCAAACTGGAAGCAGTATATCGTTACTTCCGTTATCGGCTCAGCACCGGGATGCGTCGGCGCTTTTGCGGGAGTAAGCTTGTACATGCATGGAATGATAAGCTTCGGTGCTATAACAGGCGGAATGCTGGCAACTTCCGGCGACGAAGCATTCGTTATGCTGGCAATGTTCCCTAAAACTGCAATTCTTCTTTTCGTTATTCTTGCGGTAACAGGAATATTTTCCGGAAAACTAATAGACCTGATAGTTAAAAAGTTTAACATTAAAACATGCGTTGACTGCGAAGTTCCCCAATATCATTCCCATCATAAAGGATATAAACATTATTTAAAAGAACACGTATGGAACCATATTATAAAACATCATCTCTGGAAAATATTCTTATGGACATTCGGCGCACTTGCTCTGCTCAGTTTCGGCTTTTCGCATTACGATCTGCATAAAATAGCATCTCATTACACTTTACTTATTCTTATCGCAAGCGCACTAATCGGGCTAATACCGGAATCCGGTCCGCATTTAATTTTTGTTACCATGTTCGCACAAGGATTGATACCTTTTTCAATTCTATTAACCAGTTCTATGGTTCAAGACGGACATGGTCTTCTGCCGATGTTGTCGTATTCGATTAAAGATTCAATAAAAATAAAGATATTCAATTTCATTTTAGGACTAAGTATCGGACTTACACTATATTTGATAGGTTTATAAATATTTTTATCTTAAATGGGCCCGGGAATATTTATGAAACTTATCGTCTTTATTTTTTTTATTACAAACTTGTTTTCTTCTGTCATATTTCCGCAGAACGGAATAATTAGCGGCACGATTAGAGATAAAGAAACGGGCCGGTTGTTATCATCTGTTAATGTTACAATCCCATTATTAAAGATAGGAACAGTAACAGACAACAGCGGAATATTTCAACTAAAAGATATTCCCAAAGGCCGTTACGAAATATTATTTTCATTCGTAGGATATAAATCATTAAGGCTTTCTATTAAATTCGATTCCGCTGCAATACAACATTTGAATGTAAATTTATTACCATCGCCTATAAAACTTGGAGAAGTAAAAGTCTACAGTACAAAAACAACTTCTGCGCTGAATTATATTCCGGTGCCTGCCGAAGTTGTATTAAATGATAAAATAAAAAGCAACAATCCGGTTTCAGTTCCCGATGTTTTAAAGAATGAACCCGGATTAGCATTAGGTAGAGACGGAATCTGGGGAACTCAAACTTCAATAAGAGGTTTGAGTAAATCCAGTATTGTTACAATGGTTGACGGCAATAGACTCGAAACAGCCACCGATTTGGCAGCAGAATTATCTTTAATTGACATAAATGATATCGATAGAATTGAAGTAATAAAGGGAGCCGCTTCATCATTGTACGGCACGGGCGCACTCGGAGGAATTATTAATATAATTACAAAATCCGGATCGTTTAATAAAAATTTTATTATTAAGGGAAATGCAGGAAGTAGTTATTCTTCAGTAAATAATGAAGGAATGGGAAATCTTTCGCTTGAAGCTGACGCGCTTGTCTGGTATGTCCGCATAAATTCTACTTTAAGAAAAGCAGACAATACAAATACACCCAGAGGAATTTTAAACAATAGTCAGTACGCTGATAATAACATTTCTTTTTCTGCAGGCATACTCCCTTTTAAAAACCAGGAAATAAATTTAAAGTACCAAAATTATTTTGCAAAAAATGTCGGGATTCCCGGAGGCAACTTACTATTTCCGGCAAACGCTCTTGTCACTTATCCTGTTGAACAAAGACAAATGTTCAGCGCTGAATATTCAATAAAAAACCTTACACATTCTCTTAACAGGTTATCGGCAAAATATTTTTACCAGGATATTTACCGTGATGTAAAAAATATTCCTTACCAAACCAAATACGTTACAACCCCGGATGGTCAGCCGGACAAAAATATGATTGTGCAGGAAATTACTCCGCACGCCCGGCATTATACAAACGGAGTGCAGATTGAATCGAATTGGATTTTAAATGATAATTACCTGGTTTTTGGTTTAGACGGGTGGCAGAGAAATTTGGACAGCAGAAGGGAACGGCACATTCTTATTCAAAACATCGATAAGAACACCCAAGATGTTTTAAGTACCGTAAATCAAATTATTGGTGAAAGGCCTATCCCGGAATCAAAATTTCAAAGTCTGGGATTATATGCACAAGATGAATGGAATCTTGTTTCAGACAAAATAAAATTAATTCTCGGAGGAAGATGGGATAAAATAAATATATCCAATAAACAATTGTTTAACCCGGTTTATTTAATTGTTAATGGGGTAACCAATTACAATCCGCCGGACAGATTACAATGGAATGCGGCTAATATTAATAACTATTCATGGAGTGCAAATTTAGGTTTATCATATTTACTGCAAAAAGGTTTTAGTTTAAACTTATCTGCAGCCCACTCTTTTAGATCGCCTTCGCTTGAAGAAAGATATCAGTTCATAGATCTCGGCAATGTCGTTGAACTCGGCAACCCGGAGTTAAATCCTGAAAGAGGATACTTTTTTGACGGTGGAATAAAATTATGGAATGATAATCTTTCATTAACCTTCGATGTATTTTATAATTATATAGCTGACCTTGTAGTACAAAAAAGCGGAACATACGATGGACGGGCAGCTTTAATAAATTCGAATATAGGTAAAGCAGTTTTGTACGGATTCGACGGTTCTTTGAATTATAATTTTTACAAAGATATTATTCTTTACTGCACTACATCTTTTGTAAGAGGAAAAAATATAGAAGATAATCTATACCTGCCGCAAATTCCTCCACTGAATGGAATTTTGGGAATTAAAACCCCGGTTACATATTTTTTAAATCTTGATTTCTCATCAACATTTTTTACAACACAAAACAAAATTGCACCGGGAGAAATTTCCACTCCCGGCTATGTTTATTTCGATTTTTATCTATCTTCAAAAGAATTCGAAATAAGAGGAATTACTTATCAATTATTTGCAGGTGTTGAAAATCTGACAAATAAAGCTTACAGAAATCATCTTGCAACTAACCGCGGCAGTGTAACTGTGGAACCTGGGCGAAATATTTTTATCAAAGTGATTGTAGGATTTTAACTTTATTAAAAATTAAATTATTTATGAATTGGTTTTTATTTGCAATTATATCGGCAGTATTTTCGGCAGCCGCCGCGCTGTTTCAGAAAAAGATTCTATTCAACATAGAAGCTTTGGATTTTTCTCTTCTCCTTTCTTTTTTTAACGTCATTTTATCAATCCCGTTTTTACTTAACGTAAATTATGCAGCCCTTTCTTCGGCAAATTTACTTGTACTTTATTTTAAATCGATATTAGGTGCGCTGGCATTTTTATGCGTTATGCTTTCAATAAAAAACATGGAAATAAGCAGGGCTCTTCCCCTATTAGCGTTAACACCCGGACTTGTAGCAATATTTGCATTTGTATTTATAAATGATTCGCTGTCATTCGTCCAGGTCCTAGCAATTTTACTTTTACTTTCAGGCACTTACATACTGGAAGCACGTGTCGGTCAAAAATTATTTGATCCTTTTAAAGTTTTTATCAAATCGAAAAATCATCACTATGTTGTGTTTGCACTTCTTCTATTTACAACAACTTCAATTATTGACAGGCTTTTGCTCAATAGATATCAATTACCGCCGAATGCATTTATCGGGTTTCAGCATATCTTTTTCGCGATAAATTTTTTAATAATCTATTTAATTTTTAAAAAAGATATAGTAAGATTATTCAAGCTGGACTCGAAATATTTATGGTCTTTAATTATTCTTATTTCATTTTTAACCGTAGTATACAGGTACACTGAAATACTTGCTGTAAAAATAGCGCCGGTTGCAATGGTTTTGTCTGTTAAAAGGATTTCTGTTTTCTTTGCGGTTTTAATAGGAGGGAAAATTTTTAAAGAGAAAAATCTAGTAATAAAAACAATTGCGACAGCACTAATTATTGCCGGGATAATCTTGATAACACGCTAAGTTATTAAGTTATCTTGTGTAAATCTTTAATCTTGATCATAATCTTACTCTTAATTTAAAATAGATTAAGTAAGATTAAGAATAAGAGCAAGAGTAAGATATAATTACGTAACCTAAATTATTAATTTGAATCTATGTTAGTATTTAAGTATCTAACATTTATAAATTTTTCAGTAATCAAAAAATATTGTGAGGTTATTAATGTCTACTAGAAAAGCATATATAAAGCAAGTAAAGGGAATTACATTCGTAGGTAAAACGGATTCAAATCATTGGGTAACAATGGACGGTTCGAAAGACTTCGGAGGAAGCGATGCAGGGATACGGCCGAAAGAATTAATTTTACTTGGTTTAGGCGGATGCACCGGAAGTGATGTGGTTTCCATTCTTGCGAAAAAGAGAGTCAAATTAGATGATTTTGAAATAAATATTGAAACAGAAGTTTCCGAACAGCATCCCCAGGTATTTACTAAGCTGCATCTTGAATATGTATTTTACGGTAAAGATATAAATACTAAAGATGTTGAAAGAGCCATTGAACTATCGCAGACCAAATACTGCGGTGTTACGGCAATGCTGGAGAAAGCCGTTGAAATGACTCACTCTTACAGAATTGAGGCAGAAAAGAAAAACTAAAAATGAATCCTGATTTTGATTCAATCAAATCATCTATACCGCCGTCTCAATCGGATAAATATTTAAACGAATGGGGCTATGATCTAGTAAAAGAATATTATGAAATGATTAAGGCTGCGAGACTGCCTAATGATGAAGCTGTATTCGAATTTGCTACAGGGTCCGGCAGAATGACTTCGCTGTTAACCCGTCTTAAATTTAAAGTAATAACCGGAGATTTAACATTTGAAGGAAAGCCAGATGCTGAAAAGAGAATTACCAACAGCTTCCTTAAACAAGTTAAATTTGTAATTCTTAATTTGGAAAAAATTTCTTTTCCGGATAACTCACTTAAAAACATTGTTTGTGTTAATACACTTCATCATTTAAGCAATCCGCTTAACTGCCTAAAAGAATTAATTAGAGTTCACTCACCTTCAGGCAAATTGATTTTAGCGGATTTTAATGCACAAGGTTTTGATGTGATGGATAAGCTGCATAAGGTTCGATATCATAACATTCATCCCCGCGGAGATATAAATTGGGATGAAATAAAAAGTTTAATATTTAAATATTATAGCCGGACTGAGGAAATTAAAACACAGTTAAATATAGGGTTAATTGCATACAACAAAGGTTAAATAAATAGTTTTTACTCATCCTCTATGAGGATGTAAAATAATACGGGTAATTGCCAATCAACAAGAGGCTGTCTCAAAACTGTAATTCCGGGCTTGACCCGGAATCTAAATACTCGAATAACTACTAAAAGATATGCTGAATCAAGTTCAGCATGACAAATACCCTCTTTTGAAACAACCTCTTTTAAATTAAAAAATACCATCACTTTTAGCAATGATAGTTTACTTTTCAACCTTGTAGAGGTCGAATTAATGTTAAATATAAGGCTATAATTTATATAATAATCCTCGGAGAGGATTAACAAAATTTCCTTCTTTTCTTAAGCTTACAATTTATTTTTTACGCTCTGCAAGCTGAATGTTTTGAAATTCCAGCCGCAGACAGGTTTACCTTCTTTTAAAAGAAAAACAGCAGGCGGGGAATCGGTTATTAAAGAAAAGAAAACATCATCACCGATCACTTTATATTCAAAATCAGAATTTATTTTTTTGAAGAAAATCGGTACTTCATCTTGAGTCCCGTATAACAACAAATATATTTCCGAAAACCCGCTTTCCTTTTCCAATCTCACCAACTTTTTAGCAGTTTCTTCACATGAATTACATTCCATATCAAGAACTGCAATAATTTTTTCTCTGTTGTTTAACGAAATATTTTTATTCCCACTGAAAAGGATAGGTGAAGAAATAAATTTTGTAAGATACTTAGCAATATCAGGATCTATTGTCTTTAATCTTGCATTAACCAAACCGCCGGAGGCATTTCCGTTTTTTAACTTACCGGATTCTTTATTGCTGGAAAGATTATCATTCCTATCCCGAGAGAGATTAAAATTATTCCTATTATTCACCTCATATTCATTTCCGACATTTGGATTTACGAAGTTTACGGCATTACTTCTTACTGGCGATACTACAAACGATGCGATGAAAAATATAATAAAAGTCACGGATAGAGCCTGGTTGTTATATTCATTGCCTGCCGATTTCAATTTTATTAAATAAATAAGCAGTAAAATTAAAATTGCATTTTTTAATAAAGCTTCCGGGGGTGTCATTTGAATTACCTGCCCGAAGCACCCGCAGTTTCCTCCAAATCCTTTTACCAGGATCGTAATTATCAGATCAAGACTGAAAATGGAAAGCAAAAAAATAGCAAAAGGAATGAAGAAACTTTTTAAATTGTAATTAAGAAGGAACATAATTCCGGTAAAAATTTCTACCACAATTATGAATCTTGCAAATACAACTATCAGCAGCCAGTTGGTTATTCCATGGGCTAAAAGCTGCATTTCAAAATCTACTGCCGGAAATAATTTAACCGATCCTGAAAACACAAATAAAGAACCGATTAGAATTCTGATTATAACCGATTTTTTAAGCCTCATATACTTTTATTTGCTCATTTAAATTTCAGATTAATAATCCGATGTTCGAAATAGATTTTATAACTTGTAAACTGTTAAAACGGTTGAATTATAAATAATTGTTTTCATTAACGCCGGGATTAATCCCGGCGTTAATGATATAAGGACTCAAATTGTAACCGTTTTAACGATTTTAATATTAGTTTCTAACAACAGATATTAATTTTATTATAAATCATTAATCGAAATAACAATAATCTATTTAAGCTGCTTTTATTTTAAATCCTTTTACCATCCACTTTTTAGCAAGTAATAAAGCAATAGGACTTATAATTGCAATAAAAGCATAAATTAGCCACATAATTTGGCTCCTCTCAGGTAATCCTAAACTGGGCTCAGGAACATATGTCGCAATAAAATATCCTGAATATAATCCGGTTATTAGTTTGGTTAAAAACCAGGGAAGCTGTCCTATTCCCATGTATGCGCCGACTTTCCCTTCAGGAGCAATTTCGGCTATCCACTGCAGGAACCTCGGCTGCCACATAGCTTCTCCAATTGCCGCAATTAAAACATAAGTTAAAAACAGATAAACATTCGGTCCGATTGCCAGCAAAAACGTTGGTAATGCCATTACAAAAGTACCGTATATCATCATCTTATAGACATCGGCTTTTGCTGTTAGACCTGCAACCAAAGGAGCCAGGATGAATATTAATACAGGATTTATGTTTGAGAAAAATTCAAAGTAAGAACTAACTGTAGTTCCCGCAAATGCTCTGTCAAGATAGTAAGGGATTGTCAGCCAGTTATGAGCAAAAAGCGTTTGAACCGGAATTAATATGAAAATAAAAAACACAAATCTTTTATCTCTAAACGGATGTTCGGGCCTGTACCTTAAAAATTCATACACGGAAATAATAAAAAATGCTATCCCGAGTATTAAAAAAGAGAATTTAACAGTTTCTGTCACTTTTAGATAATTTGAAGAATCAAGAGATAAAATAAACAGGACAAAGAATAATAAAGTTAAAACCATATAAACAATTAGCGGGAAATTATTGATATGTTTCTTTTCAGGTTTCGGTTTGTTGGCTTCTTCTTCAACATCTTTATTGGAAGCCTTAAGAGAGGCTTCATAAGCTTTTTTATCTGCGCTTTTAGTAATTAATACTATTGTAAGAATTAATGAAATTGCAGTAAGGAAAACATATACCCAGAATACTGCAGCAAGGCCATTGGGAGGAAAAGTTTTAGACATATCGTGGCGGACCAGAGGAGAAATGAAACCCGAGAAAAAAGCACCAAGGTTCATTAAACCGTATATAGCTCCGTAAGCGATTGGTGCCGTTTTAGGAGTTGTATACCTTTTAACTCCCGCGTAAGCTGCAGGCTGATAAAGTCCATAGCCGACAACAATTAAAAACAGACCAAGGATTAAAACAAAAAACATCGGGCTTAAGAAACCATTGGCAAATGGGATTGTATTGGATAATGCAACCAAAACCCGCCCGATTACCATCGACATAAATGCCAAAATTAAGGACGCCCGCACACCGATTTTATCGGAATATCCTCCAAGTACAACCATTGCCAGGGTAATGCCGCCCGTTACAAAGCTGTAAACCCATCCGGCTTGTAAATCGGAGAGACCGACATTTTCCGAACAAAACTTTCCCAGCACAGTTAATATTCCAAAATAAACAAGACCTTCAATTACGTAAGGAACATTTACTCCCCAAAGTGCCCGCGGAGCTTTTACAAATGCAGTAAATGTTTCCCCCAATTCTTTAAAAGCATCTCTGAATATTTCCGAAATATTTTTCGATTTTATTTCTTCTTTTGGCGCTTCATTGGTTTCAGGCATAAATTCTCCATTTAATATTGAGTTTAAATTTTATTTTGCCAAAACAATATGTGATGTTAACGGACGATTTTTTATTTCCTTTTCAATCTCAAAATTATTTTCTTTAATAAGTGAAGTAATTCCACCGTTATACACAAACAATCTAAAATTTTTATAATGATCTCTACCTGCAGCAAACTCCACAGCTTCATTTAATAAATTCCATGTCCCCCTAACTCTGGGGACAAGATAATCACCGATAATAATTTTATTCGCAATATCATGTATGGTATTTAAAAAACTATTTCTTTCATTAACCGGGATTTCATGAATTACATAAGTAATAACAGCATAATCAAAACGCCGATTATTTTTAATTAAATCCGAGGCACTTCCATGTATAAATTCAACATTACTTAGATGGGTTTTATTTAAATGATTTAAAGCGGTTTTAATATTTTTTGAAGAAAGGTCGATCCCCGTAACGGATGTGCATTTGTGAGCTAACTGAAAGTCAAGCCTGCCGGTACCGCAGCCGATATCGACAACAGAACTGTTGTCAACTATTAAAGATGAAATAATTGCAAACATTGTATCCTGGTTTGGAGCAATCAGTTTATCGTAAAACCAGCCGTCGTACCAATGCTTTTTATCGAACTGCATTATTCCCCGATTTAATCATACAATAGGATATAATTCAATATTTATAAATACAATTTTCTAACCCTTTCCCCTATTTTTATAATTGTAAACTTAACTTAATCCTGTAATAATTAAAATACTTTTCAATTAATATTTTATAAACAGTTTGCTTTTGCATATTTCTTAAATTTATTCTGTTTATTAACGACATAATTATGCCGCAAGTCTTTAAATTAAGTAATAAGCCTTTCGGATTAATCTTTTACTCTGCTGTCCCTGGAGTAAATATCAATTAGTATTCCGCTGTAATGGTCGAACAAATGAATAAATTTTTCTTATTTAGATAATGCTTGCACAAGGTCATGGATTAAATCATCGGGATGTTCCAGACCGATTGACAACCTTAAAAGATTTTGCGGTGTTTTTGTTCCATCTCCTTCTACAGATGCACGATGCTCGATTAAGCTTTCAGGTCCGCCCAGACTTGTTGCTCTTGTAAATAATTTTACTTTCGATGCGGCTTTCATTGCTGCTTCTTTATCTCCTTTAACTTCAAATGAAATCATACCCCCGTAAAGCTTCATCTGCATTGAAGCTATAGGATGGCCGGGATGTTTCGGCAATCCCGGATAATATACTTTAGATACAGACCGATGCTTATTAAGAAATTCGGCAATCTGCATTGCACTTTCGGACTGTGTGCGAATTCTAATCGGCAGTGTTTGGATTCCTCTTAATGTCAGCCAGCATTCAAACGGAGAGGGAACAGCACCCCCGGTTTTTTGAATGTCACTAATTTTTTTGAACAATTCGTTATTTGCTTTTGAAACAACCGCGCCTCCTAAAACATCACTATGACCACTTATGTATTTAGTAGTTGCATGAATTATCAGATCAACACCGAATTCAAATGGCGATTGTAAAACCGGCGTAGCCCATGTATTATCACAAACAACAACGGCTCCTGCTTTATGCGCTAAATCCGAAATTTTTTTTAAATCAATAATTTTTAATAACGGATTTGACGGAGTTTCAACCCAGATGATTTTGGTATTTTTTTTAATTGTCGATTTCAGTTTGGCCAAGTTAGTCATCTCAACAAAATTTGATTTGATACCCCATTTATCAAACTGCTTAATTAATTTTCTTGTACCATGATAAATATCATCGGATAAGATTACATGATCTCCGGGAGTTAAAGATTGAAAAATGCTCATTGCAGCAGCGGAACCGGAAGAAAAGGCTGCAGCAGTTTCGCCACCTTCCAGGGATGCAAGGCATTTTTCCAGAGATTCTCTATTGGGATTATTGTTTCGCGAATAATTATATCCCTTCGGATAATCACCATCAGCTTCACGTTCAAATGTAGTTGTTAAATGTATAGGAGGAGTAACAGCACCGGTTGCCGGATCAACATTTCTTCCCGCATGAACAGAGATAGTTTCAATTCTCATAAACATCCTAAAGAAAATCGGAATGGAATTTTGATGTGTAAAATAATAAATGAATTAATAAAATGTGTTATTAGTTAGACGAGTAATTCTGCAGTATATCTGTCCCAAGTAAGCAATAACATGCCTATAAAAGTAAATATTAATAATGTTTTAATGTCATCCCTACGGGATTTTTGATTTATCTGTTTGTTATTTTAGAATAATTTCACGCCTTCGGCGTTTAGTATAAAAGCCCTTCCAAAGGAATGCCTTTGGCAGAAGGGCTGGAATTATTATAATTAGGTTGTAAGGCAATATTGTTTTTAATCTCGTAGGGATGAAATTATTCTTTTATGGATCTTTGATCTCCTTCGATTATTTAATAAACAAATTTTTTGTTACTGACTTATTTCAGACATCAATGTTCCGAAATGGAAAAGGCATACAGCAACAAAAATTGCCGTATGCATAGTAAAATTATTCTTGCTCTACTTTTGAAAGTATTTCTTGAAATTCTGCTTCAATTTCTTTCCCCCGGTTTCTTCCATACCATAAATGAAGCTTTTCATCAAGTTCAGGTTTTACAATTCCCTCACTTTTCCACTGAACGATTAATTCTTGAGCTGCTTTAGGTCTTGGTCCCCACATAAACAATTCATTGCCTTCCAAATCGAACGCTATAAGTTTGGGTATACTTTTAGTTCCGTTAGTCAAATATAAATCCATAATGTCATTGTTTGCATCCCTAAGAATTATACGTAAATCAATATTTGTATTTAATAACGCCAACTTAGCAATGTAAGGAAGATTTTGAGCTGAATCGCCGCACAATGCTTCCGTAATAACCATCCATATTTGTTTTTCTTTAATATTTTCAATCTCAGCTTTTAGCTCTTCGGATACCTCATAGCTTTTTTTAATTCTTTGAGTTCTTTGAAAATTTAATTTTTTATATTCGAAAGATACTTTTTCATTATCATTTAATTGTTCCGGATTAGTATTATTCACTTCATCTTTAAATTTTCCTATATACTCATTATATGTTAATCCGTTATGCGGGCGTTTATCCTTAAAAAATTGCGGTACCATTATTTTACTCCTAAATTTTCGTAATTCACAATACAATTTATCATATAATGACAACAATTGATGCCATTCATTTTATATTTGACGCTCAAATAGACAAAAGGATTCATAATTTCATGTTATTTTTATTCTAGTATATCAATTAGGATGGTTAAATATTTGTGCTATTTTTCAATTCTTTTCTAAGCGATTTATAACCGGGACAATATTCTTCAACCAATTTCCAAAATCTTTTTGAATGGTTCATTTCTCTTAGATGGCAGAGCTCATGTATAATCACATAGTCGATTATTTCTTTTTTAAATTGCATCAGTTTAAAATTGAAAGATAAGTTTCGATTGCCTGAGCAGCTTCCCCACCTGGTTTTTTGTCCTCTGATTGTAATTTTATTTATCCTAAAATTATACTTTTTTGATAATTCATATGTACGTTTAATCAAATAATAATTTGCCTGCTCTCTAAGCCATGTATCATAAATCGTATTTATCTTTAAATGACTTCCCGATGGACTTGAAATCAGTAATCCGGTATTCGTAAAAATCATGGAATGATCTTTTTGAAACAGAGTGTATTCTTGTCTTACCGGAATTTCTTTGCCGAGATATAAAAATCTTTCTTTATTAATTACCGCAGTTCGTAAATGTTTTTTAATCCAGTCGGATTTACTAATCAAAAAAGCTTCTGCTTCAGAAAGTTTACAACGTCTGGGAATAATTAATTCAAGTTCATTTTGGTTGGAAATTTGAATTCGAAGATATCTAGCTCTTTTACTATAACGAATGTTGTAAGAAATTCTTTCTTGATTAATTTCTATAGACTTAACTGATGAGGAATCCGGTTTTTTCAATATTAATTAGCACTCTATTAATTCAACAAAAAAATTAAATGAATTATAATATTCATTTAGATTTTTTATAAGTCGTTTTTCCCTTCCCATCCTGTAAAATTATACCCAAGGACTTAAGCTCATCTCTTATTTTATCTGAGAGAGAATAATTCTTATTCTGCTTAGCTTCCGTTCTCAGTTTAATTAAAAGTTCAATAAGATCATTTTCCAGTTCGCCGTTACCTTGATTGGTATTCATCCGAAAGTCAATAATCCCTAACACATTTTCAGCAGTTTTCTTTAAAAATTCTTTCACATTTTCATAAAACTTAACATCTATATTTTCGTTTTCGGAAATGGCTTTATTTACTTCACGTACAAAATCAAAAATTACGGCAGTAGCCTGAGGAGTATTAAAATCATCATCCATGGCATCTTCAAAATCTTTTTTGAATTTTTCAATATTAAGCTGCGGAATAACTCCTTCACTTTTATTTTGCTTTAATTCATCTTCTATTTTATAGGCCAGGTTTTTAAGCTTTTCAAGTCCTTTACCGGCCGATGACAATAAATCTTCACTAAAGTTTAGCGGTCCTGCATAATGAGTCTGTGCAAATGCAAGTCTAACAGCTTCTGCAGAATGCACTTTAACTATATCTCTTGCCGTAAAAAAATTTCCTAAAGATTTTGACATCTTTTCATCATTAATATTTAAAAAGCCAAAGTGAATCCAGTAATTGACAAATTTCTTTCCGTTAGCAGCTTCACTTTGAGCAATTTCATTTTCATGATGCGGAAAGATTAAATCATTACCTCCGGCATGAATATCAAAAGTTTCGCCGAGATGTTTGCAGCTCATTGCAGAGCATTCTATATGCCAGCCTGGACGGCCTTTACCCCAGGGACTATCCCAGAACGGTTCCCCGGGTTTTGCTTTCTTCCACAATGCAAAATCGAGAGGGTTGTGTTTTTCTTCGTTAATTTCAATTCTTGCACCGGATTCAAGTTCCTCAATATTTTTACCGCTAAGTTTGCCGTATTCATCAAACTTAGTTACATCATAAAAAACATTCCCGTTTATATTATAAGCCGAACCGTTTTTAATCAGCTTTTCAATCAAAGAAATCATTTCTTCCATATTCTCGGTTGCCCTTGGGAATATTGTTGCCTTTTTGATTTTCAATTTCTCAATATCTTCTAAGAAAGCATTTATAAATTTTTGAGCGACCTGCTTCGAATCTATCTTCTCCGAAATTGCTTTTTTTATAATTTTATCGTCAACATCGGTTAGATTCATAACATATTTTACATTATAGCCTTTATACTCGAGGTATTTCCTGATTATATCCGACATTATAAATGATCTCGCATTCCCTATATGAAAATAATCGTACACTGTAGGTCCGCAGACATACATATTAATATTCGTTGGATTTATGGGTTTAAATTCTTCTTTTTTTCTTGTTAATGTATTATAAATTAAAAGCATAACTTTCTTTAATTAATGGGTGAATTTCTAATTACAAACTTACTAATTATGATGATAATTATTTTTAAAACTAATTCACTTTAATACTTAATTTATATACGGAACTTAATTACCTGCTATTCTCAATTTTTCCAATAGCCGAACCATATCTTCCGGAAGATCGGAATCAAATCGAACAAATTGTTTTGAATGCGGATGAATAAAGCCAAGCGTTTTTGCGTGAAGCGCCTGTCGCGGCATTATTTCCAGCAGATTTTGTACCCTGCTTTTTATTTTAGGAAGATTCGATCCGTAAACTATATGTCTTCCTCCATATGTAGGATCGCCAAATACGGGATGCCCGGTACCGGATAAATGTACGCGGATCTGGTGAGTTCTGCCCGTTTTTAAATTTAGTTTTAATAATGACGCGAATTCAAACTCTTCAAGAATTTCATAAAAAGTAGCGGCACTCTTTCCTTCATTTGAACTTACGGCAAATTTTTTTCGGTCTGATTTACTTCGCGCAATATTTAGATTTATTTCTCCTTTCCTTTCTTTAAACAAACCCCAGGCAACCGCCCAATATTCTCTTTCGATCGAATGCTTGGAAAATTGCTCCGCCAGTTTCGCATGCGTCCAATCATCCTTTGCAACAACAAGGAGGCCGCTTGTATCTTTATCAATACGATGAACAATTCCCGGGCGTCCCTGTTCATTTAAATTGCTTAACTTTTGAGAATGATAAAGCAAAGCATTAACCAAAGTACCCGTATAATTTGCATATGCCGGATGCGCTACCATCCCGGCCGGCTTATTCACTATAAGCAAATACTCATCTTCATAAATAATATTTAGGGGAATTTCTTCCGGTTCGGCTTCTTCCGGGCGGGGAGTAATAGGTATGGCAGCTTCTATTACATCGCCCGGCTGAACTTTATAATTCTGCTTTACATAATTTTTATTTACGGTTACGAGATTTGCTTCAATTAGTTTTTGGACTTTAGAGCGGGTAGCATTTTCAAGACTGTTTACTAAGAATAGATCGAGGCGTTCCTTCTTCTTCCCTTCAGGAATTACTATCCGGTATTTCTTTTCCTTTATCAGGTTCGCCATTGTTTAAATCTATATTTTCTTCGGATTGATTTAAGTTATTATCAATTTTGGGGTCTGCAGCATCCAAAGCACCTGAGTTAGTTAAAGCAGATGTTTCATATCCGGTTTTAACTTCAACTTCCTTTTTATTTTTTCCATAAAAGAAAATCAGGATGAATACTCCGATTGTAACGGATGCGTCGGCAAAGTTAAATATCGGCCAGCGGTCAAAGCTTTTACCAAACAAATTGAACTTGAAAAAATCAAAATCCAAAAAATCAACTACTCTGCCGTAAAACAGCGGAGCGTAATGATAAAAAATTCCGTAAAACATTCTATCGATCAAATTACCAACGGCACCGCCTAAAATAAACGCAACGGCAAGCCTCAACGATAATCGTTTATTCCTAATTATATAAAGATAGATCAGAAGTCCTATACTTGCAACTAAAGAGAATAACGAGATCCACAATTTCATTTTAGTACCCGGATCAAATCCGAAAGCCATGCCGGGGTTTTCAATAAAGGTAATTCTAAAAAAATTACCTATAACGGGAATCTGCTGGCCTTGATACATGCCCGCATAGTATATTTTCAAAAAAGGAATTGCAAATCCTTTTACGATCAATTTAGAAACCTGATCAATTATAACGATGGAAAGCGAAATATATAAAACTTTCAATCTATTCCTTATTTTCTGCCAGATAATTTTCTATGACAGGATTTACAGAACTCTCAGTATTCCTTTGCCGGTTAAGAGCAAATAAAAGTAATATTACACCGGAAGTAACAGCTACATCCGCAAAGTTGAAGACGTAACTTCCGAACATTTTATCAAAAATAAAAAAATTAAAAAATTTCAAATTGAAAAAGTCAACTACTTTTCCATGAAAAAGCGGTCCATAATTATAAAATATTCCGTAAAAAATTCTATCTATTAAATTTCCAACCGCTCCCCCTAAAATCAATGCAATAGCCAGCCTTAAACTAAATATTTTTTTTCTGCTCTTATATAGATAGATCACCAAACCGATACCGGCGATTATTGAAAAAAAAGCGATAAGGAATTTAAAACTTTCCCCAAAGTCGATTCCGAATGCTATCCCGGGATTTTCTACCAGAGTAATGTTAAAAAAATCTCCCAGCAGCGGAATTCTCTGACCTTCATACAAACCGTGGATACTAAAATTTAAAAACGGAATTGAAAAGCCTTTAACAAACAGCTTTGAAAGCTGATCAATTACTACAACTATGAATGAAAAAAATAATACTTTCACATCAAACCTACACTTCAAAATAAATCATTCAAATCATTATCTTTTTTCCTGTCTCTGTTTTATCGGTAAACAAAGCTGACTGTGCGGTACTGCCTCCAGTCTTGCTTTCGGAACTAGAGGGCATGTTTCACAAAGATGCTGCGGTTCCTCAATGCATTCAATACATATTCCATATGTACCGGCATCTATCCTTTTAAGCGCATCTTCCAGATAACCCAGAAATTTATTTTCTCTTTGAGCATAAAGAAAAGTTTTTTCCCTTTCCATCGCATCGGTACCCTGTTCCGCCATATGCAATGAATAAGGGGAGTTTTCATTAATATATTCACCTGTTGTCGGATCCAGCATTTGTTCTTTTAAATTCTGGAGTTGTTCAATTATCTCGTCTCTTTTAGCTAGAATAATTTCCCTAAAATGTTCTAAATCTTCTTTACTGTACCCCTTAATATTTTCCATTGCTTTAGCACGAATTTCTGCCGGGCTTAATTCTTCTGTAACAACCACGGGAGTTTTTTCCTTAACAACCTTTTTTCTTGGCATATTTGTCTTTTTTCCTGTCTTTTTTTCTATAGTTTTCTTCTTTGTTGCTTTTTGAACTTTTGTAACTTTCTTCTTTTCAGCCGCTTTTTTTACAGTTTTTTTCACTGTCTTTTTTGCCGGCGGTTTAACTGCAGCCTTCCTGGTTGTCTTTGCAGACTTATTTACATTTTTTGTTTTTTTAGGCTTCACAGTTTTTTTTGCAGCTTTTTTCGTAACAGTCTTTCTAGATGTAGATCTTTTAGCCATAATGAGGCCTCCTTTTGTTAGGAAATAACCCTTTCAATTTGAATAGAACACTCATAATCTCCGATTTTCCAGTCTTGATTATATCCGTTGTTAAATTTGTTTTCATTAACCATTTCTTCAGCCAGTGTCTCGTTGGAAATATATTCATTAAATGAATTTACAGCTTCCACAAGCTTATCGCTTCCATAATATTTTATTTTAATTCTATCCGTAACATCATATCCGGCATCTTTTCTCATATTCTGGATCCGATTAACAAATTCCCTCGCCAATCCTTCCGCAACAAGATCATCACTTAACTCGGTATCAAGGGCCACAGTTACTCCCTCACCAGTTTCCACAAGCCAGCCGGTAATTTCCGAGCTGATTATTTCTACATCGTCTTTTCCGATTTCTATATCCTCACCATTTACTTTTGTTTTGATTTCACCTCCGCCTTCAAGTACCGCTATGTCTTCTTTGCCGAATCCTTTTATTAAGTTTGCAACAGCATTTACCTTTTTACCAAACTTCGGCCCGATCGATTTGAAATTTGCCTTTGCCGATTTATTTACAATTTCGGAATCATCTTTCAATACAATCAATTCTTTGATATTAACTTCATCCAATATCACTTCCTTCATCTTACCAAGAGCGTCACGCTTAGACTTATCAACTACAACCATAATTTTACTAAGCGGCTGTCTTACTTTCAAATTATTTTTTGCTCTCATCGATCTTGTAAGATAGACAACTTTTTGAGCAATGTCCATTTTGTCTTCAAGCTCTTTTTCAAGATATAATGATTTAGGATATTCGCTTAAATGAACCGATTCATATTTATCTTGAGAAGTAACTGAATTTAAATTTTGATAAAGTTCTTCTGAAATGAACGGAGCAAAAGGCGATGCTAACTTTGATACGGTAATCAAACATTCATACAAAGTTTGATATGCGGAAAGCTTATTTTGATTCATCTCGGACTTCCAAAAACGCCTTCTGCACCTTCTTACATACCAGTTAGAAAGATGATCTATAGTAAAATCGGATACAGCCCTAGCCGCTTTTGTTACATCGTAAGCGTCCATCAATTCTTCATAATCTTTAACAAGAGAATTAAGCTTGGAAATAATCCATCTGTCTATTTCAGGCCTGTCTTCATATGGAATTAATTTCTCCGTAAAATTAAAATTGTCGATATTGGCATATAATGCAAAGAACGAATAAGTATTTAATAATGTACCGAAGAATTTTCTCTGAACTTCTACCAATCCGTCCTGATCAAACAAAGTCGGCCTCCAGGGCGGGCTGTTGGTAACCAGGTACCACCTGGTAGCATCGGCACCGTATTTATCAAAAAGTTCAAACGGATCTACAGTATTGCCTCTGGTTTTAGACATCTTCAATCCGTTCTTATCAAGTATAAGCTCGTTAACAATTATATTTTTGAAAGCAACGTTATCAAACAGCATTGTTGCTATTGCATGGAGTGTATAAAACCACCCTCTTGTCTGATCAATGCCTTCGCAGATAAAATCTGCCGGGAAAGAATGTTTCTCAAACCGTTCTTTATTTTCAAAAGGATAATGATATTGAGCAAACGGCATAGAGCCCGAATCAAACCAGACATCAATCAATTCTGGAGTGCGCTTGTATATTTTACCGCTGCGCTCAAACAAAATTTTATCTACAAAAGGTTTATGCAGATCAATATTATCAACATCCTTTATGGAAATTCTTTTCCCGTTTTCTTCGAGAAAACCTTTCTTTAATTCTTCTATACTGCCGACGGCAAACATATCTCCGTCTTCACTAACCCAGATAGGAAGCGGAGTAGCCCAGAATCTATCACGTGACAGAGCCCAGTCTTTGTTTTCCTCCAACCAGTTGCCGAACCTGCCTGAGCCTACTTCAGGCGGCTGCCAATTAATTGTTTTGTTAAGTTCCACCATTCGGTTTGCTAAAGAAGTAGTACGGATAAACCATGATTCGCGGGCATAATAAATAACAGGAACATCTTCATGACGCCAGCTAAACGGATAAGAGTGAGTAATCGTTTCCTTTCTGTATAGAGTCCCTTCTTCTTTCATTTTTCGGATTATACCTTTGTCCGCATCTTTCACAAATTGGCCGGCAAAGTCGGTAATTTCTGGCGTAAAAGCTCCGCCTCTTGTAACAGGCTGAAGCATTGGAAGATTATACTTTTTTGAAAGTTCATAGTCATCGGCACCAAAAGCAGGTGCAATGTGAACGATCCCGGAACCATCTTCAGTACTGACAAAATCACCTAGTGTTACAAAGAATGCTTTTTTATCAACATTTAGATAGTTGAAAAGCTGCTGATATTCCCAGCCTTCCAGGTCTTTTCCCTTAAGCTCATCAATAATTTCATAATCACCGTCTATAACTGATAATCTTTCTTTAGCAAGAATTATATTTTTTTCGTTGTGTTTAATTTTTACATAGACAACATCCTGACCGACAGCTAAAGCTACATTTGAAATCAATGTCCAAGGAGTAGTCGTCCATACAAGGAAATATGCATCTTGATTTTTAATTTTGAATAATACATATACGGAAGGATCTTTTGTCTCACGGTAACCTAATGCAAGTTCATGAGAAGAAAGAACTGTTTCCGATTTCGGATCCTGCGGAACAATTTTATAATCTTTATAAATTAATCCTTTGTCGAATAAGGTTTTTAAAGCCCACCAGACCGATTCGATATAATCATTTTTTAAAGTAATATAAGCTTCATCAAGATTGATCCAGTAACCCATACGGGTTGTCATTTTTTCCCATAGGTCCAAATAAGTAAAAACAGAATCACGGCACGCTTGATTATATTTTTCAACGCCGTATTCCAGGACCTCGCTTTTATGCTTAATACCGATCTTCTTTTCTACTTCAATTTCAACCGGAAGGCCGTGAGTGTCCCATCCGGCTTTTCTTTCCACTTTATAACCTTGAAGTGTTTTGTAGCGGCAAACCAAATCTTTAAGAGTTCTTGCCATTACATGATGAATGCCGGGCTTTCCGTTTGCTGTCGGCGGGCCTTCGTAAAAAGTAAAAGGTTTGTTTTCATCCCTTGAGGAAATACTTTTCTCAAATATTTTATTCTCTTCCCAAAACTTTAAAATCTTTTCTTCAATTTCAGGGTAATTTATTTTTTCTAAATTTTGCTTGAACATTTATCTACAATATTTTTTAAGTTATCCTTTATACCGGAAGGTAAAATTATCCGATTTCTTCATATTTTTTAATAAGCTCTTTTTCGGCATTAATAAAATCTTTTAACTCTCTTTCAATCCTTTCTTTTTTAAGGATTGTATTTTTGGCAGTTAACTCGGCATCGTTTATTATTTTTTGTGCATTTATCTTAGCTTCTTTAAGTTCAAGCTGCGCTTCCTTTTTTGCATCTCTTACCAGGTCTTCATAAGTTTTAAGTTTTTCTTTAATAACCATAGATTCTTTTTGAGTAGTTAAAATTTCTACAACTGCCATCCCGAAGAAAGCCATAGCGCCGAGCGTAATATCTCTTAAGCTGTAAAGTATTAAATTTTCCGTTAATAACTCGTTTGCCGAAAAATAATCTCTAAAAAATGAAATCATTAAAACGCTTATAATTGTAACTGCAATTATCATAGCAAAAACCACTTTGCCTCCCAATCTCCAGCCCAAAGTTTTGTTAATAAACCAACCGCATGCAAAACAAAGAACCGAAAGGACAAACCAAACTGCAAAATTATTATCTCCAAACCTAAAAAGATTTGTATTTAGAAAGTTTGAAGCAAACATTAACACACCCAGTAATCCGGGTGTCAAATAATATAGAAATGATCTCTTTTCCATTATATCCTCTTAATGACTTCTTTCATTATTAATGTCATTTTAGGCTCGGTTGCCATAGCAGTAGCAATAATCTCTTCAACTTTTGCAGGCTTAAGCGAATCGGGGAAACATTCGTCGGTTATTATACTAATTCCTAAAACTTTCATCCCCATATGGTTTGCAACTATATTTTCCGGGATTGTAGACATACCCACAACGTCTGCTCCGGTAGCTCTTAAAAACCTATACTCGGCTTTAGTTTCAAGATTAGGACCCGGAACGGCTACATATACACCTTTTTGAATTTTAATTTTATTATCCAGCGCAACTTCCTCGGCAATCTTTAAAAGTTCATGGTTGTAAGGTTCGCTCATATCCGGAAACCGGGGACCCAACTCGTCTTCATTCTTTCCGATTAACGGGTTATCTCCGAGCAAGTTTATATGATCAACCATAAGCATTACATCACCTCTGGAATAGAGAGGATTCATTCCGCCGCAGGCATTGGAGACTAGTAAAGTTTTTACTCCTAGGAATTTCATAACTCTTACCGGATAAGTAATTTGTTGCATAGTATAGCCTTCATAAAAATGAAATCGTCCCTGCATTGCAACAACTTTTTTATCTCCTATGGAACCGAAAATCAATCTTCCTTTGTGTGATTCAACGGTTGATAAAGGGAAATGCGGCAAATCGGCATAATCAATTTCACGCTCAATTTTAATATCTTTTACCAGGCCGCCTAATCCCGTACCTAAAATTATCCCTACCGGATAATCATCCTTAACTTTTTCTCTAATTACTTTTAGGGTTTCGTTTATCTTAGAAATTAAATCATTCATCTGGTTTATAATAGTTTGTTTACAACATCATCGACATTTATATCAATTTTCTTTGCCTGCTCCACCTGCTTTGCGGAAACAACTTCTTCACCGGCATCTTCCACTTTCATTTCCAATAAATGAGCCTGAGAATTAATTATTGATTTTAAATTAGCAACAATTAAATCTCTCTCTTCTCTTAAGTTTATAACGGCGTTTCTAATTTCATTTGCATTTTCCCTGGCTTTTTCCAAAATCTGGGATGCCTTTATCTCCGCTTCTTTTACAATTAAGCCGGCCTGCTTCTTAGTAGATTCAATGGATTTCGTTGAAGATTCCTGCGCTCTAAGCAAAGTATCCTGAAGATTTTTTTCAATCCTTCTGAACTCAGTCAACTTAGCAGTTGCATCATCAAGCTCTTTCTTCAAAGAATCGTTTTCTTTCTGAAGCGATTCAAATTCGTCGGCAAGTTTTTCAAGAAAAGCCTGAACCTCATCTTTATCGTAACCTCGCAGACTCTTATTGAACTCCTGCTTCTTTATACTAATGGGGGAAACCTTCATAGGTTCTCCTTCCAATTTTTTGAATAATCTCTTTC
>CAZCFZ010000019.1:0-64866 GCA_964498065.1 uncultured Ignavibacteriaceae bacterium
TAAGACTAATACACAATAGTAATTTTTTATGTCGTCCCTTCGGGATTTCGTATCTCTTCGTTTATTACTTATTATAATTATTTCACTCCTTCGGTGTTTGGCGCAAAAATCCTTCCGAGGGAATGCATTTGGCAGAAGGATTGATATTTTTATAATTGAAACCAAACCGGAATGTTTTTAATCCAAAAGGGATTCAATTACTCCTAAGTTGAATTGTTCTCTTTTCCGGTCATTTAAAAACAAATTTCTTGCTGTCAATTTGTTTTGGACTGCCTTGTATTAACTAACATTGAATGCACTTTTTTTGATTTTTACTTTATTTCTTTGACAAATTAAATTATGTTTATTACAGCTTTCCAGTAACTGTAGATAGATACTCTATTTTATCTGAACACGGGAGATTAAAATGGGAATTGCCTTTCAAGTTATTAAAAATCTGAATTCAAGGTAATAAGCAGCATTTACAGGTATGCAAAATATGGTAATTGCTACAGCAGTATTTTTTACGAATAAATGATAAAAAATATAAGGGGTATGAAAATGAAATTAAACATAATATTGTTTCTTTCTGCTTTTATACTTGGTATGATTGTCTCACATTTTCTTTTTAAGCAGACAATAGTAAATATTAAAACAGTTCACGATACAACATATGTAAAGGTTGTTGTAAAAGATACCATTTTAAAACCGGTTTTTACCGAGACTATCGCGAAAGATACTTCTCATCGTTTTGTATTCACAAAGAAAGAATTAGCTGAAGAAGATTCAGCAAAGAAAATATCGACTAAGAAAGATTTGACCATAAAAGAGTCAGCATTTATGGCTGAAGCCGATACTCTAAAATCCAGTAAGCAGTACAAAGCAGGCATTAATAAAACTTATATAACTAAAAATAAAGATACGGTAACTGTTAACGCCGAATATGTATCGCCGATACCGCTTTCACCATATTCTTATTTTAATATAGCAGTGAATTACAGCTATCCTAATATTGAAACCACAAAATATATTATTGTAAAAAACGGAATGAATCTTTTAGGTATTCATCTTGAATTGCATCATGGTATACAGCTTGGAGCCGGTTACGGATTGATCCATAAGCAGTTTGATCTTTTTGCGGGATATGGAGTACAGCTAAGTTTTTAAGACAAGATCATGTTAACAAAACATAATTTTATATATACTTTATAAAATTTTTTATTGTAAATTACAAATAAATTTTAACAACTTATTTAAATTGATGAACTACCTCAAATTTCTCTTCTTTTTTATAATTATGAACGGAATTTTATCTGCACAAAGTTTCGTTTATAATTCATCGATTGGAAAGTTTAAAGAAGCTACTTCGTTTTATATAACTTCTTCCGGATTTATTTATGTTACTGATGCAAGCACCGACGAAGTTTATAAACTTGATACTCTCGGCAATGTTTTAAAGTACGCGGGCGGATACGGATGGGACGGCGGTTTGTTCGATGATCCATCGGATGTTTTTGCCAATCCTTTGAATGTTTATGTATGCGATAAAAACAATCACCGTGTAGAAAGGTTCGATAAATATTTAAATTATATTTCGCAGCTTTATACGAGAGACAGCGATACAAGCGGCGAACGGTTCGGCTATCCCTTAAGCTGTGCAGTTTCGCAGCAGGGCGATCTTTACATACTTGATTCGGAAAACAAACGAATTATTAAGTTTGATTTATTCGGCAATTTTGTACTTAATTTCGGCGGATATGATGCCGGAAAATATGCCCTCACGAATCCTCAAAAGCTTGCAGTTTCCCGAAACAATGATATTTATGTTATCGACGATAAGCGAATTGTTATTTTCGATCAATACGGAAACGGTCTTGCAATCCTCAATTCAAATGAAAACCTAAAAGGAATTAATATAATTTTTAATAACTTAACGGTTAATACCGATTCTAAAATATTATTTGCAAATTTAACTTCACCGCAATTAATATTAAACACTCTTAACCTTACGGGAATGGACTTACCGGGCAGTATAATAAGCAGCTTTATCTTCAATAACAAGCTGTACGTTTTAACTTCAAATGAAATTCTAATATATAATCATATTAAGTAATACATAAGCCTTTTTATTGTATGGTACCGGAAAATAAAAGGAATTTTTTACGGCTCGGCATTTTTTTTCTGCTTACGGTCTGGTGTTTCGGATTTTCATTTGAGTCTTTGTTTCCCGGCTCAAGTCTGGCGGCTGTATCATACCCTATTTTAAAACATGCTTACGGCGAGGTTTGCCACCAGATTCCGGCAAAAACATTTTTAATCGGCGGTAAAAAACTATTGGTATGTGCACGATGCACCGGGATTTATCTTGGCGCTTTAACAATATCACTGCTTTCCCTCTTCTTTTTTAAGAAATTAAAATTAGGAGTAAAACTTCTTTATGTCTCTATTACACCAATACTAATTGATGTAATATTCAGCTCATTCAATATTTATAAATATTCAAAAATAATAGCTTTCGGAACGGGACTATTTTTTGGTTCCATTGTATTTGTTTATATTTTGGCAACAATTGAAAATATTTTTATTGAAAAAAAATTCAGTGAATAATGAATAATAAAAATTTCTTGCCGCCTTTGGTATGCGGATTCGGCGCTGCGGTTATCACTACTGTTCCCGGCGTTAAAAGTTTGGGATGCTGCTTAATAGTTCCGTTAGCGGCAATTTTATCCCTTTACCTTGATCATAAAATAAATAAAACTGAATTACCTTTTAGAGCAAAAAATGCAATGATACTGGGATTATTGACGGGAATCTTTGCTGCAGTATTTGCATCTTCCTTCGATATTTTGATGACGTACATTTTCCACTCAAATGACTTTGTCCAAACACTGCCTCAGACGGAGGCTCTGGTTCGTCACTATAAATTAGGCCTCCTGCTTAATCAAACAATGGGAATGATGAAACAAATGTCCAGCGACATTCAGCAAACCGGCTTTTCATTATTTTACACTGTAGGAATATTTTTCAGCAATTTCATTGTTAATGCCATTTTCGGAACACTAGGAGGTTTGCTGGGCATAACTTTCATTAATAAACGGGTTCAAAAATAGAAATTTAAATTTATAACCTTATGGTAAGCGCAGTTATTTTTGCAGCTCATTTAATTTTTGCATTAATAATTTTTACAAAAAAATGGCAGACGGAATCAATTTCTTCTGCCCTGTTGAACTTAGGCCTTATAGCTATATTATTTTCCGTGGGCTGGTCGATAACCGGGATGTTAACTAATTTGGTAATGGAACCCAAAGGATTCGGGTTTTATTTCGATAGAGATGCATTTTCTTTAACTATCTTAACCGTGGTAGAATTTTTCTTTTATAAAATGTATTACAAAGATGTATTTACTGAAGGCGATACGGAAAAACAATAACCGCAATTTGAGCAACTTGTTTTTGATCCGGTGAAAGAGGTTCAAATCTCCATTGGCGTAATGAATTAATTGCCGCACTTTCCAGCCTGGTATCAGCTTTTATGAGGGGAATAATTTTGCCGACAGTACCATCCGGCATAATAGAAAATTTTAGCCTAATATCTATTTCTTTATTAACTCCTTCAGGATATTCAGGTAAAATATAACTGTAAATTTTCCGCTGTCCCTGTCCCCCCCAATCAATATCATAACCGAAGCTTCCGGAGCCTGCTGCCTTGTTGCCTTTCCCTTCCGAATTTATATCCGAGTTTACCGATTCACCTTTTGTTTTTACCGAATTCGCTTTTGCTTTTTCCACTTTGGCAGGTTGAATCAAGTTTTCAGTTGATTCGGTTTTGGTTTTAGGCAAATCAACTTTTTTAACAATTTCTTTTTTAACCGTTGTTTCGGTTTTTTCCTGCTTTTTTGCAACCTGCTGAACATTATTAACTTGATTACCAATGGCTCCGGAAGAACCTGGTAGTCCGGTTGTACCGAATGAAAGCTCTACAAATTTTTCCGGGGGATAATATATAGTAATATTAATTAATAAAAACAGAGCCAGCAATACGGCATGAACAATAAATGAAATTGAGTACGACCAATTTTTAATTGAATTATTAGTCATTTTAAACTAAATACTTTCTTTCTGCTATAAACTTTTTTCTTACTACAATCTTTCTTTTTCAGTTTGAATCGTAAACTTATTTATACCGGATGCACGGGCTGCATCTATTACTTTTATTACCAAATCTACAGCCACCCTTTTGTCGGCACGAATTATAAGGTTGTTATCCGGTTCATTCTTTTTTAATAAACTTAATCTTGCCGGCAATTGATCGATACTTACCTGCTCGGTACCGGCATAAATTGCTCCGGCAGAAGTTAATGTAACGACTAATTTTGTCGGAAGAGTTTGCTGATTGGTTTTGGAACCGGGAAGCTTTACTTTTACACCCGTCTGAATGACAAACTGGGAAGTTAAAAGGAAGAAAATTAATAAAAGCATTACAATATCGGTTAAAGATGAATAACTGAAAATACTTAACGGTTCGTTTGTTATTTTAAACTTCATTTTTTATCCTAAATATCGATTTCAATTTCTTCTTCAATATCGTCGGTAGTACCCGTGCTGTCCTGTATAACATCAACTACATCGTTAGCAACGGCTTCCATATCCGCAACCAATTTTTTAACTCTATTTAAGAAATAATTATAAAATGCCAAAGCGGGAATTCCAACTATCAATCCGAATGCAGTGGTAACAAGTGCTTCCCAAATACCTCCGGCCAGATCACCCGGATTTGCCGCGCCTGCCAAATCCTGTATTCTCATAAACGCGGAAATCATACCGGTTACCGTTCCTAAAAATCCAAGCAGCGGAGCTATTCCCGCAACTGTCGCAAGCACAGATAATCCTTTTTCTAATTTTCCAACCTCCTGCGATCCGGCATTTTCAATAGATTCCTTTACACGTTCATGACCGAGTTTATATTTTTTTAATCCTTTCCTGATAATATTGGCAACCGGCGATTTTTCCTCCATACAATAGCTGATTGCACCGGCAATATCCTTTTTCTTCAGCAGTCCCCTTATTCTAACCATAAATGCAGGAATATTGATTTTGGCTTTCCTTAAAACAACGTATCTGTCAATTATAACTGCAAGCCCTAAAATGGAACATAAAAGTATAGGCCACATTATTAAACCGCCTTTAAGAAACATCGTTAATAAATTCATAATATACCTTTACAATTTTGATAAAGTTATTTGTATTTTTCGGAAAATTTTTTAGCTGTGCCGAGTGATTTAAAATTTCCAATCCTTACTCTATACCATTCACCGCGGCCGGGAATAAGAGTTTTTTCAACATAAGGAGTATAACCTCTTTTCCGGAACTTTTCAGCTTGTTTAACTGCAATCGATTCATTCTTCCAGGATGAAACTTGAACAATAAATATATTTCCGTTTTTATAGATATTGTTAGAAATTCTGCTGCTAGGTCCGATTTTATTAAACAAGGAACTCTCTTTTTTTTCAACCTTCTTTACGAAATTATTTTTTTCAATCTTTGGTTTGGAATTGTCCGAAGAATTCTTTTTTATATCATCCGCCATTTTACCGAATACCAAACCTGAGTCGATACCTTCCAATGATAAATTTTTAACATGATTAATTTTCGAATACGGATATGAAACAGGTATATCAAAATCCCGGTTAATTAAAAAAGGTGTTTTTGCCTTCAACGTGTTTTGGGCGTTTATAACCTCTGATTTGGACATACCAAGCTGTGAACTTTTTAAATACATTAATAATGCGGTTCCAATTACAATAATTGTTAATAAAGCAATTAAGAATATTACGGTAGTACGCCTGCTTCTTAACTTTTGTGTTTGAGATTTAAATAGATATGGTTTAGTTGACTTACGATTTAATGAATTAAATATTTTTGATTCCTTTTCATTTGATTTTAATCGTTTTTGGGACTTGGGTTTATTATTTGAAAAATCCTCGTCCTTTTTTTTTTCTACCGGGATAAAATCATCCTTGCGGGAAGTACCGGGCTTTTCTTTTTTTACTTCTTTAGTTTTCTCAACTTCTTTAGGTTTTAAGTTTTTATTATCATTAATTTCTTTCTCATTTTTATCAAAGTCCCACGTAAGATCCATTTCCGACCTTGTTAAGCTGAGAGGATTGTCTACTTTCTCATTCCTAACTTTAGTAGTCCGCGCTTCCACTCTCTGGAATTTCTTAATTTCCTCGCTAACTCTTTCCTCGAATTCCTTCGTATTTAAATAATCTTTATCTTTATTTGTTTTTTCCTGCTCGTCAGGCGGATAAACATTATTTATTTTTTCATTTTTATTTTTAGATGATTCATTTTTAACATTACCCGGTGTCCCGAAATTCCAATCTATACCGGTATTCAATTCATCTGTTTTTTGTTCATCAAGATTAGGCTCTGCTCCGACATCAAGAATTGATTCTTCCTCAATTTCCCTTGAAAGATTCTCGCCGAAATCCCATTCCACATGTTCATACTCTGAAGCATTTTCCAAATTATGCTTAATATCTATATCGGCTTTGGAATCTTTTCCTTTCTCCTTTGATTCTTCCCAATTAAATTCAAATTGACTCGGATCCAGGAAATTAGCTTTTATAATTAATACTTCATTTCCTTTAACATGTTCCGTAATTATTTCGACTTCTTCCAATATTTTTTCAACTTTAGATTCGAACAACTTCTCCAATTCATTCCCGGTAGGCGGGACAAAATAATCAATTTCACTTGAGCCAAGCAAAGGGATTACCGGTTTATTAATACTCAAGCTAAAATATGAGTCGATCGAATCATATTCATTCTGCAAGGATTCCGGTACATTAAAAATCAAATTTTCATTTGCATTACCCGCTGCTCTATTTAAAGGAGAAAATACAATTAAATCGGTAGTTAATAAATTATTGTTCTCTTCCTCCAAAGGTAATGTTTTTTTAATGATGCCCTGACGTAATTGGAAGAAGCCGAAGTTGTTGATTTTAATTGCTTCGCCGTATTTTAATTTATCGGCTATCCTTCTCAGAAGAATTTCGAAAAATACTTTAGCTTCCGGGTCCGCAACACCGCTTCTTTTTGATATTTTCCTAATAAGTTCGGCTTTAGTCACTTTAATATTTTACCCAAATAGAAATTTTTTTAAGCATGCTAAATATAAGGATGAAATATTTAATCCTTATGTTTAACAATATAATATTATTTAACCTAATAAAACATAACTTAAATATTGAACAAAATTATAACGACATTTTCAAATTACCATCTGAAATTTATTCCGCCCAGCATATCAACAGGCATTTCCTTATAACCGTCCCACAGATAATTCCGGTTATTAATTAAATTTGAAACTTTAAGAGTTAAATAAAAGTTGTTATGTATTTTATAACTGAAATTTAATCCTAAATTAATAAACGGATTCAGTAAATTCTGCTTCATTAAATCCGTATGGATGCCGGAATAATAAATTACGGTTGCCCCGGCTTCAAGGCCGAAATTAAAATTATATGAATAGTTTAAACTCAATTTTACTTTGGGATAATAAGGGATAATATAATTTTTGGTATCCCTGGTATCAATAAGTTCTCCCGTTCCGTAAAAGACGCCGGAAGGTCCGGGATGAAATAAAACGTTAATATATACAGATGAACTTTCACCGCTGGTTGTTGCCAGATTGAACATTCCTAATGCCGAAGTATCTATAAAATAAGGAAGATTATTGGAAGAATAATATTTAAATCCGCCGTCAATTTCAAAATAAGTAAAATACTGGTACTTAACTGAAGCATTAAATGAATTGTCTTTTTTCAAAAATATGTTTGTAAATTTTTGCGGCATAAAGTACGGGTTTTGTTTAAGGAAATATACTCCTCCTAAAAATTCAGCGCTGGGATTGAACTCTCCGTATATGGTTATACTATTGCTTACTTTTAATGCCAAAGAAGCGTACGGAGAAAAGAAATTTTCAGAACCGGAATGTTCATAATTAAAGCCCAAAGAAACATCTGTTAATTTTGAAAAACTCAGCCCGATTGTGGGTTTTAAAGCTATAAAATTATAATTATTATTGTTTGAAATATCATTTTTCAATATTTGTTTTTTGTAAATCAAATCCGTTCCGATATTAAAGCTGGACAAGCTTAATTTGGCAAAGCCTATAAGATTAAACATATTTTCGGAATAATTTTCATTTCGAAGCAGTGTAATATCATCATTGGCTTTTGCCGAAAAAATAAAGGTCCTGCTCATTAAATTATCAACGAGTACATATGCATTACCTTCGTTAAAGTCTCTCCGGTAATCCGGAATATCCGAACCGAAAAACTTATATGAAGAAGTACCGAAATTTCCGTGAAACTTTACCTGAGCTCCCGGCAAAAAACTTGAATTATCGCTTACTGACAGCAATAAGTTTGCACCTCCATTAATATCGTATCTTTCGCTATTAGTTACGTAAGCCAGGTTATTAATTCCGCTGCCGAAAAGTTCAAATAAACCGGAATTAAAAGGCGCATTAAAATTTAAGTTAACACTCGGCAAAGAATAAAATCCTGCTCCTACACTGAAGTCACCGTTCATATAATTTAATGAATCGATAATGGTTGAAGCTCCTTTAATGGGAGTTTTTAAATTTTTTACAGGCAGAATTTCATTTGGTAAAACCGGCTTAATAAATTGATTTGAAATTGTGGAAACAAAACTAGGCGGTATTTTCTGAGCTTTTTTTATCGTAACAATATCCTTACCTGTGATAACAAAATCGGGTAATTGTACATCTGAGTTTTGCTTTTGCTGTTGTGCAAAGATTGTAAATGTTGAAAAAAGAAATAATAAAATTACCGGATATTTCATCATCTTAATTTCCTAAGTTTCGTTATTGCTTCTTTACCGTATTCGTCCCCCCTATGCTTGGTAAATACTATCCTGTACATTTCTTTGGCTTTAGCGTTATCTTTTAATTTTACATAGCAATCACCAAGTTTTAAATAAGATTTTGTAACCCATTCATCAAATGCAGGGAAAATTGTTCCAACTCTTACAAAAGCGGTAATTGCATCATTGTAATCTTTTTGATTGAAAAGAGCAATTCCGTAATAATATTGAGCTTGAGCGCCGATCTCGTCTGTTCTATTCTGAGCAAGATCCTGGAAGTACGGTTTAGCCGCATCATATTGTTTTGCCGCAATTGAAATTAAGCCCAGCTCTAATTTCGATTTTTCGGCAAAAATAGTCTCATTATAATTCTGTATAATTTGGTTGAATACATTTGCAGCATCATTCGGATCTTTCTTATTAATATAAGTCATCCCTTCATTAAACATAATTTCGGGAAATCTTAATTTATTCGGTAGAATTTTTAATGCATTATTGTAAATATTAATTGCAGCATCATAATTCTTTTTAGCATTATAAATATTTCCCAATTCAATTACCGCAGCTGAGGATGATTCACTTTCGGGGAAAGAAGTAAAAACCTTAGTGAAATTTTCTATTGCAATATTATCTTGTTTTAAATTTTCTGCGCTTTTACCGATCCAATAATAAGCCTGCGGAATTAACTTGCTGTTAGGAAATGCAGTAATAAAATCCTGGTAGCTGGATTCGGCTTGTTTATAATTTCCGTTGCTGTAATAAATATCTCCCTTTTTATAAAAAATTTGATCGGTATAACTTAAACTCGGATTTTGTTTTATAAATTGATTAATAAATTTAATTGCTTTTTCGGGATGCCCCTGCGCTACATAGCTGTCTTGAATACCGTTTACTGCATCAAAAATATGATTAGAACCCGGATATTTTAAAAGCACCTGCTGGTAACTGGAAATTGCCGAATCATAATTTGCAAGATTATAATAGCAGTCGCCAATGGAATAATAGATAAGCGAACCTATGGAAGAATTAGGATATACAGATAAAACATTTCTATATTTTAATATAGCAGTATTGTAGTTGCCTTGCTGAAAATAAATCCAGCCGATCACATACAAAGATTTGTCGGCATATTCGGAACCGGGAAATTTTTCCTGAAGTGTT
Source organism: uncultured Ignavibacteriaceae bacterium (assembly GCA_964498065.1). Lineage (GTDB taxonomy): Bacteria > Bacteroidota > Ignavibacteria > Ignavibacteriales > Ignavibacteriaceae > FEN-1297. The sequence goes on from CAZCFZ010000019.1 coordinate 10,035, forward strand.
TTGAATTCATTTATAGCCTGCCTGGGCTCATTAGCTCTGAAGAGAGCCTGTGCATACTGATAATAATCATAAGGATTATTAAGAGCATGCTTGTTAGCCTGCATAATCTCCTGATAAATTCTGCTTGAAGCAGCAAAATTTTTAACGGCATAATAACTATCAGCTAATCTAAATTTAGCATCCAACGCCCTTTCACTGCGGGGGAATCTTTTTAAATATTCTCTAAATTCCTTTATCGCACTTTCAAATTCATTTAAATTGAAATAACAATATGCCTTACCGTATAAAGCCATACCTGCCAATTCATTATCACGGTTTAAATCGACTTTACTATATCTTTCAATAGCATCCCTGTATTTTTTCTGTGAATAATAACTTTCAGCCATATAAAAATTAATTTTATTTTTCTCAAAATTAGGGTCTTGAAAGCTTATATTTGAAAGATTTGAGACGGCATCATTATAATCGTGCAAATAATAATATGCGGCCCCCAATCCAAGCAAAGAATGATTAATTATATCCGATGTTATATCGGGAACTCTTAATGCATCTAGAAAATATTCTTTAGCAGTATTGTAGGCTTTCTTTTCTAATTGAATTTCTCCCAGTACTTCAAACGATTTGGCCCTAACCATATTGTCGGAATTCTCTATCGAGCTTTGCAGATATTTTACAGCCAGATTATATTGTTTATTATTAAAATATAGAAGCCCCAGCTGGTATTGTACCCCCTTCATCAAATTACTGTTGGGATATTTCTTTAGAAACTCCTGATAAATATTAAAAGCTTCGGTTCCATGTCCTGCATATCTTTTTGATTCTGCTTTCCAATAAAACGAATTAACTGCAATACTGTCGGTCCCTTCAGATAAATCATTAAAAATTCTATATGCATCATCGTATTGCCCGGCTTGAAAATATGTCCATGCTAATCCATATTTAGAATCTTTAACCTCGTTTGAAGTGGGGTATCTTCTAATTATTTCAAGAAATGTACTTTCAGCTTTGGTATAATTTTTTAACCTGTAATATGAATTTGCAAGCAGGTAGAGGCTCTGCGAATACACCTCCTCAGGTAAGTTCTTTAAAGTCGGATCGTTTAATTCAATAACGGCAGAATCATATTCTTTTAATTTAAAATAACAAACTCCTATTCTAATATGAGCAGCCGAGACTAACGGGCTATCGCTGTGGTAAGATAATAAATTGTCGTAATATTTGGCTGCATTTTTATAATCAGCCAGATTTTCATAAATGGATGCCAAGGTAAAAATTGAATAATCAATATATTTGTTATCCGGGTGGTTGGTAATTACATCTTTAAAAAATAAGATAGCATCTTGAAGCCGGTTTTCTTTTGAATATGTTTTCCCGATCCAGTACATTGCCGAACCGGCATATGAACTTTCGGGATAGTCTTCAAGTAATTCTTTCAATCTGCTTCGGCTTTTTTCAAAATCATTCTGTTGAAAATAAATTAAACCAAGATTGTACAATGCATGATCTCTAAAACCGGACCAAGAAAAATGATTGACAAAAAACTCAAATCCTGCAGCTGCAGCGCTGTAATCGCCGAGTTTCATCATTGCATCGGATGAATAGTATTTTGCGGTTGCATACAAACCGTCTGTAATTTTGTATATTGAAAAGAATTTTTGAAAAAGAGAATTTGCCAGAGCATAATTGTGAGATTCATATGCATTCATTGCTTCGGCATATTTTTGCGCAGTAGTTTGTGCATTAATATTAAATGATAATACTACCGAGATAATTGAAACCAATAAAAATTTGTTTTTCATTTAAACCCTAAATAAACTTTTTACAGGAATAAAAAATATTCCCCCTGCAATGCTGGTTATAAAATTTACTATATCATTATCTATCCAAGTTAAACCTTTATAACGGATACTTGATTGATTACAATGATTTTCTCTTTCAGTAATTTTTCCGCAAATTCTACATTTAAATTGAGATTGCAAAGATGCTCCAAGGACGCTGTCAATAATACTTCCCAATACTCCCGAAATTGTTACAATTAGAATAAAATTAAAATAATTCCAATTAATCCAACTTAACGATGATATCGGAATAATAAAAGCGCCTAATATTGCTCCAAACATTCCGATGGAAGATATACCTCCCGACCTGCCTTGATCGATGGTTTTTAAATTCAAAATATTAATAGTTTTTGTTTTCCATAATGTACCGATTTCAGTAGCCCATGTATCTGCACAAACAGCGGCAAGAGATGAGACGTAAACGTAATATAAAAGTTCCGACGGAAAAATTTGATAAAGCATCATTAAAGCTGCTCCAAATCCGCCGTTTGCTAAAACCTGGGAATTGTCTCTTATTTCCGATTTTTCAAAAAAATTATCAACATCACGATTTATTTTCTTTCTAATTTTAGACAAGATACTGGAAAGAACGAAAAAAGCCAGTATAGGGATTGTCCATTTAACACCGCCGAGACCAAAAATAAAAACAGCAATAACAAATTGGGCAATACTTCCTCTAAAAGTAAGTAGTTTATAATAAAATGATATGACAGCAGTCATTAGAGCGAAAAACATTCCTATTGAAAAATTTAGAATTATTAAATTGCTGCTGTTAATAAATAAGATGTAAATAAGATAGCTGAAGAGAAATGGAAGGATGAAACTTTCCAGCTCTATTTTTAGCATTTCCGGGATCAATGTTATTATAATAGATATTTCGAACGGTATTAGAAAATTAATAATCGAAAATTCTCTTATACTTTTTAAATCCAATTTAAAATAGTAAATTGAAAAAATCAGTAATAGAAACATCGTAGTAAATAATATTATCGGTTCCAAATAGTTTTGGAAGAAATTGGGAAATTTTTTAGATCCTTTTTTCAATTTTTCAGAAATATAATAAGTAAACCCGCTCCCTAACCCGATTATCAAAAATGTATAATCAACTATGTATTTATACTTATTTTGAAATATCAATATCAAAATAAAATAGGAAAGGATATAAACTAATATTTCCGGGATGAAGACTTTCCCTAATTTAGACTTTCCCCTTTTTTTAAATGCCGAATAGAGGAGTACAAAAACCAGTATTGGAATATATTCCAGAGGAGAATTATTTTTTATCAAAATTGTGCTAAAGCAGATTACAATACCAAAATACAGTCTGAATATTCCCTGATCCGATACAATAATTGATGTATTATTTCTAAATTTTGCCGGCAATATCTTAATTAAATAAATTTTTACAAAATAAATACAATTATTAAGTGGAAATATAAATTTTTAACTTTCTTAATGTCAAGTAAATCAATCAAATATGTAACATCGTTTAAAGAAATTTATTAAATCATTGAACTTTAGATATTTTTTATTTAATTATGCAATATTATTTTTTAAATCTATATTAAATAGAACTTGAATTCATTTAAAGGTAAATAAATGAAAAAAAATACAGGCTTAATTATTCTAGTCTCTTTTCTTCTCCTCTTTTCATTTAATGTAAGCGCACAAACTATACGGCTTGGTCTCGGAGGAGGACTTACTTCAATTACATCACCTAACTATTATACGGATAATATTTCTAACGGCGGATACGGATTTAAGGATAACTATCACCTGGGTTTGATTGCAAAACTTAATCTACCTTTGCTGCCGATAACACCGGCTCTATTTATAGATTACCATTACTTAACTAGTAGCGGACAGCTCGATACCGTAGCAGTATCTTTGTCTCAAAAAATCTTTTCCATCGGAATTGAAGGCGAATGGAATTTTTTACCTTTACCGGTCATTAAACCGTATCTTTTAGTAAATGTTGCCATGAATAGCTTTGGGCAATTACAGTTAAGTACTACTAATCAAATTTACGGTCAAAAAAGTTTTACCAGGTTTGGTGCAGGAGTCGGCGTAGGCAGCGTAATATCTGTTATTCCTTCTATGGATTTGGATTTAAGTGCGAAATATAATTTTATGAATCTGATGGGGAGAGGTGATGAAGGAAAAATAAATTCTTTTACTTTAAATTTATTAATATTATTCTAAATTCTAATAATATTATACTTTTCAAGAGCCATTAACTTAATTTCAAATTATATTGATTAAGAGATCTTCTCATAACTTCATCCCGAAATAAAAAACCCCCGCAAAGCGAGGGTCTTAACTAAGAAGAGGATACTTTATTTCAAAGCAGTCAGCTCATATTCCGCTAATTTTTTGTAATTAGGATCCGTCTTTGCTTGATCAAACATTTCTTTAGCTTTTTCTTTATTGCCTTTATTTTTATAAGCTACGCCCATATAGTAATAAGGACCGCCTTTACCAATAGTTGATCTATATTTTAATGCTTCTTGTGCGTTTTCAAGCGACTTATCATAGTTCCCCATATCTGAATATGTTTTGGCCAGGGCTAAATATGCGGCGTCATAGTTGCTGTACTCGGTAGCTTTTGTAAAATCATCTACGGCTTTTTTTGTGTTTCCGTCATTATTAGCCTCATTTCCCATTTTAGCATATACTAAAGAAAGATTTTTCTTTATTTTATTTTTCACATTATCACTTTTAGCGGCAGCAAGAACTTTTTCAAAATTCGAAGCAGCTTCCGGATATTTACCCATTGCAAAAAAGACACCGCCCAATGCATTAAAACCAGCCTCAAAATCAGGTTTTAATTTGAGACACTGCTCAAATGAATTCTTGGAATCATCAAGCTTACCGGACATTTTAAGTGCCACACCACGCTGATAATAAATGCGAAAGTCCTCTTCAATTTTTAAAGCTTGATCGTAATTCTTAATCGCATTGTCGTAATTACCTTCCTTCAACATCTTATTGCCCTCATTATATAACTTGGCAGCTTCCGGTTTCATTTCTTGTCCAAAAGCTGTACTTAACGCAATAAATATGAAAAATAGACAATAAGTTAGAGTTTTTATTTTTCTCATAAGTATCTCCCTTTATATATGGTTGGTTAATTAATTCTAGTGCGGAAGACGGGACTTGAACCCGTACGCCAATTAAGGCACTACCCCCTCAAAGTAGCGTGTATACCAATTTCACCACTTCCGCGAAAATTAAAGTGAAAAAATACCTTTGTTTCTAAAAAAAATCAATTCTTGGCAACCGTTTTTAGCAATATATTTTAAAGTTGATTGAAAATCAACCAAATTTACTGCCTCCGTTTCATTCTTTCTCTGAATAAAAGATTTCTTATTTCTTCTCTAAATCTTTTTTCAAATACCAAGAGTTTAGATATTTGTTGATAGGTTAGTATATCCGGCAGAGAATTTATAAATTTTTGTTTGGATTTTATAATTTGATTTTCCAAATCGAAGTATTGATTTATCATATTTTTAAGATCGGTATCGCTGGTTTTCCCGTTTTGTAACGCTTTCTCCATTTTATTGATTAATTCATTTTCCTCATTATATAATTTAAATTGTTCACTTTTAAATTTTGCTCTTCTTGCAAAAAATCTCAGTGTAGTTTCTTCATTCATACCTAATGCATCGATCAATTTTATTTTTTCCAGCTCTTCTATTTTTTTCATAGGTCCCTTATCCTGGTGTCTCATCGGTTGACTAAAAACTACCAATGGAATAAATAATACTACAAAAAATGGAACTAATATCTTTTTCATATCTTTTCTCATTAGAAAATCTTTTTATGTAAAAGTTGATTATAAATTTCATTTGCCTCTTTCTGGTTTATTCCCTGCAGCATATTATTTAAATCGGTATTATTATCGGCAGAAAGATAATTAAAGCTTTGAGGGGATAAACTTAGAGCATTTGAAATCATCGCATTAAATACGGAGTCATATTTGGTGATTTCTTCATTCGATAAATCACCTAAATTCAGCTGGTTTGAATCATTTCTTAATATTGAGGCAAAATAATTACTACTGTTCCGAGTAGTTTCTATTTTCGCCGGAGCAGCTACCTTCTTTACGCTCTTATTCGTAAAGGTAAAGAAAAAGACTACAATTACTGCTGCTATGGTAGTTACAGCAAAAGCTAATCTTGGAATTATCTTTAATCTTTTTCTTTCATCAATTCTTCCTCTTAATGTAGGAATCATCTGAGAGAAATAATCTTCCTCAACTGAAATATTTTTAAGTTCCGAAATCTCGTTCAGAAATTTTTTATAATATTCCAGTTCTTCCTGCAATGTCACCGAGTCTTTAAGCTCATTTTCAAAATCAAGCTTTTCCTCGTCGCTCATTTGATTATCCAGATAAAGGATAATTTTATCGTTAACTTTCATCGTTTTTCATAAGCTCCATAATCTTTTTAATTGCATGAAAGTAATTTGCTTTCAAGCCTCCTATACTGCCGCCCGTAATTTCTGCAATTTCTTCATAACTAAGTTCATCAAAATTTCTCAAAATAAAAACTTCCCTTTGTTTCAAAGGAATTTTATTCAATACCTTATGAAGTTTGTCTAACTTTTCTTTTACTTCCAAATCCTTTACCAAATCTTCTTTGCTCTTTAATCCTATTGTCTCATTATCTTCAAATGAAAAATACTGTCTTACATTTTTCTTCCTCAGAAAATTTATACATCGTGTGGAAGTAATCTTATAAATCCATGTATATAGCGAAGACTTAAATTGAAAATCTTTCATCTTATTATAAAGAACGATTAATACCTCCTGAGCTACTTCGTCGGCATCTAAATGATTGCCTGTCATTCTTCTGGCATGCCAATAAATTTTTTGCTGATATTTAAGAACTATTTTATTAAATGCGCTCTCGTTACCTGCAATAAAACTCTTAACCAGTTCAAAATCATTATTCGAATCGGTCATTACCTTATATTCTTTGTATTATTTGACATTGTCGACAGAAAGAAGGTTTAATTTTTTCTTTAAACCAAAATTACTCTGCAAATGTCAAAATACCAAAACCACTTAATTTTAAGGAGATAAAAATGAAAAAGTCAATAGTATCAATAATTTTGGTTTTTAGTTTTACAATATTACTTACCGGCTTTAGTTATTCGCAGCAAATGAATTGGCAAAATAACAATCATCAAATGAGACAGAAAACAGGAATGACTGGCAGATTCAATTTAATGAAAAAGCTAAACCTTACGGAACAGCAAAAGCAAAAATTTGCAGATTTAAGAATTTCATTTGAGAAAAGAATGGTTGACCTGAGAGCTGATCTTAAAAAGAACAAATTAGATTTACAGGCTTTAAGGGTTAACGGCAATTTTAATCGAAATGATGTAATTGCAACTGTTGAAAAAATAAATAAAAGTAAGGACGCTATTTCCATAGCTGTTGCAAATCATTTGCTTGATATGTATGAAGTGCTAACACCTGACCAGCAGAAAATTTGGAAAGAAAATGCTCCTAAATTCTGGGATATGCACAAGCATTTCAGATCAATGAGAGGTCCAAATAGAATGGGACAAAGAGGAATGATGCGATAATCTTTTGGCCCGGTTAATCCGGGCTTTTTTTATTTTAAAATAGAAGTTCCGTTATATTTCTGAAAAAGCTCTATGATTTTTATAAGTGTGCATGAATATTTGGTTGATTTAAGCGGAGGTAATGAAAGAAATTCTTTTCTAATGCTGTTAATAAGATTTAAGTTCAGTTCATCAAAATTCAAGAATCTTGCCGATGCCAGCGAAACAATTGCACTTTTTAATATAGAAGCTTTAACTCTAATAGAATTAGGTGAGCTTCTTCCCGGATGAATATGAATATATCTGTCTTCATTTTTCCCGAAACGTAAAATCCAATTTGAATCGTCGGGCAATTTTAATTCACGGTATTCTTTACCTAAAAATTCAAGCCACTTTTTGAAAGAAATTTTATCATAAATATCCGAATAATTCAACTTTTCAAGAACTAATTTACAAATATCAAAGGGGCTCAATAATCCCACATATAAATCAATTTGTGAATTACCTATCAATTTTATATTTAATATAAAACTTCTAAATGTCAATTCATTTTGAGGCTTCACAGATAAAATTTTATCTGATAAAAATTCTTTATGATGCTTCCATAAATTAAATTGGAAGTTTGACGGTATTTCAAATTTCAAGGTCTCAATAAAATTCAAATTAAAACCTCAATATCTTTCATAACAGCTAAGTATTAATTAAAGTCTTACCAATATGTTTTTGAACAATCATTTTTCATTATGATCGATAACAATATCATTTCAGAAATTAATTATTATCTTAAATTGAGTTCTATTTTAGAATAAATTTAAGTAAATTTTACTTATAAATATTTATTTACAAGTAAATTTTACGGTACAGTATCCATCTAAAAAATCAATATAAAAGCATGCGGCTTTAATATTTTATAAGTAAATATTTTGTGGATGGAAATTCCGGCACGCTCATAATATTTAGCTCTATTATTTAAGAATTTTAATATATTTTAAAAATTAGGATTTATTTAATCTGTTGGTATAAATATTGACATTTAATGGCAATTATTTAATCCGGCTTTTTAAATTTTAATAATTATTATATTATTTTCTTAATTTATTTAATTAGAATCAACCAATGAGGGCTGACTAAATGTTTTTAAAAGGAAACAAAAAAGATGTGTCAACGGATAATGTTACACATATTTCCGAATTGATTTCAAAAAACGGTATGGAAGAAGAAGTTGAAAACTTCGTAACACGATCTGTACATGATATAAAATTCACGGTTATTATAAAACCGGCAATTATTTCATTAGTTGCTTTAGTAATATCTTTCTTTATCGACCTGTCTTATGTACCTATTTTAGGTGATGTTTCAATTAATATTGGTAAATATTTATTCCCAAGTTGGAAGCCGACGCCGAGTCCTGTCGTACCCTTTACATTTTGGTGGCTGCCTGTTTTGGTATATGTTCTATTTATATTTTTAGCTTGGCTGGCTTATAACAAATTAAAAATAGAACTTGTTAGGACTCCTGCATCCGAAACAATTGATAGAATAATTACATCATATACCAGTGTTGTCGACAGTATTTCCACTGCACTGCCTTTAATTGGCGCTGCAATTCTTTTAATTAGTATCCGTCTCGGCGAAGCAATATTTGTCGGACTATCTGTTCCTTTCGAAATAAAATCTTTAATAATACTGGCGCTGGGAAAATTATTTGAACCGGTACTTGATCAGCTAAGTGTTGAATTTCAGAGTATTGTTAATCATGTAATAAGTTTTAAGGAGCGATATTATTCCAAGATACAGATTGACAGTTCCAATAATCTTTTGAATAAGCTTTCACCGATAGATTCAAATAAGAATGTCGAAATATCCGAAAAAGCAATTGAGAATTTAAATAAATTTAATTTGCTGCTTGAACGAACAGCAAAATTAAGTGTTGTTTTAAATTCGAATCTTAGTTTAGTAAATCAATTGTATGAAAAGATGAATTCGGCAGCGGATATAAGTAATGAAAAGATGGAGCAGCTTAAATCACTTGCAAACTCCATAACTCAGGCAACGGATTCGCTGAAAGATGAAAAGGCTATTACCGGTCTAAAACATCTTGAAGCTATTGTGAATAAGAAGTAATATTAAAATGGTGAGAAAAAATCACGATAGTAAATTTATTATTTATGAAGTGCTGTACATTTTTGTAATAACAGTACTCGTTTTAAAAGGCGCCGACCTTGACCTTGATAAGGTAATATCAACAAATAGAGCCGTCTCCAAAGGTGTTAGAGATTCTCTGGTAACAATGATTGATTCACTTACTTCCAAGGGATTGAACTTTGAAATTAAGCTTAATCCGAATGTTCAGCAGCAGAATAAAGAATTAAAAGAGAAGGTTGAAATTCTTAATAAAAAAGTTGCGTCGCTTAGTAAAAAAATAAAGCTTCTTCCTCCCGAAGAAACTAAACCGAAAGAGGAATCCAAACCAAAGGAACAAACAATTTTGCAGTCTCCGATTTCTATAACACAAACATTTTATCAATACACATGGAACACTGCAAAAAACAGCGGTAACGTACCTACTATAATTTATGATCCTAAAAACATGAACGAACCGATTGTTACAATTCCCCCCGGACAGGAAAAGAAATTTAACCTTATGGGACAAGATGAAGTAATAGCAAAATACGGCACCCAGGAAGAAAAAATTAATGTGGTTCCGTTAAAGCCACCTCAAATTAAGATCACTAAAGTTACAACAAAAATGGATGCCTCAACAATTTATGTGCAGGATTTGCAAAATATTACCGTATTCAATGTAACTATTATTTATTTAAGACCCGAGCAGTTAAAAGTAACTCACTCAGGACCAATTTCAGTTTCCGGACCGTATAAAGACAACAACGGTAATAATGTTTACTATGTATCTTTAAAAATTGCCTCGAATGAAACTAAGTATGATGACTGGATAAATCGTCCCGGAACTTTACAGGAAGCCGACGGAAGATATAAGGCAAATTTCTTTTTCTTTGTAACGGATAAAATTTCCAAAGCACATGCCGAAGCTGGGGATTCTTTTTATTTCACAGATTTTTCAAAATAATTTCAAAATAATATAAACTCTATGCGTTATAATTTACTTTTTATATTACTATCTCTTTCATTAACTCTTTTTTTAACAATAAAAGTTAATGCACAAACCTCAGAGGAACAGAAAATCGAATATTATCAAATGGAACCTCTCGATGACAGTTTATTTATAAAAATACAATCAGAATTGTTTATTTCACCGCCGGATCCTAAAGCTGAAATTATAGTCGATTTACGTGATAAGAATAATCAGACAATTTCAGTAAAAGGTGTTTTATATCCATTTTTAGCTTTAACACCGGAAACTAGAGCTAAAGTTATAACGTATCCGTTTAAAATAAATCTTGAAGAAAATATTAATTACGGAAGTGTATTTACAAGGGTTCTTTCGAAACTTAATTTAGGAAAATTTGTTTCTCCCCCTTCACTTTATCAAATTTCATCAACATTGGGATATATTAATCCGTTCCTGCAATTATTTGGAGGAGAGCCGTTTGGCATCCCTATAAAAAATGATCTGGGAATATCATTTGGAATCGGGACACCGTATTCCGGGCCGTTTGAAACTAATTTTGTTCAAGCCGGCGTTCACTTATTGGGTTTTTACGGAGGCGTTTATAACAGTGTCGATGCATTAACTCAATATAAAAATGAAAATAACCAAAATAATATTTATGCAACAAGCGGATATGACTTCGGCTATGTTGTACCTCTCGGTAATTTTTTCGAATTCGATTATTTAAAATCAACAAAAGCTTTTACATCCAGTCAACTAAAAACGATTAGGGATGCAGATACATTAGGCATGGTACCAAAAGTTTTAGACGGAGGTTATCTTAACTGGGAGCTTAGATATCCTATTAGAATTTTGGGATCGACCCGTGCAAAGTTTTATGTTGCACACTACTTAAATGAAGTTCATATAGGTTTTACAGGGCGCGAACTCTCTCTTTCCGGCAATACATTTGATTTCAGTTTTGACGGAATGGTACACAGTGATGTAAGACAGCCGCAGTATGTTGTAAATGTCCTTGTCCAGAGGATTTTTGACGATTGGGCTTTTAGTGCTATTGCGATAGGTCCCTCTTTTATTCTCTCAAAAAGAGATTCAGGAAGTTTCGGGATTATCTCATTGTTTTTTAATATAAGAATAAAAGTAGGTACGTCATTATAGCGCATAAAATATTTTTAATCATTTGAATTCTTGGATTAGAAGTTCTTTTTAGAATAAACTTATTTAAGTGAATTACAATTCATTTTATTTTACGAAAAGATTCTTCAACTTTTGAATAATATTTAATTATTCATATTACTTTTCATTTAAAGTTCATTTCTTTACATCTTATTGTTTAATGAAAAGTTTCTTCATATTTTTATCATAATTCTTTTCAAAGCCAATTAAAAGAGGGAGATTTATGTTTTGGTTAAAAATTATTAGAAACTTTATAAAAATTTTACGGGAAGGACAAACTCCGGTTCAAATTGCCGGCGGTTTTGCACTAGGTTCAATTATAGGGCTTTCACCTAATTTAACAATCCAAGGAATATTAGTTTGGCTTATAATTCTTATTCTTGATGTAAACCTTTCTTCTGCAATCTTATCCTTTACATTATTCAGTATAATAGCATTTTTATTTGATCCTCTTATTAACCGCCTTGGTTTCTTCGTACTGACTCAAATTGATTTCTTAAAAGATTTCTGGACTTGGCTGTATAATGCACCGGTTGCACCTCTTACCCGGTTCAACAATACAATAGTTATGGGAAGCTTAATTCTTTCCTTCATTTTATTAATCCCGGTTTTCTTCGGGATGAAATCTTTTGTAATAAATTATAGGTCTCATATCGGCAGTAAAATTGAGAAGTGGAAAATATATCAAATTATTAAACGAAGCAGCTTAATTCAGCTTTATACCAAAATACGTGATTTCGGAGGATTAAGATGAGAAAAAAATTCATTCTTTTTGCTTTAATTCCTCTCGCTGCATTGATTGTTGTTGTATACATTTTTATGGATAGCTGGATTGAATCGGCGCTTGAATACACCGGTGAAAATATTATCGGGGCAAAGGTAGAAATTAGTAATCTGCACGTTAATTTTTCACCCCTTGGTTTGGAATGGTCGAAAATAGAAGTTGCCAATCCAAAAGATCCGTGGAAAAATTTATTCCAAACAGGAAAAGTTAAACTAGCAATTGATGAAGGACAATTATTACGCGGGAAATATATCATAGATGCTATGGAAGTTCATGATCTAATTATCGGGACAAAGCGGAAGACAGACGGCTCCCTGCCTTCAACTAAAAGTAAACAGTCTGTTCTTTTAAATGCTCAAAATTCTTTTTCCAATATGGCAAAAGATGCACTTCAAAAAACTCTCAAATCTTCTCCGATCTTTGACATGACAAAATTGAAAAAAGGATTTAATGTTGATAGCCTGATAAGATCATTCAATTTTAAAACACTTAAACAAATAGATACACTAAAATTTCAGGTTGAAAAGACATCGAAGCAATGGAATGCAGTGCAGCATGATTTTGAAAATTCAAAGAAAAAATTGATTGATATACAGAATAATATAAAATCTATAAATCCTTCAAACCTCAATAATATTCAAAGCATTTCAAGTACAATTGCAACTATTGATAACTCAATAAAAAGTGTTAATGAAATCAAACAGACAATTAATGATAGAAGTTCTTCCATAACTTCCGATATAGAATCGCTTGGAAACTCAGTTGGTTCATTGGATGATTTGGCAAAAGAAGATTTTCAAAATTTAAAAAATATGGCTAAGCTTCCAAGCTTAAATGCGCCTTCATTAGCTTCTTTGATAGCCGGAAGTGAAATGTATAAAAAAGCTGTGAGTTACTTGTATTGGGTTGATTTTGTAAGAACTAATGTTAAAAAACATTCACCCGAACCGGAGTATACATCTCCCCCGAGAATGAAAGGACAAAACATTAATTTCCCGGTCAAGAGAGGATACCCGAAGTTTTGGATTAAAAAAATATTTATTTCCGGAGGAACCGATAGTTCAACCGTAAAGGATTTTATCCGGGCAAAAGGCGAAATCAAAAATATCTCCAGTGATCAAACGATTACCGGATTCCCCTTTACAATAAATTTAGAAGGGACATACAATAATGCAAAGGCTTTAAAATTAAGTGCTGTATTCGATAGGACTAAAGCATTACCTGATGACGAATATTCGGCAAGTTTTTCCGGTGTCCCTGTCGGGGAGTTTGAATTAGGAAGGAGTAATTTCCTTCCAACTAAAATTTCCAATGCAGTAATGGCGACAACTTTAAAAATTTCCGTACCCGGCAATCGTTTTGATTCTAATATCGACTTTAAGTTTAATAATGTTAATTTACAATTTGAAACACAACCGAAAAACATTGCAGAAAGATTAGTACGAGAAGTTCTTGCAGGCATAAAAGAACTTGAAATTAATTTAAGGATTTGGAACACAAAAGGTTCCTTCGATGCTGCGTTATCCACAAACCTTGATAATCAATTAGCAAATCAGTTAAGTAAAGTAGTAGGAGCTGAATTATTAAAACTTCAAAACGAACTTAAAGATAAGTTCAATTCTTTTGTCCTGGCAAAACAAAATCAATTCGAAAGCCTGTATAAAACTAAAATCGGAGAAATTAATAACCAGTTAAATTCTTATCAAAGCTTAGTTGATGAGAACCTTAAAATTATTGATTCAAAAAAGAAAGAATTAAATGATAAGCTTGAAAAACTTAAATCAAATGTTATTGAGAATAAATTAAAGGATTTGTTTAAAAAATAATTTTCAAATTATAGCTTTTTTAATTGGGATTGGTCGGACGTATATCTACTTCGCTTATTAAAGCTCTGACGGGAAGCTTTAATATTAATAAAACAGTTTCGGCAATATCTTCCGGTTTTAGGATTTTATTTCGATCCGGATTTATCGAAGAGTTATTGAAAAATTCGGTATCAACAGAGCCGGGGCATATTGCGGCAACACGTATATTAAATCCACGTACTTCAAGCATTAAAGATTTTGTAAAACCAAGTGCTGCGTGCTTGGATGCAGAATACATTGCACCGCCGATAAACGAATTCTTCCCTGCCAGCGATACAATATTTATTATTGCTCCGCTCTTTTTCTCAATCATTTTTGGCAGAACCGCTCTTGAAAAATTGAATATCCCATAAAGATTTGCATTTATCTGTTTTTTAAACTCTTCCGAAGATGCATCGATAACTTTCTTAAAAACACTTGTTCCGGCATTATTAATTAAATTATTAATCTTACCGTATTTGGTAATAATTTTATTAACCGAATCAATTACAAATTTTTCATCTGCAACATCTCCCTTGAAATATTCACACTTAACTCCGGTATCTTTGATTTCATTCGAAGTACTTTTTAGTGATTCTTCATCACGGCCAAAAATAATAATATCATGATCTTCTTTTGCCAATTTTAAGGCAATATTTTTTCCTATACCTTTGTTTCCCCCCGTTACTATAGATATTTCTTTTTCTCTGATCATTATATATCTCCGGTAATCGGTCTGATTACTACTTCCTCAGTTACCATATTCCCTTTCTGCAGATATAACCAGACTAATAATCGAGCGACGTCTTCGCCGTTCATCATTTTGCCCGAATTCTCTTTTCTTATTTTGCTAGACCACATAGGTGTTTCCGTAGCACCGGGAACAACATTTATAATTCTAATATTATATTTTCTAACTTCTTCTCTTAATGAATCAGTAAATCCTAGTAGGCCCATTTTTGATGCTGCATAAGCACTGCTGTTTGTAAAAACTTTCTTAGTTACAACCGATAATATATTGATTATTGTTCCGCCGCCTTCTTCGATCATATGAGGGAGGACATACTTTATAGCATAAATTGATCCTAACAGATTGGTATTAATAATATCATTTATTTCCTGAATTGAATTTAATTCCGCCTTTTTAAAAGAAGTAATGCCGGCATTATTTATAAGACAATTTATCGGATGTACTGCTAGTATCTTTTTTACGGTTTGATCAATATTTGCTGAAGAAGCAACATTGCACGGCAGTATTTCAACTTTCAGCTTTTCATCTTTTAATTCGGAGTTAAGTCTTTGAAGTTCCGCTATTCTTCTGGCAGATACAAATACTTGAGCACCGACCCTGGCAAATTCTAAAGCTGCAGCTTTCCCTATTCCTGAACTTGCACCGGTAATCCATACACCTGATTTATGTGTATTCGTCATAGATTTTTAGTAGATATAAGATTCATGAATTCCGCCCTTGTTCTAGCGTCTTCCTGAAATATTCCATGTACAGCGCTGGCTGTAGCGGATGAATTTTGTTTTTCAACACCGCGCATCATCATACACATATGAAAAGCTTCTGAAACGACGGCAACGCCGACAGGCTGAATATATTTATTTATTGTATCGGCAATTTGCTGAGTCATTCGTTCCTGCACTTGAAGTCTTCTGGCAAATACTTCAACTATTCTCGGTATTTTACTTAATCCGATTATTTTACCATCAGGAATATATGCCACATGCACTTTACCAAAAAACGGAAGCATATGATGTTCACACAAACTGTAAAAGTCTATATTTTTAACAAGCACCATTTCATCATATTTTTCTTTAAATATTGCACCATTCAAAATTTTTTCTATATTCTTATTATATCCTGAAGTTAAAAATTCATATGCTTTAGCTACTCTTTTAGGAGTATTTTTTAATCCTTCCCTTCCAGGATCTTCACCAACTTGTTTCAAGATGTCGGCAACTAATTTTTCCATTACCATTAAATCCAAAGTCACTCTCCTTTATATTCAAAAAAGTTATTCTCCGTTTCGTATATTTTAACTGCGTGTAATTTCCCCTTAGGAATTTTATCAACCAATTCTTTCCACACCGAGACTGCAATATTTTCTGCAGTAGGAATTATTCCTTTCATAAAATCCGTTTCGGTATTAAGATTCTTATGATCAACTTTTCTAATAATATTTTCAATAATTATTTCTTTTAATAATTTTAAGTCGATAACATATCCTGTCTCCGGATCAATATCGCCGGCTACTACAACTTCAAGTGTATAATTGTGCCCGTGCCAATTTGGATTACTGCACTTTCCGAATATCTTTTCGTTTTCTTCTTCGGAAAATTTCGGATTATACAACCTGTGTGCTGCACTAAAAACCTCCCGCCTGGTTACATAAATCATATTAATCCCGTTTAAGTATTAACTATTAAGTGCTTCCATTACTTCTTTATTATGATCGGGAACTTTCACTTTAGAAAATATTTTTTTTATTTTTCCGTCAACGTCTATAATATAGGTTGTCCTTTCAACACCCATATATTTTTTACCGTACATACTCTTTTCTTTCCATACGTTATATTTCCCAAGAACTTCTTTTTTCTCATCGCTTAATAATGTAAACGGCAAATTATATTTTTCTGCAAATTTCTTATGGGAATCGACCGAATCGGGACTAACCCCAAGTATTACAGCTTTTAGATTTTTAAATTTAGGGAATTCATCCCTAAAATTACATGCCTCTGCCGTACAGCCTGAAGTATTATCTTTCGGATAAAAATACAGCACAATATTCTTACCTTTATAGTCACTTAAAGAAACGACTTTCCCATTTTGATCTTTTAGTTCAAAATTAGGCGCTTTTTTCCCTTCTTCTAACATATTATCTCCATGATAATTTAAAAAATAATATTTTAATATACAGGAATTGAATTATCAATTTCACGAGACCAGGCATCAATGCCCCCTTCTAAATTAATAACTTCATTAAATCCATTCTGTTCTAAATAACTGCAAGCATTAAAACTGCGAGCTCCATGATGGCAATAAATAATAATTTTTTCTTTCGGATTAAGCGATCTGGAAAAATTTACAAAATCTCCAAGCGGAACTAACTCAGCATTTTCCAGGCTTGCTATTTGATATTCCCATCTCTCTCTTACATCTATAAGTTTTATTTGGGCTTCCGATTCTAAAATATTTTTAACTTGAATCGGAGATAATCTTTTTACCATATTTTCAACCATTTTTTATTAATTAAATATTTTAATTATCTCAACATTGTCCGGCTGTTATCCGGGGAAATTATATATTTTCAAATATTTAATTTTACCTATTTCATCAATTATTAATTCATAGATTTAAAAACTCCTATATGATTATACATACCCGGAGCAAATAAATTATATGATGATAATTTGATTTGTAATGCAGGCTAAATTTATAAATATTGGGATAAAATTATGTAAATAAAAAAGTACATTCAAGTTGACATTATATTCGTATAATCTATAACACAAAGCCTTAAAAAAATAAAATCATTTTAACATACATCTCTTTTAAGAAAGGCAAAGGAACCATCAACTTCGATAAGGCCCGGACGCCAGGTTATTGAACATCCGGTTTCTTTATTAAATTTAGAACATAATTCTTTTAATGAAGGTATTCGGTTAGAAGTAAAATTCAATTCTTTGTGTTATCCGGATATTCATCAAATATTCTATCAAAATAATATTTCATTTGCATATCGAATAAGGATTACCGAATTTCATAATTCGAAAAGGGTGCGCGATAATTTGGTTCAAGGGTTAATTAAAATATTATTATTACATCTAATATACCCGTTGTTCGAAATAGATTTCTTAACTTTATAAACTGTTAAAACAGTTGGAATACCCTTGGTTGCTTTTATTAACACCGGGATTAATCCCGGCGTTAATGATATAAAACTCACATTGTAACCGTTTTAACGGTTTTGATATTAGTTTCGAAGAATGGATTTAATATATATTAACTTCATATTCCAAATCAACCCCGAATTTTTCTTTTACGGAATTCTTGATCTCTTTAGATAAATTTAAAATTTCTGAGCCGGAAGCATCTCCAAAATTAATTAAAACCAAAGCCTGTTTATCATGAATTCCGGCATTACCTATTCGTCTTCCTTTCCACCTGCATTTATCAATTAACCATCCAGCGGCTAATTTAACACCACTTTCAGTTTTATATCCGATAATATCCGGAAAAGTTTCTTTTAGTTTATTAAAAATGTTAAAAGAAATTTCAGGATTTTTAAAAAAGCTTCCTGCATTGCCGATTATCTTGGGATCCGGTAATTTGCTTTTTCGTATTGAACAAACAGCTTTGCTAACATCACTAATTGTAACTTTACTCAAATTTAATTTATCGATTTCATTCTTCAAATTGCCGTAGCTTAAATTTATCTCTGGGAATTTACGGAGTTTAAGTATTACCGAGCTTATTACGAATTTCCCTTTTAATTCTTCTTTAAAAATGCTGCTGCGGTAGCTGAATTTACATTCTTGATTTTTAAATAATCCTTCTTCCCCATCATTAATAAAAATTCCTTTAACACTAAATAATGCATCTTTTATTTCCTGCCCGTAAGCGCCGATATTTTGTATGGGAGCAGCACCGACTGTACCTGGGATTAATGAAAGATTCTCTATTCCGCCGTAATTTTTAGCAATACAGTACTCAACCAGGTTTTGCCAAACAACACCGCCCCCTGCTTCAATAAAAACCGAGGAATCGTTTTCTTCAATCACTTTAATTCCCGGGATTGAGATCTTAATTGTCAGTCCATCAATATCTTTTGTAAGCAAAACATTACTGCCGCCGCCTAAAATAAATATATTTTGATTTTTATATTTACGGGAAGAAATAATTTCTTTTAAATCTTCTTCGCTATTTATATCTAAAAAATTTTTTGCTTTTACATTTATTCCGAATGTATTAAGCTTTTTAAGTTCAACATTTGTCCGGATATTCATAATTTATTTTTTTGAATTTAATCAGGTAAATTAAATTAAATATTTAAACTATTTCAAAATTTTTATTGTTTTAAAGATAAGATAAAAATCCTTAAAGTATAAAATGCAATAAAAGCTATCTTAGTCTCAAACTCCTATTATTATTAAAATATTTACGCAAATATATTAATGGTTAAATTTTATAATATTTTTACAATTAGCATTTCCATACATATTTGAAGTTGAAAAAATGTACGGCAGTATCACTTTAAGAATCAAACTGAAAATTTTTTTTAGAATTATAAGATAGGTTAAAAATGAACCGGATTAACAAAACAGCATTGGTGACCGGTGCTTCAACAGGGATCGGGAATGAACTATCCAGGTTATTAGCACAAGACGGATATAATTTAGTAATAGTTGCACGTAATGAGGAGAAGTTAAAAGAATTATCCGCTGAACTAGAAGAGAAATACAATATTTTTGTAAAAGTAATTGCTAAAGATTTATCTTACCCGGATTCTCCAAATGAAATTTTTAATGAAACAAAAAGACAAGAGCTGAATATATCGGTTCTTATTAATAATGCAGGATTCGGCAGCTTTGGAGAATTTTTGAATTTAAATATCGAAAATGAAATTAATATGCTTCAGGTAAATGTCCTTTCACTAACTCATCTTACATATTTATACGGGAGAGAAATGATAAAACTCGGAGGCGGAAAAATTTTAAACGTCTCATCAACTGCTGCATTTCAACCCGGACCCTTAATGACTGTTTATTATGCTTCAAAAGCATATGTACTGCATTTTTCGGAAGCATTAGCTAACGAATTAAATAATAAAGGGATAACCGTAACTGCTCTCTGTCCAGGTCCGACTAAAACCGATTTTCAGGCAAGAGCGGAAATGAATGAATCAAAGTTGATCAAAAGAGCCAAGATTATGGATGCAGCTTTCGTCGCTTATGAGGGGTATAACGGCATGAAAGCAGGAAGAACCTTAGTAATTCCCGGATTACAAAATAAGGTTATGTCATTCGGCGTAAAATTTTTACCAAGAGGAATCGTTACAAAGCTTGTAAGAAGTATTCAAGAAACAAGACAATAAAAAAATAACAAATACAAAATTAATGTAAGAAATTAATTGCATTGTTTATTTTTTTGTATTTTTATAGAGGTAAGAATTTAAAACAAATTGAAAGCAAATTTATTTTTTAATAGGTTTTTATTTTGAAATTAGAATTTAATTTCAACCAATCCGGTGTTATCCCTTATCGTCGGGCAAATAATGAACTAGAAATCCTTCTGATTACTTCAATAAAAAAGAAGAAATGGGTAATTCCCAAAGGCTATATTGAATTCAACTTGAGTGCATTTGAATCGGCCAAAAAAGAAGCATTGGAAGAGGCAGGAATTTTAGGGACAAATGAAACAATTGAACTCGGATCTTTTGTAAATCAAAAATCAATTGGAGTTTGTCATGTTGTAGTCTTTGCTATGGAAGTTATAAAAATATTGGATGATTACCCTGAAAAGGATAAAAGAAAAAGGAAATGGTTTAAGATTAAAGAAGCTTCAACGAACGTTAATATACCTTCTATTTCATCAATGATTTTATCTTTGGAATCGAAGTTGAAAAAATGAATCCAATTTATTCTTATTTTAATATTAAATTTACCGCCCTTTTAACAATATCGTAATCATATCCTCTAGCTATTAAAAACGAAATTAATTTTGATTGTATTTTTTCAGAACTTGTATTTCCTTTAAGTAATGCTTTATATTTTTTCCCGGCTAGTTCCAAAGCATTATCAAACTGATTAGAATCTGAAAATTCTTCATTTATAATTCGGCCTATTATTTCCCGATTTATTCCTCTTTTAAAAAGTTCTGCTTCCGTTTTACGCTGTCCCCACAATTTATTTTTAATATTTTCTTCAGTGAAGGACTTTGCAAATTCATAATCGTTTAGATATTTTGATTCCGTTAACTGTTTAATTACTTCATTAATTAAATTATCATTATAGTTCTTTTGTTTTAACTTTAACTTTAACTCGTAAGAAGAATGCAGTCTTCGTCCGAGAAGCCTGAACGCTTTTTGTTTAATGTAAAAAGTCTGGTTCTCTTCGATTAATAATGAAATGCGGCTTTCGGAAATTTCGTCACCTTTCCTTAAGCCGCTTTTAATAAATACTTCATAAGATAAAAAGAGTTTTTCGTTATTATCAAGGATAAGAGTAACATTTTTATTATCCTTCTTTACAATTCTTTCTATCCTCATAATTTAAAAGAGTTAAAATTATTTGCCGCTCTTTTTCTCTTTACCTGCAGGTTTTTCTTCGGCTGCGGGCTTTTCATCTTTTATTAAACCTAATTTTTGTTTTACTTCTTTCTCCAATTTTTTATATAACTCGGGAATTTCAACAAGTTTTTGACGGAACTGTTCTCTTCCCTGATATCTGTCCTCATCATAAGTAAACCAGGCCCCGCTTTTTTTAACAATTCCAAAATTTACCGCTAAATCCAATAAATCTCCTGTTTTACTAATACCTTCATTGTAAAGGATATCAAATTCAACTTCCTTAAAAGGAGGAGCAACTTTACTTTTTACTATTTTAACTCTTGTTCTATTTCCAATAACGTCCGAACCGTCTTTTATTGCAGCTATTCTTCTAATATCCAAACGAAGAGAAGCATAAAATTTTAAAGCATTGCCGCCTGTCGTAGTTTCCGGATTTCCAAACATTACACCGATTTTACTTCTCAACTGGTTAATAAAAATTACGGATGTTTTAGACTTGGAAATTGCACCGGTTAATTTTCTTAAAGCCTGAGACATAAGTCTGGCTTGAACAGCCATAGTTGCATCTCCCATTTCACCTTCAATTTCAGACCTCGGCACAAGTGCAGCAACTGAATCGATAACGATAATATCCAATGCATTACTTCTAACCAGCGTATCCGTAATTTCCAAAGCTTGTTCACCGAAATCGGGCTGTGATAAAAGCAGATTAGCAGTATCAACACCAAGACGTTTGGCATAATTAACATCCAATGCATGCTCTGCATCTATAAATGCGGCTAAGCCGCCGGCTTTTTGAGCTTCGGCGATAATGTGAAGACATAATGTGGTTTTTCCGCTTGACTCAGGTCCGTAAATTTCCGTAACTCTTCCTCTCGGAACACCGCCGATTCCGAGGGCATGATCTAATGAAAGCGCCCCGGTCGGGATTGCCTCAACATCGTTTATTACCCCGTCTCCCAATTTCATAATGGAGCCTTTCCCGTATGTCTTTTCAATACTGGAAATGGCATCTTCAATAATTTTTAATTTTTGTTCTCTATCGGAACTCATTGTACCTCCCTATCATTTTAAATTATAAATTTTTAAATCTTTATACTTTGAACCTTCAGGCAGCAATTCACTTTTCATAAGTGAAATTTCATTCGCAGTAAAATTTATCTCCGGTAAAATTGCCTTTTCAAAATTATTAACGAAATCTTTATCCTCATTACCCCTAAGTCTTTTTATAGTTAAATGAGGTTTAAATTTCCTATGTTCAGCAGGTATAGAAAAATTTTCTAATTCTTTATTCAATCTCTCAACTAAATTATAAATCTCGAAATCAATATCTAAACCCAGCCATAATATTTTGGGTTTACCGTCTCTATAAAAGAAACCAAATTTATTTAATGTGCAGTTAATTTTTTTATATTCTTCGATAAAAAGAATATGTCCGGCAATCGGCTGAATTAATTCATCTTTTACTTCGCCAATAAATTTTAATGTAAGATGAATTTTGTTTTTATCTTCCCATTTATATTTCTGAGGATTAGCAACAGAATTATTTCTAATTTTTATAATAGTTTCCCTAATATCAAGCGGTATTTTTAAAGCAACAAAAAGCCTAGTCATCAAACGGAATACCTAATAAATATCTTCTAAGCATATCCAGTGCAGCCTGTGCCGTTCTTTGTTTATTTAACAGCCTGTCATCACCAAAATTAAATTTTTTTGCTGTGCAGACTTTTTCATCACATAAGCCTATATAGACCAAACCGATAGGTTTATCTATACTTGCTCCAGTCGGCCCCATAATTCCCGTAACAGCCAACCCTAAATCCGTTCCGCTGGTTGATTTTACTCCTTCTGCCATTTGACGCGATACTTCAAGGCTGACTGCTCCGTATTCCGAAATTGTATCTTCATTAACTCTTAAAATTTCTACTTTGGAAGCATTGCTATATGATATTATTCCGCGTTCAAAATACTTACTGCTTCCGCTTATATTCGTCAGCATATGTGAAATTAAACCTCCGGTGCAGGATTCGGCGATTGCTAATGTTAATCCTCTTTCGCTAAGAAGTCTTCCGACAACTTGCTCTAATGTTTCATTTTTCTTAGAATAAATATACCGGCCGATTTTGTTTCTTATTTTTTGCTCAATTTCCACTAATTTATTATTTGCTTTTTCTTCGTCTTCTTCCTTAACCGTTATTCGAATTTTAACACCAAATTGACTGGGAAGGAATGCTAATTTAGCATCTTTCAGCAATTCATTAATATCACCCAATTTTTCATATAAAACAGATTCCGGAATACCGGTAGTTAAAAGCGTATCTCTCTTTTCTTTAAAACCAACCTCAGCTAATCTTTCTTTCAGTTCGGGAATTACAAATGATTCCATCATTGATGCCATCTCATACGGAACCCCCGGCATTACTACGAATATTTTAGAATCTTTTTCAATCCACATCCCGGGAGCTGTGCCGTGTTCATTTCTAATAATTTTTGCTATTTTCGGCACCAGAGCCTGGTCTTCATTAATTTTTGTAATTTCTCTTCGTCTCTTAGATAAAAGATTTTTAATATCCTCAAGTACTTCTATATTTTGTACCAGTTCGGTATGAAAAAATTTAACAATACATTTTCTGGTTATGTCGTCATGAGTCGGTCCCAAACCGCCGGTAACAATAACCAGATCATTTTCATCCATACATTCTTTAAATTCTTTTAGAATATCTTCTTCTTTATCGGCAACGACGGAACTTTTTTTAAGATTTATCTGAATATTGATTAGTTGTTCACCTATAAACGCTGCGTTTGTATTAATTGTTTGACCGATTAATATTTCATCGCCTATTGTTATTATATGAGCATTCATTATTAGCCAGTTTTACAATAAAGGTGAAAAAATAAAAGTTATAATTAAATGTACCGCTATCAACGAATATATTCCGGCAACTATATCGTCAATCATTATTCCCAATCCGCCGTTCAATCCTTCTAATTGCCTGGCAGGATAAGGCTTTATTATATCAAAGATTCGCCAAATTAAAAAAGCTATAAGTGAAAAAACAATTTTTTTCGGCAGGAATAAAAGAGTAATCCACATTCCCACAACTTCATCAATAGTACACTGCGCCGGATCTTTGCCGTACAGCTTTTCAAATTTTGTTCCCACATATATACCATAAAAAATAAAGATAATTATAACAGGAATCAAAATAAAAGTCTTTTCAAAACCCGGGATATAATAAATTAATAATGCAGCCAAACTGCCGAATGAACCTGATGCAAATGGGATATAGCCGGTATAAAAACCCGAGCCTAAAAGATTTTCAAAAAAATTAATTTTCACGTTTAATAATATTTTTAATCAGATTTCGATTGTGATAAAGATAAGTAATTCCTGAATGAAAAGTAATTAAAGTAACAAAAAGCATAAAGTAATAAATAAAATTCGCATTCATCAATATATTGAAAATCTTTTCATTTCCCGAATATATTTGAATAGTATTTTCACCAACATAGACAATTAACAAGTAATAAAGGAAAAGCATCTGTATGAAAGTTTTCCATTTTGCATAATAACTTGTAGAAAAAGAATAGCCTTTATAGTCCGCATAAGTACGTAATCCGGTTATGGCAAAATCCCTAATAATAATTATGCTTACCATCCAAAGAGGAATTATTTTTACAATCACAAAGCCAATAAATGCCGCCGATGTTAAGATTTTATCGGCAAGCGGATCCCAAAATTTTCCCCAGTTTGTAATATAATTAAATTTTCTAGCCAGCCAGCCGTCATACCAGTCTGTTAAGGCTGCAATTATATATATGATTATAGATATCTGTTTTAACAACGGATCCGGCGCTAAGAATAGTACCAAAAAAATAGGTGATAAAATAATCCTTAAAACGGTTAATTGATTTGGAAGAACCATAAATTATATGCTTGATGTTTAATTATTTGCCAGAAATTCCAAATAAGTGAACTCATAAATTCCCGTATTATGACCATCTTTCCAAGTAATTCCGACCGCATAATTACCGATAATATTAAGATCTTTTATCAATAACTGATCGGATGTGTATAACGGGATATATGTATCGCTTTGATTTTCTCTGTATTCAACACAAGTAGCGCACGGACAAAGTCTTCTAAGCCTGCTCAAATTAATTATATTTACAGAGTGATCCTCCCATTTAATCATTAAGTCCGTATTATTTAGAACCTTAATCTGGACCGGTTTCATTTAAATTATTTTTTCTCCGGTCAATTTAAATAAGACTTCCAAATATTTTTCACTCGTCTTTTCTATTATGTCCTCCGGTAAATGCGGAGGTGGCGGCTGCTTATTAAAATTAATTGAGAGCAAATAATCTCTTACAAACTGTTTATCATAACTTTCCTGAGTTCTTCCCTTTTCATATTTATCTTTAGGCCAAAATCTGGAAGAATCCGGTGTTAATAATTCGTCAACAAGAATTACTTCATTCTTATAAAACCCGAACTCCATTTTTGTATCTGCAATAATTATCCCTTTATTCAGCGCAAAATCAGAAGCTGATTTATAAACACCTATTGTTGCCTTACTTATTTTATTTACGGTTTTACTATCGGTTATTTTTTCGGCTTCGTTTACTGAAATATTTTCGTCATGCAAACCTATCTCAGCTTTTGTTGAAGGTGTAAATAACGGCTCCGGAAATTGTTCGGACTCAACCAGGCCTTTGGGTAAACTGATTCCCGAAATTTTGCCGCTCTTTTTATAATCATTCCAGCCTGAACCGGTAATATATCCGCGAACGATACATTCTATCGGTATTACTTCGGCTTTCCTAACAAGCATTGATCTTCCTTTAAGATCTTCAGAATATTCCGAGCACTCTTTGGGAAAATCTTGAATGTTGGTACTGACTAAATGATTACTAATGATATTTTTTGAAAAATTAAACCAGAATTCGGATATTTTAGTGAGAACCTGGCCTTTATATGGAATACCTTGCGACATGATTACATCAAATGCAGAAAGCCTGTCTGTTGAAACTATTAAAAAATACTCACCTACGTCATAAATATCTCTAACCTTCCCTCTTTTAACTAGTTTAAGATTTGGAAAATCTGTCTTCAGAACTATATTCGGTTTCATAATTTTAAGCTTTTATTTTATTGAAAAGTATAGTTGTAAATATAAAGAGTGATAACTGTTAATTCAAAGAGTATAAAAAAAAATTAAGATAATATAGGATGGAAACCACAAATGATAATTTATTTTTGAATATACAGAATAAGATTATTGAAATATCATTGACTTCTAATAACTCTAAAAACTATTATTTTAAACTTAAAATGAGACTTCTAAGTATCAAGTTGTCTTTCTTAAATATTTTCACAATTAGTAATCAAGTCTACGTTTGCAATATCGTTTAATTTCTGCAATATTGTATTGTCGGTAAAATCTTTCATTTCCATTGAAAATTTGATCTGTTCGGATAAAGCTATCGGCTTTTCGGAAGATGAAGAATGTTTATTTATTATTTCCGCCATTTCTTCAGATGAATCGGTGAGCTCATTTAGATGCGATATCTCGATTGTAACCAAACTTTTCTGTTGTATTATTTTTGATTTTTCATCATCTATTTTTTTAATTACACAGCTGGTAGTATTCCCGATAAGTTTAATAATTTTTTCAATATCTAATGTAGCGTTTCTTGTTCTGTCGGCTAACCTTTTCACTTCATCGGCAACTACTGCAAATCCGTTTCCATCTGAGCCGGCTCTTGCGGCTTCTATAGAAGCATTTAATGATAACATATTTATTTGAACGGTAATATCGTTTATTGTATCTACTATATCGGTCATTTTTTCAAAATCTTTACCAAGGTTTTTTATCGAATCAAATACTTCTTCAATAAATGTCGTAATACTTCCAAAACTTTCAACGATTTTATTTATTACTTCCTTATTCTTCTGTACATTGTTTAAAATATTCTTAGAAATACCGTTTGCGGTTTGGGCATATTTGGTATTCTCATGAAGAAAATCGGTTAAATTCTTCAATTGATCCATTATAGCGCTGTTCTCATTTTTCTGATCAGCGATAGTTTGTTTTAATTCTTTAGTCTTTGTTTCTATTTCACTTTTAATTCTGATGATAATTTCTTGATCGGCTTCAAAATTATTTTGATGCGTTTCATCCGGATTATTAATTTTTTCTAATATTTCAGCAGGATTTTTAGGTAAGTTAACCGGATCATCTTTTTTACATGATTCATCATTCAAATTTAAAAAATTCGACAGATTTAAAATTTCAAAATCAATTTCACTTAAAAATTCTGAAACTGATTTGATTAACCTATTTAAAGATTCCAAACTAATATTGTTTTTATTAACTTCATCAGTAAATCGAACACCGTAAGTTTTTAAACGTTTTATATTTGTGTATAATTCATCCCTAAGTGCCCCGACCTCACTTTCATTAATATCGTAATCAATCCCGTTTTGCTGAATATCTTTAATAACAGAAAAACAAATTTGTTTCAATTTTCTGTTTTCCTCAAATAGAGAAGAAAATATTTTATCCGGTTCGGTTAAGGGGACTTTAGAAGAATTCAGTTTATTAAAATTATCAATTATTCTCTTTTTAACTTTTATTTGATAATCTAAATTTTTTAGGATTATTATACCAGTTACAAATAATGTAAGTCCAAAGAACAATGTCAGCTATACATTATTAAAAAGTAATAATGATAGAATGCATCCCCCAAACGAAACGGATAGTATATATTTATGCATATACAATCCTTAATTGAACTTTTAAAACACACTTTCTGAATTTAAAAATAGCCCGTACATTTTATCCGGGCCGGGAATATGATTTTTAAGCCAATCTTTTAAGAAACCATTCCACTGAATAAGCGCATATAACTCCGTTTATTAAATTCTATAAATACTATCGAAGGCAATTATAATAAGTTTAATGCAAAGTGGTTATCCGGCTAATATTTAAATAGCAATTTCGAATAATCAGCATTAAAATAATCCGATAACACTTACTTATAAGAAGGAATTAAATTGAAATTAAAAATTAATTTGATGAGATAGCATGACAAGTTTAAATGCTGAAAAGGATTTTAGTTTCCGGTAATTCTTCAAGAATTTTTTCTTCCTTAAACGGTGTAACAAATACTTTTTTATAACTTTCAACCGCTTCATGATGCGAATAATATGTATCAAAAACACTAAGGGATTTTACAACATGGTTTTCCAAATTATACCCGTTTTTAGGTAGTACAATTTTTAAATTACCGCCTAAAATTATTAATTTTTTTAACGAAGAAATTAGAACACTTAAAAATACCGGATCAATATAAATACATTCGGACAAATCAATTATAACTTTTTTAAATTCTTTTTCAATTTCCCAGTTCAAAACTTGTTTTAATCTTTCCGCTTCTAAAAAAGTGGCTCTTTTAAGCTTTATTTGAACTGAGAATATATCATCCCAATATTGTTTATTAAATTCCATAAAATATAAAAGAATTATAAAAGGTTTTTTTACTCTTAATTTGGCTCAATTATTATACCATTTTAGCCTTCATTTTTTTTATAAAATGTTTATAATAAATCTGAATGTTAAAGAATTAGAGTAAATTTTACTCAACAAAAGAGTAAAAATTACTTATTTATAACATACTAACAGCTAACAATCTTAACTAATTGAATATATCTATTTTCAAAAATATTTAATAAATTTTGCAACCTCGGTGTTAAATTCAGTGACCCGATGTATTAATAAGTAATGTACGAACTTAATATTAATTAACTCTAGGTTTAACAATGCTAAGGAACAGTTATAATGGGGAAAAATGCTAATAATCAGTTAACAAGATTTTCAAATAGAGTATCGAACTATATAAAATACCGTCCCAGATATCCTATAGACATTATCGATTTTCTAAAAAGCACATTAAATTTGAATACGTCCGATATTATAGCGGATATCGGCTCCGGAACAGGAATATTTTCGGAATTGTTCTTAAAAAACGGCAACACTGTATTTGGAATTGAACCTAACAAAGAAATGAGACATGCAGCGGAAGATATTTTAAAGAAATATGAAAATTTTCATAGTATTGGCGCAGCTGCAGAAAATACAACATTAGAAAATTCCGGTATAGATTTTATAACATGTGCGCAATCATTCCATTGGTTCGACCGGGAACAAGTTCGAAAAGAATTTATTAGAATACTTAAAGAAAACGGATGGGTTATATTAATCTGGAATTCCCGTGATGATGATGCTTCTGAATTTATGTTTTCATTTGAGAAATTTATTAACAAATTCTCCGTGGATTATCAGAATGTAAATCATAAAAATATTGATAAGCATATTTTTGATTCATTCTTTAAAAAATATAACCTTAAAGTTTTTCACAATCATCAAGATCTTAATCTTGAAGGATTAAAAGGAAGATTGCTATCCGCATCGTATGTGCCGGCAGAAGAAGATCCGCGTTCAAAAATAATGATTAATGATCTTGAAAAATTATTTAAAAAATTCGAGGAGCATGGTGTTGTTAAAATGATTTATAATACCGAAATGTATTTTGGAAAATTATCTTAATATAAACTTCTGTTTCAAAATTAAATATTATTAAATGTTAAATACCTAATAACATTTTTAAATTTTGTTAACTTTTTAAAGTTTACAAAAAGATTTTAATTTTGGTTTTTTAAATATGAATCAATAGCAGCAGCAGCTTTTCTTCCGGCGCCCATTGCTAAAATAACAGTTGCACCGCCGGTAACGATATCTCCTCCTGCAAAAACTCCTTTTTTGGAAGTTTCCATTGTTTCTTCATTAACCACTATATTTCCCCATTTGTTATACTGCAAATCGGGAGTTGTTTTTTGAATGATAGGATTTGAACCGTTGCCGATTGCAATTACAGCCATATCAATGTCAATTATATATTCGGAACCTTGAATCGGAACCGGTCTTCTTCTTCCGCTTGCATCCGGCTCACCTAATTCCATTTTCTGAAGCTTTACTCCTTTCAGCCATCCGTCTTTATCACCAATAAATTCGACCGGATTTGAAAGGAAAATAAATTCTATCCCTTCTTCTTTGGCATGATGAATTTCCTCTTTTCTTGCCGGCATTTCTACATCCGATCTGCGGTATATGATATATGCATTCTTTGCACCAAGTCTTTTAGAAGTACGAACTGCATCCATTGCAGTATTTCCACCTCCGAAAACAGCAATGTTCTTATCTTTCACTTGAAAAACGGGTGTATCATAATCAGGGAACTTGTATGCTTTCATCAAATTCACACGTGTTAAAAATTCATTTGCAGAATAAACGCCATTTAAATTCTCTCCCGTAATTTTAAGAAAATGAGGAAGGCCTGCACCAACAGCTATAAACAAAGCATCAAATCCGTTTTGCAGTAATTCATCAACAGTATCGGTGAAACCTATTACTGCGTTAGTCTGAAAATCAACACCTAGCTTTTTTAAAGAATCTACTTCTGCTTTTACTATTTCTTTAGGCAGCCTAAATTCGGGAATTCCATAAATTAAAACCCCGCCCAAACTATGCAAAGCTTCAAATACGGTAACATCATGACCCATTTGTATTAAATCTCCAGCACAACTTAATCCTGCAGGGCCGCTTCCAACTATTGCTACTTTTTTGCCTGTTTTTGATTTTAATTCAGGAGCTCTTATTCCAACATTCTCTCTTTCGAAATCAGCCACAAATCTTTCCAATCTTCCAATTGCAACTGCTTCACCCTTTTTGCCAACAACGCATTTTGCTTCACATTGCTCTTCCTGCGGGCAGACTCTTCCGCATATAGCAGGCAGCATATTATCTTCTTTAACTTTAGCTGCAGCCCCCAGATAATCGCCTTCAGCTACCAATGTTATGAAATCGCCGATCTTCACACCAACAGGGCATCCATCAACACATGTCGGTTTTGGACACTGGATGCAGCGTAAAGCTTCCATCTTTGCCAACTCTTCCGTAAATCCCAAATTAACTTCATTAAAATTATTACGTCTTTGAATACTATCTTGTTCCGGCATCTTTTGTCTCGGAATTTTCATCTTTTCTTTATTAGAAAGCTTCTGCAATTTATCTACTCCTGATTATTCTTAAGTTATAATTATAAAAACAAATTTATTCATTAGCTGATTTTAATATAGCTTCTTCAGAATGACAAGTATAGTTATTTAGAGCTGTTTGTTCATCACTCCGATAAGTTCTATTCCTTCTCTCGAGAGTTTCAAAATCTACTTTGTGAGCATCGAATTCAGGACCATCTACACAAACGAAAACTGTCTTATTATCTACTATTGCCCTGCATCCTCCGCACATTCCGGTACCGTCAACCATAATCGGATTAAGACTAACTACTGTTTTTATTTTATGTTTCCTTGTCACTTCTGCTACTGCTTTCATCATCGGAATAGGGCCGATTGCCAATACAAAATCAATTTTTCTTTTTGCATCTATTAATTCTTTTAACTTCTGAGTTACAAATCCATGATAACCATAACTCCCGTCATCAGTCGTAATAAATACTTCATCACATACTTTTTTCATTTCATCTTCAAGTATAACATATTCCTTTGATCTTCCGCCTACAATGGAGATTGTATAATTACCTGCTTTTTTTAAAGCAACCGCTGTCGGATAAGCAATTGCAGTACCGACACCGCCTCCTATACTAACAGCTACCCCAAAATTCTCTATATGAGAAGGTTTACCTAAAGGCCCGACAACATCCATTATGTAATCGCCCTCATTCATTTCATT
Source organism: uncultured Ignavibacteriaceae bacterium (assembly GCA_964498065.1). Classification (GTDB taxonomy): domain Bacteria; phylum Bacteroidota; class Ignavibacteria; order Ignavibacteriales; family Ignavibacteriaceae; genus FEN-1297. The sequence goes on from CAZCFZ010000019.1 coordinate 42,451, forward strand.
TAATTGAGTAGTAGTTTTTCCTATACCTTGAACTATAATAGTGATTGAGCCTTCATCAAGATTCGAATCGGCAATAGTTAATGGAATTCGTTCACCGCTATCATTTAACCTGATTATAACAAATTGGCCCGCTTGCCTTTTCTTAGCTATTTTCGGAGCATCTATTTTGAATTTTTTAACATTTGGTGCTATAAATTCAGCAGATAAAATTTTATACATATTCCTACCGTATTTTATTTTTTCTTAAGATTATTTGCTTCTACTACTGCAATTGCTGTCATATTAATAATATCGTCAACAGTTGCACCTCTTTGTAATACATGAACAGGCTTGCTCATTCCCATTAATATTGGACCAACTACAGTTGCTTCGCCTATCCTAGCCATTAATTTATATGCAATATTTCCAGAATCCAGATCTGGGAAAACGAGTACATTAGCTTTTCCCTTTAATTCTATAAAAGGAAAATCTTTTTCAATAATTTCGGGAACAACAGCCGTATCAGCCTGCATTTCTCCTTCTACTATTAAATCCGGTCTAAGCTTTTTAACTTTTTGAACTGCATCTTTTACTTTGACGGTTTCGGGGTACGTTGCGCTGCCGAAGTTACTGAATGAAAGCATTGCTATTTTAGGGACTATATCAAATGATTTAACAGTGTCTGCTACGGAAATAGCAATTTCTGCAAGCTCATCAGCGTTCGGATTTATATTCACGGTTGTATCAGCAAAGAAAAAGACATCTTTCTTTGTAATAACAATATATAAACCTGAAACAACTTTAAATCCTTCTTTAACACCTACACATTGAAGCGCCGGTTTAATTGTAGTGGGATAATGAGTAGTTAATCCGCTTATCATCGCGTCGGCATCACCCAAATCAAGCGCCATAGAACCATAATATACCGGGTTCTTCATCAATTCTCTAGCTTCTACTAATGTTGCACCTTTTCTTTGTCTTTTTCTATAAAATTCTTGAGCATATGTTTCACTTTTAGAACTTGTTTCAGGATCAAATAACTCGAATTCTTTTCTATCAAACCCGAGTCCATCAATCATATTTTCGATTTTTTGTATATTACCCAGTAAAATCGGTTTAGCAATATTATCGCTATATGACGAATGTGCTGCACGAATTATTTTTTCTTCTTCACCTTCAGGGTAAATAACTCTCTGTGGACTTTTTTGCGCTTTTTGAATCATTACTCGTATTACTTCTTTTGAAAGCCCTAGCCTTTCTTTTAATTGATCCTCATAAGCAGCCCAGTTTTCAATTTTAACTCTTGCAACCCCTGTATCAATAGCAGCTTTTGCAACAGCAGGAGCAACATTCCATAAAACTCTTGGATCAAACGGCTTTGGAATTATATAATTTCTTCCGAATTCAAAATCTTCGCCGCCGTATGCACTAATAACCATTTCCGGAACTTTTTTCCTAGCCAGTTGAGCTAATGCTTTCACGGCTGCCATTTTCATTTCTTCATTTATTGTAGTGGCCCTTACATCAAGAGCACCCCTGAATATAAATGGAAAGCCCAAAACATTATTTACCTGATTCGGGAAATCACTTCTGCCGGTAGCCATTATTAAATCATCTCTAACTGATATAGCTTCGTCGTACATAATTTCAGGATCGGGATTTGCCATTGCAAATATGATAGGATTCGGCGCCATTGCTTTTACCATATCTTTAGAAACGGCACCGCCGACAGACAAACCGATAAAAACATCGGCCCCATTCATTCCTTCAGCTAGGGAGCCACATTCGGTATCAGATGCAAATTCCATTTTATATTTATTAAGATCTTTCCTGCTCTTTGTCAAACAGCCTTTCGAATCGAACATCTTAATATTTTCTTTTTTTACTCCTGCGCGGATATATAATTTACAACAAGAAATTGCCGCAGCACCTGCTCCGTTAACAATAAGTTTAAGATCAGATAATTTTTTACCAGCTAATTCCGCCGCATTGATCAAAGCTGCACAAGAAATTATAGCCGTTCCATGTTGATCATCGTGAAAAACAGGAATATTCATTGTTGCTTTTAATGTCTGTTCAATCTCAAAACATTCCGGTGCTTTAATATCCTCTAAATTTATTCCGCCAAAAGTCGGTTCAAGCAATTGAACAGCTCTAATAATTTCATTGGGATCCAAACTTTTTAACTCGATATCAAAAACATCAATATCCGCAAATCTTTTAAATAGGACACCCTTACCTTCCATTACAGGTTTTCCTGCCGAAGGACCTATATTACCCAATCCTAAAACTGCAGTTCCGTTTGAAACAACAGCAACCAGATTCCCTTTAGCCGTATATCGGTAAACTTCCTCCTCATTTTTTGCGATTACTCGGCATGGCTCTGCAACACCGGGCGTATAAGCTAGGGAAAGATCTCTAGAAGTTAAACATGGCTTTGTAGCAATAACTTCAATCTTCCCGCGCCTTCCTTCACTATGATAATTAAGAGCTTCATCAGTACTAATTTTCATCATTTACTCCTATTAATTTATCCCCGATTAAATTTGGGATAGAATTTTTTATTTAGTAATTATCCGGGCGGGTGTTTTCCTATTCAATAAAAAATAGATTATCTTAAAGCATTTAATAAATTGATTAAAGAATATAAATTTCAAATTATTTTAATCTATCGAATTTTCGTCCCACTCATAAATATTTTACTTTTATACATTATATCCAAGTTTATTTGCATCCATAAAGCGTGCCATTTTATAAATACAAAATTTATCTACTTTTAGCTTATAGAACACTTAAAAATATAATCATAATCCAATATTCTATTGCAATTTCCCAAATTTGAAAAATTTTTTCTAAGGTTTAGAATATTAACGATTTTGCAAAGATAACCTAGGAAATTATTGTTAAAAGCATCATTGTAGTTTTTTAAATGATTTTGATGAATTATCAATTTTCTGCCGCATTTTAAATTAAAATCCAATTATCTTATACTTAATTGTTAAATCCGTTGTTCGAAATTGATTTTACAACTTGTAAACTGTCTACCAATTGGTAAATAAATTAAAACAGTTTAATTATCCTTAGTTGTTTTTATCAACGCCGTGATAAATCGCGGCGTTAATGATTTAAGGACTCAAATTATAACCATTTCTCCAAAGGAGTCCTTCGGAGAACGGTTTAAATATTAGTTTCGAACAATAGCTTATTCAAAACATCATTCATCACGATGTACTGTATCAGGTGAAAAAGCAGGGAGACAAACCGCAATGTATTCTGCTCCGCCTTCTTTAGGAGTACTGTATTGTACCCATTCACCTTTCGGTATTAATACCGCTTGCTTTTCACAAACATCCATAAATCCTTTTTTGGATGTAACTCTTAAAGTTCCTTTAAGTACAACTGTATATTCATCAAATTCGGGTGTTTGCCCCGGTTCTACCCATCCAACCGGGCTTTGCATTTTTGCAATACTAACACTTTCCGATTTAGAATTAACTCGTCCGAAAAATTCTTCAATTATTTTAGGTTTATTTCCTGCCGCTTTTACTATCGATGGAGAACTTATTAATTGTGCCATAATTTTTTCCCTTAAATATTTTAAAGTATCTTTATCAGCTGCAAAAACACATAAAAATTTGAGAAAAATTCATCTATAAATCATTATTCCCTATTTCCATATATTTTTATAACATTTAAACAAATATTAGTATTTTTAAAATCAAGAAAAAGTTGCCCTATAACTCTAACAACAATAAAATTTTTATAATAGGCAGTTAAAAACATGGGAAAAAATTTTTCAGATTTAAAAATACCTAATTGCAAGAATTTCAGCGGTTATAAACCGTGTTTCTCGTATAAAAATTGTCTTGAGAACGGCTGTCAGCAGGTAAACGATCAAACAAAAATTGGGGTTAAGATTCTAATTATTTGTTTAGATGCATTAGGTAATGTTCTTGCCAATACTCCCATACTTCCGGCTGTTAAAAAAAAATTTCCCATAAGTACTGTTTACTGGCTTACTATGCCGAATGCTGAAAAAATCTTATTAAATAATCCTTTTATAGATAAAATTTATACATGGACAGATGAAAACCGTATGATTCTTAGAAATATTGAATTTGATTATTTAATGAACGGTGATAAATCCGATTATGCTTGTGCATTTGCAAATGAGATTAAAGCAAAAGAAAAGCTAGGATTTAAATTAAATGAAAACGGGAAAATTATTCCGGCAAACGAAGGCGCTTTGTACAGCTATTTAATGGGAAATAATGATCAATTGAAATTCAGAGAAAATAAACGAAGCGGAGTTGATATAATTCATGAGGTGTTTGATCTGGAATATAAGAAGGATGAGTATGTATTTAATTTAACCGATGAAGAGAATGCATTCGTAAAAAAATATAAAAATGAAATCGGCTATAATGCCGATAGAACTTATGTAGGATTTAATACGGGCTGTTCTAATCTTTTCCCCAACAAAAAGATGACTATTGAGCAGCATGTGAGTTTAATTTCCGAATTATCAAAAGATAAAAACATTCAAATTGTTCTTTTAGGCGGTCGTGAAGATACGGAAAGAAATAACTTAATTATGGAATCACTTGACCGGAATGTGAGAAATACGGTAATAAATACACCAACCGATTTGGGACTGCGTAAAGGAGCATGTTTTATAGATATCTGCGATGTTGTAATTACAGGCGATTCATTCGGAATGCACATGGCAATTGGATTAAAGAAATATGTAATTGCATGGTTCGGCTTGTCCTGTGCTGCCGAAATAGAACTCTATGGCCGCGGAGAAAAATTAATTCCACAAGGACTTGAATGTTCGCCTTGCTGGAAAAAAGTCTGTCCGTATAATCTAGAATGTATCCAAATGATTGATCTAAAAAAGATTATTAAATTAACAAAGGAATTTGTATACAAGAAAAACAAAAGGAAATAAAAGATTTTCAATTGATCCATAAGTCTTCTAAAATTTTCTTACTTAACAATCAGGAATTTTTAATTGCCTCTTCCAAATGCTTTATAAAAAGATTGTGTGAAAACTAAATTTTGATAATAGATTCACCACTGTCTTTCACTTGTCATTATCTTCTTTACCTGCATATTTTACCGGGTAGACTTTGTCTTTCTTTACGGAAGACCAGATAATACGGTTAAGCAAATCATCATTCCCCATGTCGATACCTAATTTTGACATTGCCAAAGAAGCTTGGGCATAACTCTTTTGCTTACCGCTCAGTGAACTCAAATACGGATTCATCTCGTTAAGGGGAATTATATTTTTCACGTATGTGTAAGGTGTGAAATCCGGTTTGTCTGAAAATGCATCAAACATAGGCTTAGCCGTTGCATCCTCAATATTCATTGGTGGAATTCCCAGAATTTGTTCAATGGTCCGGATAAATGAAGTTTGGTTGTATTGCGTGGAAACTACTTTTCCGTTTCTAGTGTAGGGACTTAAAATCAACCCGACAGTTCTATAAGCAGAAACATGGTCCCATCCATCCTGGGAATCATCTTCAGTAATGAACACTACCGTGTTCTTCCAGAACCTGCTGTGCGAGAGTGCGTCGATAATTTTACCCAGCGCAAGATCATTATCAGCAACCATTGCTCTTGGTGTCGGAAATCCAGGAGCAGTTCCGGCAGTATGGTCATCCGGCAGAGCCATCACGCTTAATTCGGGGAAATGGTCACCGGATTTTTTTTCAAATTTTTTCAATTCAGAAATGAATGCTTCAGCACGAATCTGGTCTGTAATATCATGACTATCATAACCCGGATAACCGGGGGCCAAAATACCACGAACTCTTTCAATGGTTGTGTGGTTAGTAAAAATAAAAGGTTTACCTGTGAGGTAATCATTGTAAATGCCGGTCCATTTTTTGCCGCTGTCCCAATGAGGAATAGCGGTTTCACCGTATATTCTAACGCTTTTTCTATGGTCCATAGCATCATCCCAGATAAATCCTGTTTTCGGATAAGCCATGGCATCATATAAAACGTGAGTATAACTTCTGAACCAGGCTCTTACATTTTTTTCGATGTAATCGGTAACAATGGAAGCATCAGTCCATAAATGTCCTTCTGCAGAACATTTTCCCGAAGCTCTGTAGTTGTCCAGCAAAACAAAGTTTTGAACAAGTTTGTGGACGTTTGGAGTAACTTTCTGTCCAAACGTACACAAAGCCGTGTCACCGTTTCCTTTTTTTACATCACCGAAAATCTGGTCATAAGTCCGGTTTTCCCTGATAATATAAACTACATGTTTGAATACGGAAGGTTCGCCAATACGTTGAGGAACCGGTATCGGTGCAACATTTTTTCTCGGAAGTAGTTTTAAAATTGCCAGCCTTTTCTGCGCATTGCTTTTTATTACAATCTTGGTATCAGTTTCCAGCATTTTTTGGTCTGGAACCGGAATAACCGAAACAACAGCTAGCATCCGGTGCGAATTGAATGCACCCGCCGTCGGTGTGAACTTTCCGTTTACTTTATGAAAAAGTTTGAATGCATGATTATTTTTATTTTTAGTAGTGAGCCTTGCACCGACTCCTTCAATATCGGCAACATAAAGCATGTTGTTTTTACCCAGTGTAATGCCGCCCGGATAAGCTGCTGTAGGAATAAAACCTAAAATTTTACTTTTGGAAATTTTTGAATTTGCCAAAGCTTTTTTCCCGAGTGAAATAACAGCAAGTGCATCATCCATACCATTCGCTACATAGAGTATTTTTCCGTCTGGTGAAATTGTGAGTCCGTTGGGAGAATCTCCGTAATAAGGATTTCCTTCATGATTTAATCTTACCGAAATAGTTTCTGAAACCCTGTTAGTTTTCGTGTTGATTACACTGATATTATCGTCATTGCCGTTTGCAACAAAAACAAATTTTTGATCAGGACTGCTGATAATTTTATTGGGATGCAATCCGACATTAATTACTTTTATAGTTTTGCCAGTCCACAGATTCAAAACGCTGACTGCACCGGCTGATACAGCACCAAACTTGTTAACCTTAGCTTTTTCCCAGGGGATACCTGCTGTATTTTTTTCATTGGGATCTGGAACTGTTCCCGACCAGTCTGAAACGTATAATTTTCCATTTGCCATGGTAATTCCATAAGGTGCTAATCCTACAGGTTTTTGCCATATCACTTTGCCGGAATCGAGATTCAGTTTGACTACTTCATCATTGCCGTTGAGAACAAGGTAAACAACATAATTCCCTTTTTCATTTTTAATTACCATTTCATTGGGTAAGGAAGCAGTTACACCTTTTTTATGCTTGAATTCAAAGCTCTTTACAATTTTGCCGGTTTGGCCGTTCCATTCAGCTTGCATTAACTTGTTCCGGGTTCCCCAAAGCACATACAGTTTGCCATCTTCCTGAAGCCAGCTTATCCCGGAATAAGTGCTCATCCCATTTCTTTTATCAAATTTTGAAATCCTGATATTATCGAGAATTTTATTGTTTGATGTATTCACAAATACAACATGATAGCGGCCTTCTACCGCAAGGATTTTCTCATCAGGAGAAAGTGCAACATCAAGAGCATGATTTTCAAGTGAGGAATCACCAAAAAAGATTTGCTTGCCCGCCGGTTCCAAAATTTTGTTATACGGCATGTCAAGTGTAGTATCTGTTTCCTGCTTAAAGGCTGTTGTGCCTTCTTTTTTTTGAAAATTGGAGCAGCTTGTTAATTGTAATATTGCTGCAAAAACAATAAAGGGTATAAAATACTTTTTCATGTATTGATTATTTAAGTTGGTTAAGATTCACTTTTCTGTTGTTCAAAGCGACAGCTAAAATTTGCAATATTTTTTTGTCAGACTGTTTAGTTTCTTCTCCAAATTAAGGTAGATAATAAAGTCAATTATTTTTGTTTTGCAAGATATTTATTTTTTGGAATAGATCATCTTGCGAAATATTAATTTTATATGAAATAATACGGCAACCGGAAATAATATTTTAGACAATTAAGTTTTCCCTATAATTTTTCTTTTTAAGAAGGAAATAGTAATCCAATTTCGCTGATAAGCAGATATAGAAAAACACATCAATAAATATCCTTTTCTTACAAAATTAGATGGATACAATTAACTCATTATAGGAAATAATAATTAAAGGAGAATTTCTTCTCCTTAAAGTTATCTATTTTTAAATGCATTCAAACCGGCAAAGCTGCAATTCTTTCCTAATTCTTCTTCAATTCTTATTAACTGATTAAATTTTGATATTCGCTCACTTCTGCATCCGCTTCCGGTTTTTAAATGACCGGCATTTGTAGCAACAGTTAAATCTGCAATTGTTGTATCTTCTGTTTCACCGCTTCTGTGCGAAATAAAATAGTTATACTTACTTTTCTTTGCAAGATTAATTGTCCTCAAAGTTTCAGTGACGGTTCCGATTTGGTTAAGCTTTATAAGAATGGAATTTGCAACACCTTTTTCAATTCCTTCTTTTAAGATTGCAGGATTTGTACAGAAGATATCATCCCCTACAAGTTCAATCTTTTTTCCTAATTTATCGGTAAGTTTTTTCCAACCCTCCCAATCATTTTCTGCCATGCCGTCTTCAAGCAATATTATAGGGTAAGTATCAGCCCACTTTTTCCATATTTCAATCATCTCATCCGAAGAAGCAAGATGCTGATCAGATTTAAAGAATTTGTATTTACCGTTTTCCCACATTTCACTCGATGCCGGGTCGAGACAAATTGAAACATCTTTTCCCGGATTATATCCGGCTTTACTTATTGCTTCTAAAATTACTTCGACTGCTTCCTCATTTGATTTTAAATTTGGTGCAAAACCGCCTTCATCTCCAACTCCCGTTGAATAACCTTTCCCTTTCAAAATCTCTTTTAAAGTATGGAAAACTTCGACACCCATTCTAATAGATTCTTTAAATGAACTTGCATTATGCGGTGCAATCATAAATTCCTGAAAATCCACATTATTATCCGCATGTTTTCCGCCATTGATTACATTCATACATGGAACAGGCATAATATATTTATTTCTATCTTTTAAATATCTGTACAATGGAATTCTATTTTTTGCTGCAGCGGCACGAGCAAATGCGATTGATACTCCAAGTATTGCATTAGCTCCAAGCTTTGATTTATTAGGAGTTCCGTCCAAATTAATTAATAATTTGTCCAGCTCTTTCTGCGTTTCAAATTTTTTACCAACTATACCATCAGCAATATTTTTATTTACATTATCAACAGCTTTAAGTACGCCTTTCCCTTTAAACCTGCTTTTATCTCCATCCCTTAATTCAACTGCTTCCCTTTCACCGGTACTTGCCCCGCTCGGGACAATTGCTCTCCCAAAAAATTTATTATTGATTGTTAAATCAACTTCCACAGTCGGATTTCCTCTCGAATCTAAAATTTCTCTTCCGATTATTTTTGTTATTTTCATAATAGTTATACCTCTTTTCTTTTTTGTGAATTATTTTTAGTATTCCGTAAATTAAGTTATATCCTTCACTCCGGATATTCTTTCAATTTCTTCAATAGCTTGATTAAAATTATTTAATTCATATTTCTCATTTTTTATGATATTTTCAATACTTAGAATCTGGTTATAAATATATTGCCCGACTAATTTTCTATTCTTTTCAATTACCTTTCTAATGTTCTCTGCAATGTCTGAAGTAAGACGGCTTAGATTTTTGTCTACTTCAAAGGGTATTTTTTTATAAAAGAATTTTTTAAATATCTTTCTAAAAAAAAACATAGGGAAAAAGAACCACAACAAATCAATAGAAATATCAAAAGAAAAACTTACTGAAATATCCGGCCGTTTAATTCTTTCAACTTCAGTATTAAGGACAACGGTGTTCAATTTAATTCCCAGTATTTTTTCAACATTATTTGTCAGCCTCTCTGCAAATGACCTGGCAAACAGATCGAAATTATTTTGTACGTCCGTCAGATAACCGGTCAATTGCAGTATTGCTTTTTCACCAACCGTCAATAAGATTTCTCTCAAATTATTTTGAAGCCAGGATTCAAATTTCCTTGAAAGATTGTATAAATTTCCCCGCCACAGATAAAATTCATTTTCGAAATCATTTTCTAATTTGGCGCTGATATCTTTCGAAAAGGACATTACAATATTCTTAACTTTATCTCTATTCTTATTTATGAATGAATTAGTAATAATATCAAGGTTATTTTTGATTAGCTGATATTTTAATTGTTCATCGATTATCTGCTCTCGTAAATTTTCCCTTTCCCTTTTTGTTTTACGATTAGATTCTAATCCGACTTTCAAATAAGAAAGACAGCTTTGGACTAAAGAATTAATTTTATGAACAAATATTTCCTCAAAACTTTCTGAAAAATTTTCTTTAACAGGTATAAAAACTTTTTCTATTAAGTGATTATAATTTGCTTCGGCATTTTTTATTATAGAATATGAAAGTATTTCAATTACTTTCCGGTCATTCATTAGTTGGTGCTGAAAATTATCATCCTGCTCGGAAACAATCAGACCACTGTGCAAAAGAGAATCTTCAACATAGCTAAGTATTTCATTAAGCTGCGCAACTGAAATTAAGTCTGATTTCGTCAATATTATTTTTGTATTAGCCGCATATCTGGCAATACTTTTCAGGAGAGTTACATCCTCTTCCGACAAAGGCCTTTCAACGCTGATAGTTACCAATGCCATGCCTATTTCGGGCAGCCATTGCAATGTTGTATCGGAATTATTTTTGAAAAAACTTCCCATTCCCGGTGTGTCAACAATCCTAAGGTTTTTAAAGTTATATAACTGCGGCAGAAAAATATCAACTACTTCTATATTCTTTATATTTTTAGGATTTTTTGACTCGGTTATAAAGTTTCCGATTTCCTCAATATTAATTTCTATAACTGTTTTATCTAAAAATTGGACTATAGCTTTTTTTTCTTCTGCATACTGAAGTCGTGTAACAATTGATGTTACAGGGATAACGCCGACCGGTAATATATTGTCTTTTATAATGCTGTTTATTAAAGAACTTTTTCCTGATTTAAATTGACCTAATACGACAATGTCAATTAATTTATTGGATATTTCGTCTACAGTAGAATATCTTTCAATAATCGACAGTTCTTTTTTTAAGGATTCTATTTGAAAACTATATATGATTTTTTTTAATGTTTGTAAGGAGAGTAATAAGTTTGATTTTATCCCGGTTTTATATTTTAGATCTTCTTCGAACATAATATCTCCGACTAGTTAAAAAACAAGTAGGAGTTATTAGTCCCGCATAAAGGACGGTTTTTTAAGGCAGGGCGAACTCCATCGCCAAATTTACTACTCAAAAATAATGAAACTTGTAATAATTATAAAACAAGTTTTTACAGCATTAAGTAACAATTTCTACACCGATTTTTATTTTTTTAACATTCTATCTCCCTTATTAAGCCTGGGATATTTTGGATTTGTTAAATCTCTTATGTCCTGCGTTTAAATAACTTTAATATCTATATCCTTTTCAATCTCCGGAAATTTTAAAATTGTATTTTCATCATAATTTTTATGTAAAAGATGTTTATCTAATTTTTCTCTCAAAAAGTAAATTTACCGCACACTCCGCACCCATATTGAGTACCGCTCAAATTCTCAAATGAAAATGGGACCTTATTTTTTGATCTAAACTTAACGGTCATTTTTATAGCTGCCGTCTATTTTATACATTTTTATTTTTTTAAAGTGACTTTACTATTTAAAACTGCAAACTCCCGAACATCTATTTCTCTTAATCTCAATTAACTATATTTATACAAGAGCTATCAATATCGATAACATAAGATATTTGCGACGAACTCCAATGAATTTAATTTTTACTTATTTTTTCATTACTTACATATTTTATATTGAAATCTATTGCCGGGGACTATATATTAAATCTATTTTATCAAATCTGATTAAAAATTTTTAATTATTAAAATATAATCTATTTGCTTTTAATCTTTGTCTAATTTATTTTTTATATAGCGATGGAGTTCGCTTAATATTCCATTCTAAAGGAATTGATAACTCCTGCTTAATTAAATAGTTAATAAGGTATGAGTTTTTAATTCTCCCACATAAAGGAAAAATCTATTTATGAAAACCGACATATTGTTACCGGATAATCATCGTAGAAGCTTATCAGTTACCGCTAAAATGATTGAAGAAGGGATGGATGATATCGAATCAAAGTTAAGAGGCAGCTTTAATCATAAGGTAACTCAAATACTTGAAGAATCGTATGATGCTGAAACAAAAGAGTCTATATTTTCTGTTATAAAAGAGATAAAGGATGTAAACAACGAAATGTTTTCCAAACTTTATTTAAATACTCAAAAAACCTCCGAAAGCCGTGTATTACAGTCTCAAGCTGTTTACCTTTGGAGTATACTGATTGACAGCACTTCAAAAAAATTATCCAGGTACGGCGACCTTACACCTGAAGAAAGCAAGTTAATAGACGAATATATTTTAAAAATTTTGTCTTTATTAGATAAGCTGAAAGAGTTTTAAATTATATCTACTTAGTCTTCTTCAATTATCTTGTATCCACATCCTTATTCTCTGTAAACATTTCTACTTTTGCATGCTTGTTTTAAGCTTCATAAGAGCATAAAAAAGCAGTATCAAAAACTTACTTTGATACTGCTTTTGTGGGAGAAAGTTATTAGGTCTTATCTTCTTCTATTGTTATTAGATTCACGTTTATCATTACGATTGCTGTTCCCTCTGCTTTCCCGCCTTGTTTCAGGAGCGCGTCTTACTTCAGGTGCTCTTCTCGGCTGACTTTCTCTTCTTACTTCCGGTTTAGTATTCCGGTTTCCATTATTGTTTTCAATTCGATCATTTCGATAATTCCTATTCGATTCCTTTCTAATCTGAGGCGCTTCATTTCTTCTTTCCTGAGGCCTATAAATTTCTCTGCTATTATTTCTCGGTGCTACTTCACGGTTTGGTCTATTTATATTTTCCTGTCTTCTTATCTGGTTATCTCTGGAATTATTAACTTCCCTTCTAAGTCCAGAGTTTCTTCCAATTTCCACCCTGGAAATATCCAATGAAGAAGGTTTAATACCTCTTCTTATATCCTGGTTTCTAAAGTTTTCTCTTGATATCTGTTCTTTTGGAGGAATATAAGCCCTTACAACATTTCCTCTGCCGAAACCGGTATTTCTCGGATTATCAACTCTCTCAATAGACCGCTCAACTATTCTGCTTCCGCCTCTTTGCCTTACAAAATCAACGTTTACTCCTCTGTTTATAACTCTGCCGTTTGAGTAACCGTAATTTGTTCTGAATCTTGTAACCGAATAAATTCTATATTTTTCTCTTTCTGGAGCAAAATAATTATAAACATGAGAATCACACATATACCTATATCTAACAAAATGCCAATAGCGATACGGAGTTACATAATTATGAGTAAAATGAATGCCAATGCCAATAGAAAAAGATGCGTACGGCGGTAAAGGCGCCCAGCCTATATAATCATTATCATATCTCCATTGAACCCAAGCAGGAGCCCATACATTATCCGGAACCCATATCCAGCCGTAATAATTGTCATAATACCATCTGCCGTAGTGAAATACTATATAACCAAACGGATCGTACGAATCCCAGTACCATCCGTCACTTGTCCAAATCCACTGTCCGTTTCTATAAGGAACCCATCCTACCTGTAAATGCAGCGGACGCCAAACAACGACTCCGTCATTTAACTCAATCCATGTTCCGTATGGCGCCAGCGCCGAATAAAATATTCCGCCTCCGTCATACTGGAAGTTATTTGCTGGAGCAGCATTTGTTTTTACAAAAGAGCTAAAAACAACTGCGATTACTATGATTAATATTCGTTTCATTTTACACCTCACACTAATATCACTTCTTAGATAACAACATTAATGCCAGTAATATTATTGAAATATTGCTTATTTATAACGTTTAATAATAAAAATTGTTTAATTTCTTGAACAGTTTGTATTTAATTTTAGAATAAAACCGCATTTTAATATTTATAAAAAAAATCTTCACCTCTTTATTTTTCTTTGCTTCCATTCAAAATTTCCCATTATTCCGGTAAAGCCGGCAATAATTATATATGGAATTTGCAGGATTTCAGCAAAGGTAAAAAATTTCATTAATGATTTCAGTGAAAACAGTTCCTTTCCCCTCTTTAATATTTTATATTCCAAAATAAATTTTAGACAAATACTTATAAAGAATAAAATAAAAAAATTATTTGAAGATTTAATCCCCAAAGCTAATTGAAGAATTAATCCAATGTAAAATAAGTAAATCGCGATCAATTTTAAGACTAGTAATTTGCTGCCGTAAAACAGTCCTTTACTGGCCCATCTTTTTCTTTGATGATAAAATTGAGACAAACTTTTATTGGATGAAGTTTTTACTAAAGCTTCTTTATCCGGGCAAAACTTTATTTTATATTTTGTTTTTCCCCAAATCTTCTGCATTAATATCTCATCATCACCGGACGACAATTTATTCTTATCGTTAAAGCCGTTCACTTCATAAAATATTTTTTTTCTATAAGCTATATTCGCTGCATTACAAATTGCCGGCTTATTAATACCTATCAATCCGGCGCCGGTTAAAACAAGTCCGGCAAACTCCAGTTTTTGAAGCTTGGAAAATAAACTTGAATCTTCTTCGAATACAACCGGACCTGAAACAAAACCTGTCTGTTTATCCATACATTGCAGAAGACTGTACAGCCAATTTTTCGAATGAACACAGTCGGCATCCGTAGTAACTATTATCTCTCCCATGGATTTTTCAATTCCAAATTTCACAGCTCTTTTTTTATTGGAATTTTCAATAAATTCATCCGGAATGTTTAATACTATTACGTTTTCTTCTTTACCGGTATTAAGTAATTTCTGAAGCGAGTCATCATCCGAAGAATCATTGACAAAAATAATTTCAAATTTATTTTTAGGGTAATTCTGTCCGCTCAAGCTTTTTAAACAAGCTAATATATTTTCAGATTCATTTCTAAACGGAACAATAATTGAAACAAATTCATTTCCATTTTCACTTTTGCAATGTTTCAAATTTTTCAATCCCCTTAAAACATTATTAAGAAAGATCAAATAATTTATTAACAGAATTATTAATAGTGCGTAAAGGAAATAACTAATCATTGTTTCTTTTAAACAGTAATATAAAGCCGATTAAAGCAGGAAAAATTACATTTATCAAAAAAAGTGAAAATGCAGCATCAAAGGCTACAAAGCCGGGTTCGCCCATTTTGGAAAGAAAAAAGATAGAAGCACCTTCCCGGATTCCAATTTCGGCAAATGAAATAGAAGGTATTAAGCTTTTAACAAACATTACAAGATTGCCGGCCCAAAAGAAATCAAAGAATCTAAAACTTTTAGAAAAGGCACAAACCAAAAAAGAAAATTGAGTTAAAATACAAATGTAAAACAAGATTGAAATTGCTGTCATTTGCAAAAGAAATTTTTTTTCTAAATCTTTTAATATTTTCAGACTTCTGCGTACAGATTCCTTTTTTATTAAAGATTTTATAAAATTAAAAAATGAATTATTCCAATACTTTTGATTAACAAAGGTTTGAATCAAAAAGTAAAAAATGATAATTATAAGGACAAACAACAAAACGGTAAAATAAATATTCATTCCATAATAAAAGTACAAGAAAGGCAAGCAGCTTACGGCGCCGAAAAATAAAAGGATAATTAATGGGAAAACTTTATCGACAAAAGTTGCAACGGATACCTCTAGAATTGTTCTATCCTTAAATTCTAATGAACGGCCAAAATATTCCCCGATTCTAACAGGTGTAAAAACGCCCCCGGAAAGTCCGTAAAAAAGTGAAAGCAAAATCTTCTTTTTATTATTTTCTCCCAGCAATGATTTACTGGTTAGCTTCCACTTCCAGTATTGGAGATATAAATTAAAGAACATAAGTACGAATACAAACGAGATTAAATAAAAATTTGCGCTTCGAACTGCAAGATAAATTTTTGCAAGATTTATCTTCAAAATTATGAATAAGATGAGTCCCGCAGCAATAAAAAATTTGATGAGGTTATATATAATTTTCTTATTAGAGAAATTTGCTCCGGTAATAGTTTTTGATATTTCGTTTCTGTCAATCAATTAATTTTATTTAGCCTAAGAACAATTTGTGAAATAAATCATTTATATATCAATTTTAATTTTAGATGAAGTCAAACATAAATCCGATTCCGAATCTCGAAACTCTCTGTGTAAAATACTGATTAAAAATATCTCCGCCATTATAATATGAAGCGTAAATTACTACTCCTTTATCGTACCAATTTCCAAATTTAATACCTAACATATAATTTTGATTGACTATATACTCCGGTATTCCTTTAATGTCTAAATTGAATGCAAAAAACAGACTTTCATCTTTATTAAGAAATCTTCCAAATAAATTGGGAAAGTAATATTCCATTCCGGCTTTGTATACGAACTTTTTTAATTGCTTTTGTTTTGTATCCATTCCTGTAGACATAGCTGTTCCGCCGTAATATCTCAGAAAAGTAGAATTAATTTTCTGCTCATTTGCAAGTAAAAGTTCGGCGTAATTATTCCCATATGCAATCGGTTCTTGGTTATTAATCCACACATGGCGCAATTCATCCCAATGACCATCAACTAAATGGGAACTGCTATGAATATATCTGAATCTTGTTATAAATCTTCCCCACTCAAATTGTTTAGAATAATTTAGATATCCGCCAAAAAATCCATCCAAAGCATCAATCTGTAATCTGTACCTTAAATATGAAGTTACATAAGCATAAGCCATAAATTCAGCTCCAAGAGTAATCTTACTCTTCGAAGAATTAAAATCAAATCCGAGAAGATCGACTGCATTGCCAATATCAATTTTTAAATCCGAATTGGAAGAATAATAAAGCAGTCCCATTCTCGGCTCATCTATTCCGGCTTTTAACGGCATAAAATCAATTCCTTTGGGCAAAAAAATAAATTTAAACGTAGAATCGGCTTTTGTTTGGGAATAATTATTTTGAGTAATTAAAAGAACCAATAAAAGTAAAAACAATAACTTGCGCATAATAAATCTCTTAACATTTTAAGTAAAATTTTCTAATTTTGTTTCTTATACAAAGATAATATTCATTAACAAATTATACTTCATTTATATGCAAATAATAGGGATAAATGAAATATTCTTTTTCCGGAAAAATCTATTAAATTTTTTAGCAAATGTTCTTGTGATCTATATAACTTTAAAACATTCCTTCTAATTCTTTTTATTTCAATAAATTATTGTTAAGAAATTTTCTTTTTCTTACTTTACATTATAAAATTTATTACAAATGGAGCGGAAATGTATATAAGTTTTAGCGAAATACCGGGAAACCATAATCTTTTCCTGGATTACCTTTACGAATTCGATAATGTTAAAAATTTTTATAAAACGGACTTCCGGAATAAAGAAGAATATATCAAAATTTTTAAAAAAGTAGCAGATTCGCATACGGATTTTAGAGATCAATTATCCTCAATTTTAATTGATCAATACAATATTTTTAATCCGTCCGACAAAACTCGTGAAAATATTTCTGCGCTAAAAGATAAAAAGACATTAGCTGTTGTTACAGGGCAGCAGCTTGGAATAATCGGCGGACCGCTTTATACTTTTTATAAAATAATAACTGCTATTAAATTAAGTTCGTTTCTTTCAGAGCGATATGATGATTATAAATTTGTGCCGGTCTTCTGGCTTGAAGGCGACGATCATGACTTTAACGAGGTTAGAGAATTAAACCTGATTAACGATAATAACGAAGTTGTAAAAGTATCTTACGGGGAAGAAGTACCGGATGATGAAAACAGAGGCAGTGTAGGCAATCTGGTTTTAAATGAAATGTTAAACAGATTTTATGAAGATTTGGAGAAAAATCTTCGCGTTACCGAATTTACACCGGCACTGCTTGAAAAAATAAAATCTTTTTACTCAACCGGGAAAACATTTATGCAGGCATTCAAAGAATTAATTTTCTGGATGTTTGATGAATACGGACTTGTAATTTTTAATCCGCAGGACAAACGGCTGAAACAGCATTTAAAACCGATATTTAAAAAAGAATTAACAGACTTTAGAATGCATACCGAAAAACTTGTAAATATAAGCGCAAAGCTGGAAGAAGTTTATCATGCACAGGTAAAAGTTAGGCCGGTAAATTTATTTTACAGCAATGAAGAAGGCAGGTTTTTAATTGAACCTGTTGAAAATGAATTTAGGTTGAGAAGGAAAAGAAAAAAGTTCGGTTATGATGAATTGATTGATTTAATTGAAAAAGAACCGGAATGTTTCAGTCCGAATGTTTTGCTGAGACCGATTTGCCAGGATTATCTGCTGCCGACAGCTTTTTATGTCGGCGGACCGAGTGAAATTTCATATTTTGCACAGATTATGCCTCTTTATGATTTTTATAAAATTGAATCGCCGATCATCTATCCACGATCTTCGGCAACTATAGTTGAAAAAAATATTTTTTCAATTATTGAAAAGTACGATATAGATCTAACGGAATTATTCCTTGATCCTGAAAATTTAAAGCAGAAAGTTATAGATTCGATTTCAAAAGTTTCCGTGGAAGAAACTTTTGGCAATGCCTCTAACCAGATTGAAATTGCATTTGATCAACTTAAAGAGAAATTATTTGAATTTGATAAGACCATCAGCGATACAAGCTCAAAGTATAAACAAAAGATATTTCATCATCTTGACGAATTAAAAAACAAAGCTTCCGAAGCTCAAAAAAGGAAACATGAAATTACTTTAAGGCAGATTGATAAAGTCTCCAGTGCCGTATTACCTAATGCCATTCTGCAGGAGCGGGAAATAAACTTCATTTATTTTGCTAATAAATACAGTGCTGATATTATTAAGCGGATATTTGAAGAACTTACGATTAATAAATTCGAGCATCAGATAATAAATTTATAATATTTTTAACTGATATATAAATCTTTTAAGTATTCTTATTGTCTTGAAACAATCAAGACTATACTTTCTGACAGGATCAATTGTGGTTTTTAAACTAGAATGATAAAAATGATAATTTGCCTGACTAAAAGGTTTATCCCTCAAGTTAGATTTCATTACATCTAAAATAGTAGAATAGAGCGGGGATTCTGCGATTATATTTTATTTTTAAAACAGAATAAATTGTTTTATATGGACTAAATATTAAATAAGAATCTTAAATGAGTTTCAATAAGAGAACAGAACTTACTGAAATTGCAAAATCTATTTGTAGAGCATTGAGAAAGAATCCGACAAAAGGTGAAATAATTTTATGGGAAAGCTTGCGAAGAAAGCAAATTTGCGGTAAAAAATTTTTAAGGCAAAATCCTTTTTCCCATGATATAAAGGGTAAAGAGACATTTTTTGTGTGTGATTTTTATTGTCATGAAGAAAAATTAATTGTGGAACTGGATGGAAAATATCATAGCTATAGATTAAAACATGATGAAGAAAGAACCAAGATATTAAATCATTTCGGCTTAAGAGTAATACGTTTTAAGAATGAGGATGTTATAAATAATTTAGATTATGTTTTGTCAGAATTAAAGAAGCATTTCCAAAACATTTAAGATACTAGCTAAGTTTTTTCAAATTATAAACCCATCCCAACCCTTCCCTTGAAAATGGAAGGGCTTGTTGAAAATAATTACTTAACGTTTATAATTCTATCTATCCATCCCGCGGATCGTACAAAACGGATGACTCAAATTCTAATAAAAATGTTAGAATGAAATATGTAAAGACATAATTGGGAATAAGTCTTTCCCTTCCCAAGGGAAAGATTAGATAGGGTTTTTTAAATACATTACCGCTTCAAAAAAAGCAAGACAGAATATCCTTATATAAATAAATTCGAGCATCAGATAATAAATTTATAAAAGTAATATCCCTTTAATTAAAAGGAAGAGTGAGACAAACAATTTAAGACAAAGGGAAATCATCTTATTATTTAATAGTTTTTTCCGTTTCGGAATCGAAAAAGTGCAGTTTACCTGAATCAAACATAAGACTTCTTGATTTTCCTGCCTGGGGCATTTCCCTAGCCGGAATTCTTGCTACGAATTGTGAGTTTTCCAGATTAAAATAAAGAAATATTTCATTCCCCATCGGTTCGACAACATCAAGGTTAACATCTAATTTTTTGAAGTGAGGCTGGTATTCAAAATTAGCCGCATCATAAATATCTTCCGGACGGATTCCCAAAGAAATATTTTTAGTTAAATACGGTTTTAACTTTTCTTCGTACCCGTTATTTAATTTAATTGAAAATTCTCCCCCGCTGCTTTTAAATACCAAACCGTTATCTGTGAAAATTTTTCCATCTATAAAATTCATGGACGGGCTGCCGATAAACCCTGCAACAAATTTATTTGCAGGATAATTGTATAAGTTTAACGGAGTATCAATCTGGTGAATGATCCCGTCTTTCATAATAACAATTTTGTCTCCCATGGTCATAGCTTCTGTTTGATCATGAGTTACGTAAATCATTGTTGCGTTAAGAGTTTGATGAAGCTTGGAAATTTGTGTTCTCATCTGCACACGAAGTTTTGCATCAAGGTTGCTTAACGGCTCATCAAATAAAAATACTTTCGGCTTTCTTACAATCGCTCTTCCAACGGCTACCCTCTGCCGCTGTCCGCCCGAAAGTGCTTTTGGTTTTCTATTTAGATATTCTTCAAGACCTAAAATTTTTGCTGCATCGGTAACCCTGGTTTTAATTTCATTCTTATCGAATTTTCTGAGCTTAAGTCCAAAAGCCATATTTTCAAAGACAGTCATGTGCGGATAAAGTGCGTAATTTTGAAAAACCATTGCAATATCTCTGTCTTTCGGAGAAACATTATTAACAAGCTTACCATCAATAAATAATTCTCCTTCCGTAATTTCTTCCAAGCCTGCAACCATTCTCAAAGTAGTCGATTTACCGCAGCCTGAAGGTCCGACCAGCACAACGAATTCCCGGTCGTTTATATTAATGTTTACATCTTTTACTGCAACATTTCCCCCCTCATAGACTTTAGTTACGTTTTTTAATTGTACTTCAGCCATATTTTACCTAGTTATTAATTTTATTTGAGAAAGAAAATTCGGATTTGAAATATTAACACAATTAAAGTTATTAACTTTTCCGCCTTGTTTCAATAGAAGAGACATAACTGCAAAAGCCATTGCTATTCGATGGTCTTCAAAACTTTCAAAAACAACTTTTTCATTCTTTAAATCTCCTGAAACCGTAAATCCGTCTTCATATTCATGCACTGAGAGACCAAGCAACTTGAGATTATGACACATAGCTTTTATTCTATCGGTTTCTTTGCCTTTTAACTCTGCCGCATTATTTATTTTAAAAGGACCTTCGGCAAACACTCCGGCAATTGTTAGAATAGGAATCTCATCAATAATATTCGGAATTATTTCTTCAGGTGTTTCAACATTTTGCAATTTACCGGAATAAGCAATTATGTCTCCAAGACTCTCTCCGGCAATTTCTCTCTGGTTTTCAATTTCTATTCTAGCGCCCATATTTTTTAATACCGTTAAAAGTCCTGTCCTTGTTTTATTGAGAGAAACATCTTTAATTCGTAAAACCGAATTTTCGGATAAAAGCGTGAGTACGATAAAAAAAGCAGCAGTTGAAAAATCTGACGGGACAAAATATTTTTTTTCAGAAGGATAATTTTCTTTTGAGACATAGCTGATTTTTTTTCCCCCGAGATGTTCTGTTTTTAATCCAAGCATTTTTTCGGTATGATCTCTCGACGGTAATTTTTCTACAACAGTAGTCTCATTTTCACAATGCAGGCCGGCTAATAATACGGCACTTTTTACTTGTGCGCTGGCTATAGGCAATTCATATCTTATAGGAATAATTTTATTTGCAGGAGAGATATGCAGAGGCAACGTAAAATTTTCCGTAGATTTTATTTTACCACCCATTAATGAAAGAGGAGTAATTATTCTTTTCATAGGTCTTTTTGTTAGGGATGCATCACCTATAATTGTCGATTCAAAATCCTGCGCAATTAAAATTCCGCTTATCAATCTTGTTGTTGTCCCGGAATTTCCTGCGTCAAGATTTCCCTTTGGTTTTTTAAATCCTTTGTAGCCGCACCCCTTTATTTTTAAATGATCTCCGCAATTAATTATTTCTGCCCCAAGTTTAATAAAACACTTTTGAGTCGATTTCACATCCTCGCCGTCCGATAAATTGTAGATCTTAGAAGTCCCTTTAGCCATTGAGGAAAACATAACAGCCCTGTGGGAGATCGATTTATCTCCCGGTAATTTTAATTCACCGAGCACTTTTTCAATCTTATTAAATTCTTGA
>CAZCFZ010000019.1:64966-67653 GCA_964498065.1 uncultured Ignavibacteriaceae bacterium
ACAATTTTTAACGATTTCTGCCTGGCATTGGCCACAGAAATTATTTTCTGCTTTCTCTTCTCAGTTTTAAATGATATCACGAATTGCTTTTATTAAAAACTAATTTATAAATGATTTTATTTCTGCTTCCCCTTGCTTTATCGACTTTAAATTTCTTTACATCACTCTTCAAATAATAAGCTGCGAGATCTAAGATTTTATCCAGAACTGTGTCCTCATCATGAGCCCAGCATTCACAACCTTTCAAACTTGGAATTTCTGCCGTACAACCGTCATCGGTTTTTTTAACAACGATATCAAGAATCATTAATAGCCTATCTTAATGAGGTTGTCTAAAAAGTAAGTAAGTGTCATTTCGAGGGAGTCATCTCCAAAGGAGTTGTCCGGACGACCGAGAAATCTTTTTCAAAGGAAAGATTTCTCCCTCTGGTCGAAATGACAAAAGCATTTTTTAGCCATCTCACTTTTAATCAAATAATTAATATTTACTATCGCTTTTACCGCCGAGCATAATTTTTACACTTGCGCTTGCGCCGATTCTATCTGCGCCGCTTGCTATCATTGCATCGGCATCTTCCCTGGACCTGATGCCTCCCGAAGCTTTAACACCAACGGAACTGCCGACTACGTATTTCATCAAAGCCACATCACCGGCAGTGGCGCCGCCTTTGCTGAATCCGGTTGAAGTTTTTACAAAATCGGCACCTGCATCTTTGCAGATTATACAAGCTTTAATTTTTTCTTCATCGGTTAATAAAGCAGTTTCAAGAATAACTTTACAGACAGCTCCGTGTTTTTTTGCCGCAAGTACAACCTGGTTTACATCGTTAAAGACATAATCATAATTCCCGCTTTTAAGCTGGCCTATATTTATTACCATATCAACTTCCTGGGCGCCGTTGTTAATTGCCTGTTCGGCTTCAAATCTTTTCGTCTCTGTTGTATTAGCGCCTAAGGGAAATCCGATTACTGTACAGACTTTAACATCAGTATCTTTTAACAAATCATAGCAGAGGGAAACATGGCAGGGATTTATACAAACAGAAGCAAAATCAAACTTTCTGGCTTCTTCACAAAGTTCCCTAACTTCTTTCGGCGTAGCTTCCGGTTTTAAAAGGGTATGATCAATTTTTTTAGCCAGACCTTTATCAGGCAATACTTCACCAATGCCCAAACCAGCGGCAATTCTTTCTGCACCTACACCTACAATATGATTTACTGCTTTCGGCTGCGTTACAACGTTTGTTTCCCATCCTTTACATGATTCATCCTTGCAGTAAAAATCATGTAAAGTCTTTTCAAGAAACTCTTGAGAAACTTTGTTTTCTGAAGCTGATGTATTCATTTTAAACCCCGTATCTTAAATATGCTTTATAAGTATTTTTTAATAACATTGCTATGGTCATTAGTCCTACGCCGCCCGGCACAGGAGTAATGTAAGAAGCTTTTTTAGAAACATTATCAAAATCTACATCACCTACAACCCGGTAACCTTTAGGTCTGTTTGAATCAGGTATTCTATTTATTCCGACATCAATAACTACAACACCGTCTTTGACCATATCTGCAGTAACAAATCTCGGCTGTCCGATTGCAGCTATTAAAATATCTGCCTGCTTTGTGTATTCGGAAAGATTTTTTGCAGCAGAATGACAGACAGTAACAATTGAATTTGCTCCTTCTTTTTTCTGAAGCATTATGTTTGCAATCGGTTTTCCAACGATATTACTTCGCCCTAAAACTACAACATGTTTGCCTTTGGTTTCAATATTATATCTGGTCAATAATTCTTGTATTCCCGCCGGAGTACATGAAACAAATGTTTCTTTACCGATAACAAGATTTCCTACGCTTATCGGATGAAATCCGTCTACATCCTTTTGAGGATTAATTTTTTGAATTACTTTATCTTCATCAATATGTTTCGGCAGAGGAAGTTGAACTAAAATTCCATGGTAATTGGGATCGTTATTGTATTTATCAACTAAGTCCAGAAGTTCTTTTTCCGAAATGTCGGCGTTTCTTTGTTCAGCTTTAGATCTCATACCGATTTCTTCACAAGCTTTGCCTTTACTTCTTACATAAATTTCGGATGCAGGATTATCACCCACTAAAATTGTAACAAGCCCCGGAACATTTTTCCCTTCTTTAATTAATTTGCTTATTTCCTGTTTTAATTCTTCTTTTATTTCTGCTGCTATTTTTTTACCATCAATTAAAATCATTTTTCGTATCACATTCCTTTTTTTAACATTAACAAATCATTTGACTAATTTAATATCTACTTTATTAATCTTTTTGTCTATTGCCTACTGTCTTTTTGCCTATCCTTTTTTGCTTACTGTCAACTGCAATTAATTTGTTTACTACTCTTTGCCGACTACTTCTTTTTCCTTATATCCAATCGTTTCATTTAAATATTTCCGCAGCTTTCCGTCTTTCTTAATTTCTTCCTCAAATGGATTGGAATTCTGCCAGCCTAATTTCCCATTCTTCCTAAAATTTTCCAATCTTCTAATTGTAATTTCACAAAAAATCGGATCGATGTCCAATGTAAAACATCTTCTTTCATTTATTTCCGAAGCCAATAAAGTAGTCCCCGAGTGTGCAAAGAAGTCTAAAACAATCTCATTCTTTTTACTGCTTGCCAGTACTATTCTGTTAATTGCCTTTAGCGGCTTTTGTGC
>CAZCFZ010000019.1:67753-68909 GCA_964498065.1 uncultured Ignavibacteriaceae bacterium
GCACCACTCAATAAAATTTTTAAGATCTCTTTCCTCGAAAGCTACAAAGTTATAAGGCGGATCATGGATTGCAAGAACTGCCTTTTCATTATTCATCAGCTTATTAACATAAGAATTGTCAGATGCATCTAAACACCCGACTTTATGCTTTCCCGTAGGATCATTCCAGACCTCACCGTTTTTTAAACGGCAGTAAGGCAATAACAGATCCCTTATCTTTTCATCTGAATCAATTCTTGGCAAGGGGAAATTAATCATTCACAATCAATTACTTTGTAGAATAACAGTTTGCTTAAGTGTCATAGTGAGCGGAGTCGAACTATGACATATTTCAATACACATGCCTCGACCCTTCCTGCCGGCAGGCAAGTATGCTCGAGCTGACAATCTTGATATTTAAATTATGTGGCTTCTATTTTCTTTATGAAATCCGGAAAGAGTATTCTTTCAAGTTCAACGGTTTTTCCGCTGTCAGTATCAATTTTAAAATATACCGCACTTAGATGTACGTCATTTTCCGCAGTTTCATATTTCTGAGGAGTTTGGTATATAAACCTGTTTATAGCTGCTATTGTTTTCATACCGATAACCGATTCATAGGGTCCAGTCATACCCACATCAGTAATGTAACCCGAACCATTCGGAAATATTCTTTCATCCGATGTTTGAATATGAGTATGAGTACCGACTAAAGCACTAATCTTACCGTCAAGATAATTTATCATCGCAAGCTTTTCGGCTGTTGCTTCCGCATGAAAATCAATAAAGATTAAATTTGTTTCATTCTTCAATTTGGAAAGCACCCAATCGGCAGATCTAAAAGGACAGTCAATCGACGACATAAAAGTTCTGCCCTGCAGATTAATGACCGCGACTTTTCCTTTCTTAGTTTCCGCAACATAATAACCGTTTCCGTAAGTACCTTTGGGATAATTAAGAGGTCGTATTACCCGTGATTCCTTTTTCAAATATTCCTGCGACTGATGCTTGTCCCAAGTATGATTTCCGCCGGTAATAACATGAACGCCGATATCGAAAAGTATTTTACCTTCTTTCTCGGTACAGCCTTTGCCGTCGGAAGCATTTTCTCCGTTGGCAATAACCATATCGGCTTT
This sequence comes from uncultured Ignavibacteriaceae bacterium, assembly GCA_964498065.1. GTDB lineage: Bacteria > Bacteroidota > Ignavibacteria > Ignavibacteriales > Ignavibacteriaceae > FEN-1297. The sequence goes on from CAZCFZ010000019.1 coordinate 68,869, forward strand.
ATATTTTTGAATTAAGCTGGGCAGCCATGTTTGAACCAGGT